>DAHVOH010000350.1 GCA_027318915.1 Clostridiales bacterium
TCGGTGAATGCGGCAAGGGCTTCTTCGGTGAGATTACCCCGTCCATCAAGGTCATTGCGGCGCGGCATGTCGCAGGCCGCAAGATGGTCCTTGTAGGAGCGCGAATTACCGGCAAGGCCGCGCGCAATCGACCAGATGCCCCCAGTGTCGAGGGTATCCAGCAGCATCGCATAGGACATCAGCCGGGCCACACGGCCATTGCCGTCTAAGAATGGGTGAATCCAGAGCAAACGGTGATGCGCCGACGCCGCCGCAAGAATCATTTCTGACGTACCAAGATCGCCATACGCCTTTTCGAACCTCTCAAGGAAGCGCGGCAGCGCACCGGGGCTGATAGGGATATGCCGGCCGACTTTCACATCCCGATTGCGAAGCCTGCCCGGCACGACGCGCAGGCGCTCGCCCGTATCGGGCTCCTCAACCCACAGGAGGTCATCGGGCAGCAGTTCGCAGAACCGTCTGTGGATTTCGCACAGGCCCACAGTGGCCGTCGCGCGCCCATGCAGCCCGCCTTCATCGATCCATTGCTGA
>DAHVOH010000351.1 GCA_027318915.1 Clostridiales bacterium
GCCGGCTTCACCGGTCGGGCCCGCCTCGGGCGGGTGCCCGCCCTCGTCGTCGTCGACCTGTGCCGCGGTTTCACCGACCCGGCCTCCCCGCTGGGCTCGGCGATGCCCGACGTGGTTCGGCGGACCGCCGATCTGGTGGAGGAGGCGCGACGCAGGCAGGTGCTGGTCGTTTACACCACGATCGCCTTTCCCCAGGCGGCGCTCGATACCGCGGCCTGGGTACGCAAGGTCCCCTCGCTGCGGGTGCTCGTCGAGGGCAGCCCGTTGACCGAGGTCGACCCCGACCTCGGGCGTCTTGACACCGAGCCGGTGATCGCCAAGGTCGGCGCCTCCGCCTTCTTCGGCACCTCGCTGCGCTCGCTGCTCGCCGCGCACGGGGTCGACACCGTCCTGGTGGCCGGTGCGACGACGTCGGGATGCGTGCGCGCGACCGTGGTCGATGCAGTGCAGGAGGGCTACGACACCTTCGTGCTAGTGGACTGCATCGGCGACCGGGCGCTTCCACCGCACCAGAGCAACCTGTTCGACAT
>DAHVOH010000352.1 GCA_027318915.1 Clostridiales bacterium
CGGCATCTTGACGATCAGCGAGCCCTTGCCGTAAACGACCTCATCATGCGACAACGGCAGCACGAAGTTTTCCGAAAACGCATACCACAGGCCAAACGTGAGCTGCCCCTGATGGTACTTGCGGTAGATCGGATCCCTTTCCATATATTCCAGGGTGTCGTGCATCCAGCCCATGTTCCATTTATAGCCAAAACCCAGGCCCCCGGCGTAGGTCGGGCGCGACACCTGCGGCCACGCGGTACACGGCCTCGTTTAATTCCTGCAAAAACCCGATCGCCTCCTCGTCTTCGCGGCCACCCCCGGCGTTCGCTATCCACTCGCCCGGGGCGCGCGCGTAATCGCGGTAGAGCATGGAGGCCACGCCGTCGACGCGCAGGCCGTCGATATGGAACTTGTCCAGCCAGTACATCGCGCTCGAGACCAGGATCGAACGCACCTCATGGCGGCCATAGTTGAAGAGGTTGGATCGCCCTTCCGGATGGTAGCCGCGCCGCGGATCGGCATGCTCGAACAGACACGTCCCATCGA
>DAHVOH010000353.1 GCA_027318915.1 Clostridiales bacterium
TAGTCCTCATCTAGTTCGTCGAAGAGATTGGGAACGACGGTAGCTTCATTCACAGTCCGTGTCTCGCGTCCGGTTGTGCAGAATTTTTTGGAACGTATTGAGGACCGCACGGTGCGCCTCGCGCCATGCCTCTATCGCGGCGACATTGTCGGGCGTTGCGATACTGGCACGCACGTAGTCGCCGGCGCGATTAACCTTCGACTTCGAGCCTCCTGGCTAACCAGATCCCTCAGCCATGTGCCATTGATGCCGAACGTACAAGCTCAAGGGCGCGGAGCCAGCATGCTGACAGAGTGTCCCTCTAGAGCGGAAGGTTGTGCATCATGGTGCCTTCAGAGGCTGACTTGCGCCATTAACGAACATTAATCGACGGGCCAGCGCGGCGCCACGAAAACGCAGCGCCTCGGCGTACTCGGGTGACGCGTACCACACCTTTGTACCGATAGCGGCGGTTGGTGAGGTCGCGGGCCTTGGGGGCGTGTTGCCGGAGAACATCGGTCTGGCCCTGATAGGCCGAGTCACCCCA
>DAHVOH010000354.1 GCA_027318915.1 Clostridiales bacterium
GACCGCGAGATCGTCGACGCCTGCACGGCCGAGTTCGACAGCGGCTTCACGCTTCCGCGCCATCCCGGTCCCCTGTTCGAGGACGACTGGGCGGGCGGGGACGCTCGGGGCTGACGGTCCCGCGGGGCGCCCCGCCGCCCGGCATCCCCCGCCGCCCGGCATCCCCCGCCGCCCGGCATCCTGGTCGTGGGCGGCGCATACTCGGAGGATGCCCGAGGACGCGTCGACCTGGATCGTGATGCTTCGTGACCTCTCCGCCGCCGTCCAGGTCAGAGGCGAGGCGACGGTGCTGGCAGGCCTGGTGCTCGAAGCGCAGAGCGGCATGGTGCTCGCGGCCAAGGTGGCGATCGTCGGCATCAGCGGCGAGATCATCGCCGGCGTTGGGTTGCGTGAGCACTGGCCGCGGGAGGCGCCCGAAGCGGACGGGAGGCGGGGACGATGACCGGCGCGGCGAGTGTGACGGTGGGCAGGTCCAGCGACCAGCCGGCGGGAACGGGCGCAACTCCGACCCTTGCGCAGGAGGAAC
>DAHVOH010000355.1 GCA_027318915.1 Clostridiales bacterium
CGTCGATGCGCCACAGCCGCAGGCGGGCAAGTCCACCCTGGCCAAGTCGCTGGCTGCCGTGTGGGGTGGCGCTTATGAACTGGGCGGCATCATGGACAACGAGGAGAAGTTCGAGAAAGAGCTGGGCTCGGCCTTCGCCGATGGCCGCCCGCTCGTGCTGCTCGACAACGTGGCGAACCGACTCGAAAGCCCGTTCCTCGCGCGGCTTCTCACTTCGCCGCGCGAGACCCGCGTGCGCAAGCTTGGCCGCAACGCGACCATGCTGCCGCCGCAGGGGCTCACCATGTACATGACGGCCAATGCCGCGGAGTTGCAGGAAGAGCTGCTCCGGCGCTCCGTGTACGTCCGGCTGTCCGCGCCGGACCCGCTGTTCGCCGACCGCCGGCAATACCGGCACCGCGATTTGCCGCAGTGGTGTAAGACTCACGCCGCGGGGTTGCGCACCATGCTGTACCAAATCGTGGCTTTGTGGGTGACGGCCGGCTGCCCGGCCTGGACCATGGCAGGCTTCCTGCCGAACACTG
>DAHVOH010000356.1 GCA_027318915.1 Clostridiales bacterium
TCGCGCCGCCCTCACCGTCGGCCCGTCCCTTCGCCGATACCCTGTGGGTGCTCGCGCGGCCAATCACGCTCCAGGACATGCGCCGCCCAGCGCCGGCCGCCGAGACCAAAGGCCAAGGCCGCCGCCAGCGTCACCCCGCCGAGAATGATGAGAAATGTGTCGCGTATGAGCCCCTGACCTATGTGGAGCTCATCCAACACCATGAGCACCACGAACGCGATCACAACCGAGCGCATCAGCCGCCCGAGCAGCGGGGCATCGGCAAGCCCCAGACCATTCCCATACATCGTCACCGATTGCGCCACGAAGCGCGCGAAATACAGACCGGCGGTGAGTATCAGGAGCGCTGCCATGAGGCGCGGGATATAGAAGGCGATGCGCATGGCCACGGCGGCGCCCGCGGACAGGCCGGCAATATCGAGGGCCCAGATGATCGCGATCAGCATCACGAGCGCGGCCACGAGCATCCCCATGAGACCGGTGGTGTCGGTCCCGGCGCCGCCCGCGTTCAACAAGCCATCG
>DAHVOH010000357.1 GCA_027318915.1 Clostridiales bacterium
CCCGTTGGCGGGAGATACGGGATGCCATTCACGCACAGGTCTGTACGGCCGGTTATGATGCCCAAAACAACACCTTTGTGCAGTCCTACGGCACGCCGTACCTCGATGCGAGTCTCCTGTTAATTCCCCAGGTGGGCTTTCTGCCGCCGGACGACCCACGGGTATGTGGTACCGTCGAGGCAATCCAACGCCACCTCGTTGTCGACGGATTGGTGCGGCGCTATTCCACGGCGGCCGCTTTGGATGGGCTATCGTCCAGTGAAGGCACATTCTTGCCCTGCTCGTTCTGGCTTGCCGATAGCCTCGTGTTGATGGGGCGCCGTGCTGAAGGTGAGGCATTGTTCGAGCGGTTGCTTGCGTTGCGCAACGATCTCGGACTGCTGGCGGAGGAATACGATACGCGTGGGCGACGTCAACTGGGAAATTTCCCCCAGGCGTTGACGCACATGGCGCTTGTTAATAGCGCTCATCTTCTCTCGCTTTCGGAAGAAACAATAAAGCGTGTCAAGGTCGAAGGGAA
>DAHVOH010000358.1 GCA_027318915.1 Clostridiales bacterium
CGGGTCTATGAGCCAGGGGTCTATGTCGTTTAGGGCCCCAAACTCGATGGCGAGCTCCCGGTATTGAGTAAAATGGTCGGATTTGAGGCGATTCCACCAGCCAAGCGACAGCGGCGGCATGACCGGCTGGGCGAGGCCTTGCAGGATCGCCGGCGGGCCCGAGGACAGGTCGTTGTTTAAAAGTACAAGACAGGGGTTGAAGTCCGGGACACCGACGCGGTCCCCGCTACGAGTGACCGGCGCCACGGGGATTACGCGCCCGCTCGCCAGGGTCACGTGCGCCGGCACCGTGTTGTCCGCCAACAGCGATCCGACGCGAACCTCGTAGCCGGCGCGCTCCAGGAGCATGACGAGCGCGCCGATGTTTTCCCAATAGAAGGTGTTGCGGGTATGGTTCTCCGGTATCAGCAGCACGCGCGCCGCGCGCGGGCGCAGGCGTTCGACGGCGGCCTGCAGGGCCTGCACGCACAGCGGGTGGAAGGCCGGATTGAGGTTGTTGAATCCGGCCGGGAACAGGTT
>DAHVOH010000359.1 GCA_027318915.1 Clostridiales bacterium
CCCTTGGGCGACGAAGGATCGGTGGGGCCGTACCGTGTTCGACTGACCGACCGCAAGCGGGACCGGTTGGTGCTGGCCGAGGGGGCCGGTAACGCCGTCGCCCTGGATGGGGCGTCGGTCGCGACGGGGCCGTTATGGGCCACGCGGACCGCCCGGCGGAACGGTACCGGATCCTGATTCACCTGGTCCAGGTACTGGAGCAGCCGGGCGTCGAACTCCGCGATGGAGGCCACGCGGAGATGCCGGAGAAACTGCTTGGTCAGCTTGGCAAAGAACATCTCCACCAGGTTCAGCCAGGAGCCGTGCTTCGGGGTGAATACGAACTCGAAGCGGTTGGGCCGCGTGGCCAAGTAGGCCTGGGTCTCGCGGGAGGTGTGGGCCGAATGGTTGTCCAGCACGATCTGGATCTTGAGATCCTCCGCATAGTGGGCGTCCAACGCCTGGAGGAACTCGATGAATTCGGCACTCCGATGCCGCGCCCGCACCAGCCCGAGGACCTCCCCGGTGGCCAGATCGAGG
>DAHVOH010000035.1 GCA_027318915.1 Clostridiales bacterium
CACCGCGCCCACCCGCCCGCTTTCTTTGGCGGTCAAGCCGCCCCAGCCCATCTGCTCCACTTTATCCCATAACCCGAGACTCTGCGCCACCTCTTCTTTCAAGGCTTGGCGAAAGAGCTCTTCGGGCGTTGGCGCGCGTTTGACGCGGCCCGACCCACTTCCTGCAGACACGGCGCACCTCCTGCTGGCAGTGTGTCCGAACGCACCAAAAAAGCGGCCGCGCACGGCCGCTTTGGGTGTCGCTGGCGCTCATCGCTGCTGCGAGAGGAAACTGACCATGTAGGTGATGGCCGCGGGCGGCAGATGGAGGTTCGGCATCCCCCCGACCGGGTCCACCAGCTGCTTTTCAATCTGTGCCGGCGTGAGAATCTCTCCCACATAGGTGAGCGGGGCGGGATAAATGTAGGTCCCGTTCTCGTCCACCACCCCGGTCTTGTTGCCCAGATTGCCGAGTTGATGACAGACGGCGCAGGATGAGGTGTAGATGGCCATCGGTTCGCGGGCGTTCAGCTGCGCGTGGGCATACACCCCGTTGGCGGTGAAGTACCCGAAGAACGCGAACCCGGTCAACATGATGCCCAGCATCAACGGCCGCTTGAGCAGACGCCGCTCCGGATAGCGGTCGATGAAGGGCACGCCCAAGAACACCAGGACCCCGAGCACCGGAATCGCAAACATGAGGAGCCAGTCGAGACTGGTGAGCCCCAGCACGCTCCAGTAATAGCCGCCCACGTCAAAGAAGCTCTGGACCCAGTAGAAGTACCAGTCGGGCGCCGGCTGAAACGCCCAGTCGCCGGGGTCGGCCGGCGGGCCGATGGGGGCCGGCGTGAAGTGCGCGAAGATGGCCAGCACCAACACGGCCACCAGCCCCACAACCATTTCCTTCAGAAAGTGCTCGGGCCAGAAGGGCACGACGCCCTTGGACTGATATTCTTTGGCCTTGTGCTCGTGCAATTCGTCCACCGTCGAGCTCCTCTCGCCTTAATATGGTCCGGTGATGCCGTTGCGCCGGATCATGAGGAAGTGCAGGCCCAGGAAGGACAGCAGGAGAGCCGGCAGGAAGAGGACGTGCACGGCAAAGAACCGGGCCAGGGTGGCCGCTCCAATCTTGGAGCCGCCGGTGACGACCAAAAAGAGCCAGTTGCCGATGTACGGAACGTACTTGACGAAGTTGACGCCGACCTGCGTCGCGAAATAGGCCTTTTCGTCCCAGGGCAGGAGGTAGCCGGTGAATCCGAAGCCCAGGACCAAAAGCATCAGGGTCGCGCCGACAATCCAGTTGAGCTCCCGGGGTTTGCGGTACGCCCCCATCCAGTAGATGCGCAGCATGTGCAGCGTCACCATGATGATGATGAGGGAAGAGCCCCAGTTGTGCATCGCCAGCACTTCGGATCCGAAGATGACATGGTGAATGATGTAGTTGGTGGACGTGTAGGAGTTGATGAGATCGGGCACGTAGTACATCGCCAAAAACATCCCGGTGACGAACTGCGCAATCAACAGCAGGAACGTCACGCCGCCGAAACAGTACACGAACGCCTTCACGTGCTCGCTGGGGTTCACATGGTCCGGGACCGGGTGGTCGGCGATGTCCCGCCAGAGCGGCGTGACCATCAATCGCTCGTCAACCCATCTGACTAGACGTGTCCACATGCTGTCCACGGCCTCCGCATCCAGAGGTGTCGAAAACGTCTGCTGCCGCACGGACGGTCCGGAGCCGCTTTGACGGCTTGACCACGACCGGTCCGGCGCCTTCAACCACCCCCATCATAAAGTTCACGCTGTTCAGGGTCAACCAAACCGGCGCCCCCATCTGCCTTTCCTACCGAGCGCCGAACCAAAACACTCCCCCGAGCGCCGCATAGGCCAGCCCCGCCAGCATGAGCGAACCGGGCGTAGGAGCGCGTCGCGTGCGCCACAGCACCCAGACCGCAGCCGCCAGGCTCACCGCTCCCACCGCCAGTTCCGAGCCTTGCAGCCGCCAGGGCGTAAGCCACATGCCCAGTGCCGGCACCAGGCAGGCTTGAAAGGCCATGGCGCCGGTGACATTGCCGAACGCCAGCGTGTCGCGGCTCCGGCGCAGCCAGATGATGGAGTTGAGGACTTCCGGGAGTTCCGTGGCCACCGGTGTCAGCAGCACGGAGAGCACAAACCCGTTGAGTCCCGACGCCCGGGCCAGCTCGATTAAGGCGTCGACAAAATAATGGGCCCCGATGACCAGGCCGAGGAGCGCCATGCCCACCTGGCCCACGACCACCGCCAACGGCGGCGCCGCGCCGTGCCAGAGATGGAGCGGCGCCGAAGGCTCCGCCTCGTCGGCGCCCCGGCCGGCCGCCAACACCTGGCGGGCAAAGAGGAAATACGCCACCACCAGTCCGCCGCCCACCACCGGCTTGACGGCCGGCGGCAGAAATCCCGCCAACAGAGCCAGCGACATGGCGCCTAGGAAAAAGGTCAAGTCGCGCGGAAGCGTGCTCGGCACCCGGGCGGACACCGCGGAGTGGCGTCTCACCCACCACGTGCCCAGTCCGAGGATGAAGAATCCCAGCGTCGACAGCATAAACGGCGCGCCCAGGATGGCGCCGATGCCGATGGCGACACGACTGCGGGCTGTCCCGCTGAGGACCGCCACCACCGGCACCAGGGTCTCCGGCAGCGCCGTGCCCATGGCGGCCAGCAGGGTCCCGACCGCATTCTGCCGCAACCCCAGGCCGCGCCCCAACCATTCCACGCCGTTGGTGAAATAATCCGCCGAGAGGACGATCAAGATCATGCCGCTCACGATCACGATCGCCACCCGGCTCACCCGCCTCCTCGGTTTCCCTGCAGTATACGGCCGCAGGTCCGCCCCCATCCCCGGGCCGGGGCGGCTCTACTCCCCGGCGCCGGCATACCCCTGCCGACCCCACGCCTGGTACACGGCCAGACAGGCCGCGTTGGAGAGGTTCAGCGAACGGACGCCCGGGCGCATCGGGATGCGGCGCCAAGCCTGGGGGTGGGCGTCCAAGAGTTCGCCGGGGAGGCCCGTGGACTCCCGGCCAAACACCAGGACCGGATCCGCCCCGTACTCCGCCACATCCCAACGCACTCCTCCCCGGGCGGTGAACAGATGCAGGCGGTCGGGATCCTTCAGGTCAGCCGGCAGGGCCGCCCAGGAGGGATGCACCATCACCTCCACCAGGTGCCAGTAGTCCACGCCGGCCCGCTTCAGGTAGCGATCGCTGATTTGAAAGCCGAGCGGCTCCACCAAATGCAGCCGGCTTCCGGTGGCGGCGCAGGTGCGCGCGATGTTGCCGGTGTTGGGCGGGATCTCCGGGTGCACCAGCACCACCTCGATCATGCTCGGGCGGCCACCTCGCGCGGCGGCAGACCGGCGTCCGCGCGCAGCGCGTCCCCCAAACGGCGGGCCGCCGGGCCCAGGCCGTCGCTGATGCGCCGCCCGTCCACCACGGCGATGGGCAGCACTTCGGTGGTCGTGCCGGACAAAAACACCTCGTCCGCGGCCATCAGTTCCTCGATCCGAAACGGCTCCAGGCGCACGTCCAGCCCGACCGACGCCGCCAAGTCCAGCAGGGCGGCGCGGGTGACGCCGGGCAGGATGTAGTTGGTCACGGGCGCCGTCCGCAGGACGCCGCCCTCCACGATGAACAGGTTGCTGGCGGTGCCTTCCAGCACCATGCCGTCGCGCACAAACAGCGCATCCTCCGCCCCGGCCCGCCGCGCCCGCTCCTTGGCCACCACGTTCGCCACCAGATTGACCGTCTTGATCCAGCACTGCGCCCACCGGTCATCCGGCACCGTGACGACGGCAATGCCGTCCCGAACGCGCTCCGGGGCCGGCGGCACGACGGCGCGGCACCAAGCCACCACCGTGGGAGGGACCGGCGGGTCGGGAAAGCTGTGGGCCCGCGGCGACGCCCCCCGGGTAATCTCGATGTAGATGATGCTGTCGGGCGCTTCCCGACCTTCGCGAGCGGCCAGATCCGCCACGGCGTCCTCGAGCCGACGACGTTCCACCGGCTCCAGCAAGATGCCCCGCTGGCTTCGCTCCAGGCGGTCGAGATGCGCCGCCAGCCGGTAGGGCCGGCCGTGGTAGAGGCGGATGACTTCGTACACGCCGTCCGCAAAGAGAAACCCTCGGTCGTCAAACGATATCCGCACGTCCGCCTCGTCCACAAACCGGTCGTTCCAAAACACACGCATCGGCGTCCTCCGCTCTCTCCACCGGCCGGCCGCGGCCGGCCGTCCCGCCTCTCGCCTCAGACCCGCGCCGCCCCCTGATACACCAGCCCCCGACGCGCGTCGACCGTCACGATTTGCCCGGTGCTCAAGCGCCGCGTCGCGTCCAGCGCGCCGACAATGGTGGGCTTGCCCAGAGACAGGCCCACGATGGCGGCGTGACTGGTGAGCCCGCCTTCCTCGACGACCAGTCCGGCGGCCTGCTCCATCAGCGGCACCCACTCCCGATCGGTGGCCCGCGCCACCAAGATCTTGCCCGCCGCCTGCCGGGGACTCACCGCCCGCACATCGTCCACCACCAGCACCGCGCCTGTGGCCGCACGCTCCAATCCCATGCCCTGCCCGCGCAGAATCGCCTGCCCCACTGTCACCACCCGCACCAAGTTGGTCGTGCCCGGCTGCCCGGTGGGCACCCCCGCCACGACCACCACCAGGTCGCCGGGATGAATGCGCTCCGCATCCATGGCCACGGCGAGCGCCCGCTCAATCATCTCGTCCGTACCCCGCGCGGCGGGCATCACATGCGGAAAAACGCCCCACACCACACGCAGACGGCGAGCCACCGCGGCATGCGGAGTGACCGCCACCACCGGCACGGCGGGGCGCAGGCGGGCCACCGCCGCGGCGGTGTGGCCCGATTCGGTGGCGGCGATGATGGCCGTCGCCTCCAGGTCGGCGGCGGCGGTGACGGTGGCATGGCTGACGGCCGCCGTCACCGTCAACCGCTCACCCCCGCGTCCCTCAAGCCCCCGAAGACGCCGGGCGTCCGCCTCGGCGGCGATCCGGGCCATGGTCGCCACCGCCTCCACCGGGTAGCGTCCGGCCGCCGTCTCCGCCGACAGCATGACGGCGTCCGTCCCATCCCAGATCGCATTGGCCACGTCCGTCACTTCGGCGCGCGTGGGCCGGCCGTGCTCCACCATGGATTCCAGCATTTCCGTGGCGGTGACCACCGGTTTGCCGGCCTGGTTGGCCACCTGGATGATGCGTTTTTGCCACCAGGGCAGCTGCTCCACGGCCAGCTCCACGCCGAGATCCCCGCGCGCCACCATGATGCCGTCGGCGACGCGCACAATCTCTTCCAGGTTGTCCACCCCGGCCCGGCTCTCAATTTTAGCCATCACCGGGACGTCCGCGCCCATCTCCTCCAGCGCGCGCTTGACCTGAAAAACGTCGGCCGCGTCGTGGACGAAGGACGCCGCGACCCAGTCCAGGCGGATCGCCCGGCCCATGTCCAACAGGGCCAGGTCGCGCTCCGTCAAGAGCGGCAGGCCGAGGCGCACGCCCGGACACGAAAGCTTCTTGTGGTTCAGGAGCAGGCCGCCCACATCCACGCGGCAGCGGACCGGGTCACCGGCCTCCGTCACCGTGAGCACCAGTTCTCCGTCGTCCAGCAGGACTTTGGCTCCGGCCGTCAGCGCGGTGACAAAGCCCGCGTCGCTGACGGCAAAGGTGGCGGCGGCGCCGTGCCCAATGCGGACCTCCTGTCCGGCCGTCAGCGGAAGCCCGCTCGGCCCGACTCCCTGCACCCGGATCTCGGGACCGCCCGTATCCATCATCACGCCGGGGCTGACGCCGTAGCGTGCTTCCAGATCGACCACGGCTTCCAAGACCGCCCGATGCTCGTCGGCCTCCCCGTGCGACAGGTTGAGGCGCAGCACGTCCGCGCCGGCCTGAATGACCCGCAGCAGCACGGCGGGATCGCGACAGGCCGGGCCCACCGTGGCCACAACCTTGGTCCGGCGTCCGGTCATGCCATCCCGCCCAAATGTGCGGTCAGCAGTTCCTGGGCCTCCTCCGCCTCCGCTTCGGGGACCAGCACTTCGACACTCCCCCGGCCAGCCTCATCCACCTCGAGGGGACGGAGCTGCGCCAGCAAGCCATCCCGTTCCAGCAGGGCCTTCAAGCGCTCGGCCATCGGCAGACTGGACGCTATATACACCACAGTCCACATTTATATGCCTCCCGCTGGGCGAACGAGGCTTGTCGCCAGGCCTCCACCCTTCGTTTCACGCCAACTCCAGCGGATGCATCTCCGAATGGCTGCCGGGTGTCGAGGAGGACCGGCTAGCCGAGAGAGCCGCCGCAATCGCGCTCAGCACCACCAACCCCATGAAGCTGAAGCGAATCGCCGTCACCCAGTCCGAGACCGGCGCGAAGGAGCTGGTGGCGCCGGCCGCCAACAGCGAGGCGCTCATCAGCGTGAGCGCAAACGCCGTGCCCCAACTCATGCCCAACGACCGCGCCATGTTCAGGATACCGCCCGACAGGCCCAGGTGCTCTTTGGGCGCCGCGCCCATCACCGACGAGTTGTTCGGAGGCGTGAACAGACCCAGCCCGGCTCCCACCAGGCCCAGCTCCACCACCAGAGCCACCAGGGACACATGGGCATTGGCGGTCAGCCCCAACAGCAGACACCCCACCCCCGTGATCGCCATGCCTCCGGTCGTGAGCAGCCGCGACCCGTAGCGGTCAGCCAGATGGCCGGCAATTGGGGCCAAGACCGTCATCGCCACCGGCACCGGCGTCAGCAGCAAGCCAATCTCCGACTCGGGCATGTGCGACACGCGTTTGAGGAAATACGGCATCAGGACCAGCGTGCCGAACATGGCGGCGTACGACAACAACCCGGTAATATTGCCGATGGTCATGACCTTGATCTTGAACAGGTCCAAATTGATCATCGGGTGCGGGTATCGGTGCTCGCGCCACCAGAAGCCCAGCATCAACACGATCGCCGCCGCAAACATGCCTAAAATCGGGGGAGAGGCCCAACCCCACGCGGGCCCCTCGGTCATGGCCAGCATGATGGCCACCAGGATGGGCGCAAACAGCAGCATGCCGTACCAGTCGAACGGCTGCCGTTCCGCCCGGATCCGATCCCGCGGCAGCAGCAGCGCGCCCAACAGCGTCCCGATGATGCCGACCGGCACATTCACGTAAAAGATGGCCCGCCAGCCGAACAGGGCAATCAGGGCCCCGCCCACCGCCGGTCCGATGCTCAGTCCCACCGCTTGCGCCGAGCCCTGGAACCCGATGGCTTTGCCGCGCACATTGGCCGGCACCGTCGCCGTGATGATGGCCACGGAGTTGGCCTGCAGCATGGCCGCGCCGGCCGCCTGCAGGACCCGCGAGACGATCAGCATCGGCAGCGACAGGGCCGCGCCGCACAAGGCGGAGCCGATGATGAAGACTAAAAACCCCAGGGTGTACAAGGGCCGCCGGCCCACCATGTCGGCCCAGCGGCCCAGCGCGGTGACCAAGCTGGCCAGCGTGAGCAGGTAGGCGATCAGCACCCAACTGGCGTCGGCGGCCGTCGCGTGAAAATAATCCTGCAGGGATGGAATGGCCACGTTGACAATGCTGGCGTCCACGGCCGCCATGAAGGCGCCGACGCAGACCGTGGCCACGACGTACCATATGTAGTTGGGGCGTTCGACAAAACGCTGGGCCGGCAGTCGGCTCCACACGCCCGCTAGGCCGCCGGGTTCGTGGGTCTCGTGACGGGCGCCCTGGCTCATGATTCTCCCTCCTGATGACGGAGCGGGTCGACGAAGACCGTAACCGGATGGCCCTTCGGCAGCTCCGTCTCCGCCTCCACGATGATGTAGCCGTCCGCCGCCAGCATCTGCGTCATGACCCGAGAGGCGGAGGGCGGGGGCGGCGGCAGCAGGGGCTCCGCCCACGGGGGCTCGCCGGCGACCGCGTGCAAACGGACCTGAATGACCCAGGTGAACCCGGGCATCGGCTGCAACCTATCGCGCAACCGCGCGGCGACCGGAATTCGCCGTTTGGGCGGCAGATGGGCGGCGCGCCGAATGGCCGGCTCCACCAGCATCTCGAAATGCACCAGCACGGCATAGGGCCAGCCCGGCAACAGGAACGCCGGCCGGCCTCCGAGCCGCGCCAGCGCCGTGGGCCGGCCGGGACTCATGCGAATGCCGTGATGAATCAGCGTGCCCAGTTCCTGGGCGACGGCCGGCAACAGGTCGTGCAGCTCGCGCACGTCTCGGCCTTGAAACACCGGAATGCTGGCCCCCGTCCCCCCGGAGGTCACCAGAATGTCCCAGTCGTCGCGCGCCTGCACGGCCGCCATCCCCGCCCGGACGATGTCGTAGCGGTCTTCCCACACCCCGGCCCGGACCGGGTCCCCGCCCGCAGTGCGCACCATGGCCTCCAGAACGGCTCCGTTCACGTCATACACCTGGCCCGGCGCCAGGGTGGCGCCCAACGGCTGCAGCTCGTCCCCGGTGGAGACGACCAGCACGCGGGGACGCCGCCACACCCGGACCGTCTCATGTCCTTGGCTGGCCAAGGCCGCCACCGTCACCGGGGTGATGCGCTGATTGGGCGCCAACAGCACCTGATCCACCTGGAAGTCCTCGCCCACCGGCGACACATGGGCTCCCGGGCTCACGGCTTCCCGGACGCGAACATACGACCCGTCGCGCTCCGACTCCTCGACCAAGGCCACCGCATCCGCCCCGTCGGGCATCGGCGCCCCGGTGGTGATTTCAATGGCTTCACCAGGCCCCAGGCGACGGGCCGTCGGCCGTCCGGCCGTCACTTTGGCCACGACGGTCAGCCTCTCGTCGCGGTCCGCCGCGCGCAGCGCATAGCCGTCGACGGCGGAACGTCGAAACCACGGCAACGGGAGGTGGCTTCGCACCTCCCGGCTGGATACGCGGCCTATGGCTGCTCCGAGACCGACCGACTCATCCTCCGCGACCGGCTGCACTTCTGCCAGGCCCGAACGCCGGAACTCCTCAACGCCTACGCGGTCCATGGGCTCCCTCCAGCAATTCGGGTTCATTATCCCACCGGTCTTCACAATCGTCTACCCGACGGCGCCGACGACGCGAACAATCATCCCCGCCGACCGTTCGTTGTCCGTCCCGACGCGCTCGCCGTGGTATGCTCGCCGCGGGGGATGGGACATGCCGTTTGATGCGTTGGTCATGCGGGCCGTCACGCGGGAACTGCAGCCGTCGTTGGTTGGCGGGCGGCTGGTTTGGGCCGGCCAAACCCCCGACGGCCTCTTTCTCGGCGTGCTATCCCCCGCCGCTGCCCACACCGTCTCGGTCGCGGTCATGCTGAATCCGGCCTGGGCTCACATTCGGCGCCTTCCCGGGCGTCCCGCCGCCGCCCGGCCCGCCGCCTGGCTGACCGGCGCCGTGGGCGCCCAGGTGACGGCCATGGAGCAGCCTCGCTGGGAACGCGTCTGGGTGTGGTCGCTGGAGCAGCAGGACGAGGTCGGCCGGTGGCAGCACCGGCGTTTGGTGCTCGAACTGGCCGGCCATCTGACCAACGCCATCCTGCTGGATGCCGATGACCGCGTGGTGGATGCCTACCGCCGCATTCCGCCGGGCCGGCCCGGCCGCGTCATCTTTCCGGGTCAGCCCTACGCCCCGCCGCCGGCGGTGCCCGACCCCTGTCTCACCGGGGAGGCGGCCCATTTGCCCCCGTGGGCGCGCCGGCTGGCAGCCGGCGAGGTGGCGTCCCTCTGCCGCGAGTGGGAAGCGGCGCCCTGGAAGCCTCAGGTGGGACTGTACCAGGGCCGGCCCGAATTGTGGATTCGCCCGTGGCACGCGGACTGCCACGAGGAGTCGGCGTGGTCGGCCGCCCTCGCCCATGTTTTCACCGCCCGCCAGCGCCAACTCCAGGCGGACGCGGCGCGGCGGCAGGCGGAAGTCGCTCTGACCCGGCGCCTGGAGCAGGTGGAGGCGCAGATTGAGCGCGCCACGGCGCAGCTCCGGGAGCATGCCGAACCCGACCGCTGGCGAGCACTGGGCGACGCCGCGCTGGCGTTCGGGGTACCGTTGGGCGACGACCGGAAACCGGCGCAGTTGGTGGATCCTTCCACCGGTCAGCGATGGGATTTGCCCTGGGACGCGGTGGAGGGGGGCTGGGTCGAGCTGGCCCGCTACAGCTACGCCCAATATCAAAAGGCCCGTCATACCAAGGCGGCTTTGGAGCGTCTGTTGCCGCGCCTCGAGCGGGATCGCTCCGACCTGGCGGCGCGCCTAGAGCGCGTGCTGACCGCCACCGACCCCGAGGCCTTGCGCCAAGCCGCGGCGGACGCGGGCCCGCCCGCCCCCGATCACCGCGCCCAGCCCTACCGCCGGTTCGTGAGCGGCCGCGGCCTGGAAATCTGGGTCGGCCGCACGGCCGAGGAAAATCAAAGCCTCACGTTTCGGACGGCGCGCCCGGACGACCTCTGGTTCCATGTCAAGCAGTATCCCGGATCCCATGTCCTGCTGCGCTGCGGCAAGCACCCGCCTCATCCCGACGACGTGGTGGACGCCGCTCAATTGGCGGCCTTTTACAGCCGCGCCGGCCGCGGAAGTCAGGTGGCCGTGGACTACACCGCTCGGAAATTCGTCCGCAAGCGGCCGCACGCCGGACCCGGGCAAGTTCTGTATACGCGGGAAAAGACCCTGTACGTCACCCCGGATCCCGAGCGCTTAAAACGGCTCGGGGCGGTCAGCCGGACCCTGGTGGAAGAGGGGCCGTAACGACGGATGACCGCCTTCCCGCCCAAGCGGCCGGCGATGATGCGGCCGACGGACCGGTCAATGGCGGTGACGTCCGGCATCGGAAGGGCTTGCCATTTCGAAAAGCCGAGGCGGCGACTAAAAGGCCGCACAACCGGATGATCAGGATGCGCCCCTGCGTGACGGCAGCGGCCGAGCGCCCGGACGCGGCTCGCAGGATGCCCCGCACCGCGCCCAGGACCCGCGCTTGGGCCGGCTCGTACGGCTCGAAGGCCGGATCCCGGCATCCGCCCAGATAGCCGGGCCACCCGGCGCTGAGAGTCCCCCGCGCCTCGGCCCGTCCGTCCCCAACGGCCACGCGCGACCGGCGGCCGCGCCCCATCGGCAGGCGGTCTTGGCCGCTTTTCTTTCGGGATGCTGGTCGGGCGTGGCCCCGTCTTCCCACCGGATTCCGCGCCCCATCGGACCCGATCCACCGTCTCGGGGCGGTCGAGCTCTACCGGACCGCCGGACGACGCGGATCCCCCCGGGTTGGTCCGTAGCGAACCTGCAGCAAAAACGCCAGGTCCCCAGTTCTCCCGCTGCCGGCCGTCGTCCGGGGCGGCATCCCGGTCTCGGCTACAGGTCCTTGGGGCGAACCAGCGGCTCGTGATCGGCGCAGAGCGGACAGTCGGCTTCTTCCCAGGCCGGCGCGAGCAGGCGCAGCACACCGAGGGTGGGATAGGGCAGACGCACGTCCTCCGGCCTTCGGTCCACCAGGGTGCCCACCCCGACGATGCGCGCCCCCCAGGCCTCCGCCGCCCGCGCTGCCTGCATCACCGAGCCCCCGGTGGTGAGCGCGTCTTCCACCACCAGCACACGGTTGGCGCTCGTGAGCTGAAAGCCGCGCCGGATGCCGAGTCCCCCCTCCGGCAGCTTCTCGGCAAACAGAGCGGCCGGTCGGCCCGGCATCCGCTCGGCCACTGCCCAAGCCAGGATGACGCCACCCATGGCCGGACCCAGCACGTGGGTCGGATCCAACGGTCCCCCAAACTCGGCCAGCACGTCCAACCACGGACGGAGCCGTCCCGGCTGGGCCACGAGCCGGGACAGCAGCAGAAACCGGCTGCTGTGCCGCCCGGAGGTGAGCAGGAAATGGCCTTCCAAAAGCGCCTGGGTCTCGCGCAGATCGCGGAGAAAATCGTGCTGCGGCTCAGCCATCCGTCGACGCCTCCTCTTCAATGCGGGTCAGCGTTCGGAGCGGCTCCGGCGCGGCCAGCACCGAGCGTCCCACCACCAGGTCGGTCGCGCCGGCCAGTCGCGCCGCCGTCGGCGTGGCCACCCGCGCCTGGTCCCCCGCCGGATCGCCCGTCAGTCGGATCCCGGGCACCACCAGGCGCACCGCGGGCCACCGGCGATGAAGCGAGCCCGCCTCCCAAGCGGAGGTGACCAGGGCGGGGGCACCGGCGTCGACCGCCACCTCCGCCAGCCTCTCCGCCCACCGTGCCGGATCGGGCACTCCGATCTCTTGGAGCGCGTTGGCGTCCAGGCTGGTCAGCACCGTCACGGCCGCAATCTCCAGTCCCGACCCCGCGGCCCCCACCGCCTCCCGCAGCATCGCCCGTCCTCCCGCCGCATGCACGGTCAGCAGTCGGACTCCCAGCCCGGCCAAGCGGGCGGTGGCGCGGCCCACCGTGCGCGGAATGTCGTGCAGCTTGAGATCCAAGAACACCTCCGCGCCCCGTCCGGTCCAGCGCCGGATGACCGTCGGCCCCGCCACACTGTAGAGCTCCAAACCCACTTTGAAATGCCGGTGCGGCGACAGAACGTCCATCCAATGCTCCGCCTCGGCGGCACTCGCCACGTCCAACGCCACCCACACGCGTGCCATGTCATGCCCTCCTGCTGTCGTGCGCCGCGCCCACCGCCTCGTCCAGCGAAGCGAAGCCCAGTTGTTTCAAGGCGCTCGGCAGGGCGGCCACAATCGTCTCCATCGCATCCGGCCGGCCGAAGGTCGCCGTGCCCACCATCACCGCGCGGGCGCCGGCCAAGATGTACTCCAAGGCATCCCGCGCCGTCTCGATCCCGCCGATGCCGACGATGGGCAGGGGGACGGCCCGGTACAGCTCGTAGACTACCCGCACCCCTATCGGCCGGATGGCGGGACCGGACAGGCCGCCGGTGACACCGCCCAAGGCGGGCCGCCGCCGTTCCAGGTCAATGGCCATGCCCACGACGGTGTTGATGGCCGTCAGCGCCGAGGCGCCGCCTTCCCGGGCCGCCTCGGCCACGGCCAGCAGCCGGTCGGTGTTGGGTGACAGCTTGACCCACACGGGCAGCCGCGTCGCCCCGACCACGGCGGCCGTCACCTCGCGGGCCGCACCGGGGTCGTGGCCAAAGACCATGCCGCCCTCCTTAATGTTCGGACACGAGATGTTGACCTCCAGGGCCGCGATGCCCGCTTCGCGGTCGAGTCGCCGGGCCACGGCCGCATATTCCTCCGGCGTGTGCCCGATGATGTTGACAATCACGGGAATCCCCACCCGGTTCAAAAACGGCAGGTCGTCGGCCACAAACCGTTCCACCCCCGGATTTTGGAGGCCGATGGAATTGAGCAGGCCCGCCGGCGTTTCCCAGACCCGCGGCGGCGGATTCCCCGGCCACGGCGTCGGCGAGACGCCCTTGACGGCGATGCCGCCCAGTTTCGTCATGTCCACATGGGGCGCATACTCCGGTCCAAAGCCGAAGGTTCCCGAGGCCGCCACCACCGGATTCTCAAGCATCACGCGGCCGACGCGCGCCGCAAGACTCATGGCCGCCACCCGCTTCGCCTCCCCGCTGCCGGTTCTCGGTCTCACCGCCCGCTCAGCGCTGCCCAGTTCAACTCGTCGCGCGCAAACACCGGCCCTTCGGTGCACACGCGCACCCAGCGCGGACTGCCGGCCGCCCAGCCCGGGACGACGCAGGCGAGACAGGCGCCCACCCCGCAGCCCATCCGCTGTTCGAACGCGAACCACGAGGGCCGCGAGGGTCCCACCATCGCCGCTACGGCGGCCAGCATGGCGGTCGGCCCGCAGGCCATCACGGCGCCGTCCGGGTGACGGGCGAGCCAGCGCTCCAGGGGCGCCGTGACGCGCCCCGGCTCGCCCCGGCTGCCGTCGTCCGTGGTCAGGTCCACGCCGAACCCCAGCGCCGCGAACTCCTCGGCCATCAGCAGGTCGTCCGCTCGCCGGGCGCCGATGATGACCCGGGCGTCTGGCCGGTCCGCCCAGCGCTGCGCCCCCAGGTGAAGCGGCGGAACCCCCACGCCGCCGCCGACCAGACAGAGCGGTCCCGGCGGCGGATCCGGAAAACCGCGTCCCAGCGGCGCCAACACCTCGACGTCATCCCCGGGCCGGCGGTCCGCCAGCCACGCGGTGCCCTGGCCGACGATCCGAAACAAGAGCCCGACCCGCTGGCCGTCCACGCGCGAAAACGACAGCGGCCGGCGCAGGATGCCGTCGGTGCGCACATGGGCGAATTGTCCGGGTCGAAGCGACCGGGCCAGATCCGGCGCCTCCATCAGCAGCTCCACATGCTCCGGCGCGGGGGTCCGCCGTTCAGCTACCGAGAGCCACATGCGTCACGTCATCCTCCCGCCATTCGTGGAGCGACCGCACCGTAAAGGGCGACTGGCTGCGGGCCCTAATCCCGGAGATGGCCGCGGTCAAGGTGTCCAGCGAGGTGAGGCACCACACGCCCGCCTCCGCCGCGGCGCGCCGGATGATGAAGCCTTCCGACTCCTGCGTCCCGCCCCGCGTGATGGTGTTGATGACCAGATCGAACTGGCCGGCCCGAATCTGGTCCACCAGATGGGGCCGCCGCTCCGAGAGGCGGTAGACGGGCGTGGCCGCCACGCCCGCCGCCGACAGAGCCGCCAGCGTCCCGGTGGTGGCCCAGAGCTGAAACCCGAGCCGCGACAACTCGGCCAGCATGGGAACGGCCTCGGCCTTGTCCTGATCCGCGATGGTGGCCAGGACCCGCCCGCGGCTGGGCAGACGAAAGCCCGCGGCCAGAAACGCCTTGTACAACGCCGCCGGCAGCAGCCGGTCAATGCCCATCACCTCGCCGGTCGACTTCATCTCCGGCCCCAGCGCGGTGTCCACCTGCGGCAGCTTGGCAAAGGAGAACACCGGCATTTTCACGGCGTGCGCCGCGGGCGCCGGCAGGACCCCGGTCGCGAACCCGCGGTCCGCCAGACGGCCTCCCGTCATCGCCTCCACCGCCAGGTCCACCAGGGGCACCCCGGTGGCCTTGATGACAAAGGGCACCGTCCGGCTGGCGCGCGGGTTGGCCTCGATGACGTACACCGTCCCGCCTTGGGCCACGAACTGAATGTTCAAGTGCCCAATCACACCCAGACCGCGGGCAATGCCCACGGTCATGGCTTCCACCTGCCGCTGCAGATCTCGGTCGGCCGTGACCGGCGGCAGCACCGCCACGGAATCGCCGGAGTGAATGCCAGCCCGTTCAATGTGCTCCAAGATGGCCGGAATGACGACGGTGCGCCCGTCGCTGACCGCGTCCACCTCCAGCTCAATGCCGTTCACGTAATGATCAATCAGCACCGGTTTGCCCGGCTCCACCGCCATGGCCCGCGTCATGTAAGCCCGCAGATCGTCCGGACCGTCGACGATGCGCATCGCGCGGCCCCCCAGCACATACGAGGGCCGCACCAGCACCGGATAGCCGACCCGCTCGGCGTGCGCGACGGCCTCCGCCAGCGACAGGGCGGTGCCGCCCGCCGGTCGGGCGAGAGCCAGCCGGGTCAACAGCTGATCAAATTGCTCACGGTCCTCCGCCGCGTCCATGTCGGGCACGGCGGTTCCCCACACCGGCACCCCCAGGCGATGCAGCGCCCCCGCCAAGTTGACCGCCGTCTGTCCGCCGAACTGGACCAGCACCGCGCGCGGCGACTCCAGTTCCACCACGTTCAGCACGTCCTCCAGCGTCAGCGGCTCGAAATAGAGCCGATCCGAGACATTGAAATCGGTGGATACCGTCTCCGGGTTGCTGTTGATCATGACAGCCCGGTAGCCGCGCCGCCGGAGCGCCTCTAAGGCGTACACGGAGCAGCAGTCAAACTCAATCCCCTGGCCGATGCGAATGGGCCCCGATCCCAATACCACCACGGTGTTCGGGCCTAGGGGCCGCGCTTCGTTCTCGGTCTCGTAGCAGCTGTAAAAGTACGGCGTCACCGCCTCAAACTCGCCGGCACAGGTATCCACCAGCTTGTAGGTGGGCAGGATGCCGCGCTCGCGACGCCATCGCCGCACCGTCATTTCATCCGTGCCGGTCAGACGCGCCAGGCGGGCGTCCGAGAACCCGAGCTGCTTGTACGGTAAAAGCTCCGCCTCCAAGCGATCCGGATTTTGCACGAGGCGCTCTTCGGCGCCCACAATCTCCGCCAGCTGCCGCAGGAACCAGGGATCGATGCGGGTGCGGGCATACAATTCCGCCTCGCTCACCCCGGATCGAATCAATGCCGCCGCGCGGAACAGCCGCCGGTCGGTGGGAGCCTCCACCTCCGGCCACAGGGCGTCGACCGGCAGTCCCTCTTCCTCCGGCCCCATGATGCCGTCGCGACCGATGTCGAGCGAGCGGACGGCCTTCTGCAGCGCCCCGGCAAAGGTGCGGTCGATGGCCATCACCTCGCCGGTCGCCTTCATTTGGGTGCCCAGGCGCCGATCGGCGTCGTCAAACTTGTCGAACGGCCAGCGGGGTATCTTCACCACCACATAATCCAGCGCCGGTTCGAAGGCGGCGGTGGTCCGGGCCGTCACCGGGTTTTGAATCTCGTGCAGATTGAGCCCGAGGGCAATCTTGGCCGCCACCCGGGCGATGGGATAACCGGTGGCCTTGGACGCCAGGGCGCTGGACCGGGACACCCGCGGGTTCACCTCAATCACGCGATACTCGCCGGTCTCGGGATGCAGAGCGAACTGCACATTGCAGCCTCCGCGGACATCCAGCGCCCGGACGATGTCGAGCGCCGCCGTCCGCAGGCGTTGGTAATCGGGATCGGAGAGCGTCTGGCTGGGCGCCACCACCACGGAATCCCCCGTGTGCACGCCGACCGGGTCCAGATTCTCCATGTTGCACACCACGATGGTCGTGCCCAGATGATCGCGCATCACCTCATATTCGATCTCTTTCCAGCCGGCAATGGATGCCTCGATCAGGGTCTGGTGGATGGGGCTGGCGGCCAGAGCCCGTTCGGCCGCCTTCACCACCCCGGGCGCATCGTAGGCGAAGCCGCCCCCGGTGCCGCCCAGCGTGTAGGCGGGACGGAGCACCACCGGCAGCCCCACCTGCTCGGCAAAGGCCAGGGCCTGCTCCACCGTGGTCACGCTGCGGCTCGGACAGATGGGCTGGCCCAGATCCAGCATGGCCTGGCGGAACAACTCGCGGTCCTCGGCCTGTTCGATGGCGGAGAGCGGCGTGCCCAAAAGCTCCACGCCCAAGTCGGTCAGCACCCCCGCTCGGTCCAGTTCGCGAGCCAGATTCAGCCCCATCTGCCCGCCCAATGTGGCCAAAATCCCGTCCGGTCGCTCGCGGGCCAGAATGTTGGCCAAGAACGACACGGTCAGCGGCTCCACATACACCCGGTCGGCGACGTCCAGGTCGGTCATGATGGTGGCGGGGTTGCTGTTGACCAACACCACCTCCACGCCTTCCTCGCGCAGCGCCCGACACGCCTGCGTGCCCGCGTAGTCAAACTCGGCCGCCTGCCCAATCACAATCGGTCCCGATCCGATGACCAGAACGCGAGCCAGATCCTGTCGCTTAGGCACCCGTGTCCCCTTTCACCCAGTCCAAAAACTCGTCAAACACGTACGCGGCTTCGCGCGGTCCCGGCGCCGCCTCGGGATGGTGCTGCACGGTCAGCAACGGACGCTCCGTGTGGGCCAAGCCCTCTACCGTGCCGTCATGCAGATTCACGAACCGCACCTGCAGGTGTGGCGGCAGTCGGTCGGCGTCCACCGCGTAGCCGTGGTTCTGGGCCGTGATCTGAATGGCGCCGGTCCGGTAGTCCAGGACCGGATGGTTGGAGCCGTGATGCCCGAACTTGAGGGCATACGTCCGTCCGCCCAGCGCCAGCGCCACTAGCTGGTGGCCGAGGCAGATGCCCAGGGTGGGGCGCTCCGCAATCGCCCAGCGGATGACATCCAGACGGTCCGCCAAATCCTCCGGATCGCCGGGCCCGTTGGACAGCACCACCCCGTCGGGCGCGAGCGCCGCCAGCTCGCTCACCGACGTGCGCGCCGGCAGCACGGTCAGCCGGGCGCCTCGCGCCCGTAGGGCGTCAATGATGCTGGTCTTGAGGCCGTAGTCGATGAGCGCGAGATGCGGGCCCCGCTGCCCCACGGCATAGGCCGCGGGCGTGGATACCGTGTCCACGATGCCGGCCAGACTGACCCGGCGAGCCAGCTCCAAAGCGGCGCCGTCACGCTCGGTCACGGACACCACGGCGCCTCGCCGAGTTCCCCCGGTGCGCAGATGCCGGGTCAGCGCCCGGGTGTCGACGCCGGTCAGCAATCCGACCCCGCGCGTCCGGCAATAGAGCGCCAGGGGGTGCTCCGAGCGCGCATGCGAGGGAGCCTCGAGCCGATGGACGATGAGGACCCGGGCCGCGGGCCCCGACGACTCCGCCCACGCCGCCGCGGTGCCGTAACTTCCGATCAGGGGGTAGGTCAGCACCACCATCTGTCCGGCATAGGAGGGATCCGTCATCACCTCCTGATAGCCGGTGAGCGCCGTGTTGAACACCACCTCGCCCGCCATGTCGGCCCCGTCCGCGGCCAACTCCCCGAAGAACACGGCGCCGTCTTCCAACACCAATTTGGCCGGCCTCATCAACTCAGGACCTCCCCGTCGCGATAGGTGAAACGCCCCGCCAGCATGGTCGCCACCGGCCGCCCGATGAGCGTGTGACCGGCCAGCGGCGTGTTGCGGCCGCGCGAGTAAAACGCGGACGGATCCACGGTCCAGTGCGCGTCGGGATTAATGACCGTCAAGTCGGCGGGCGCGCCCGGCACCAATCCCGGGAACGTCTCCCCCATCACCCGATGCGGCCCCACGGTCAGCGGCCCCAGCGCCTCGAGCGGTCCGAGCCCCATCTCCCCCCGCAACACCGTGAGCGTCACCGCCACCAGCGTCTCCAGACCGCTGATGCCAAACGGGGCCTCCCGGTAGGGGAGTTCCTTTTCCGCCCTCGCGTGGGGCGCGTGGTCACTGGCGACCACGTCCACCACACCGCGTGCGACGGCGGCGCGCAACGCCTCGCGGAATGACGCCGGTCGAAGCGGTGGATTGACTTTGGTCACGGCCGATCCCTGCCACTCGGACAGCGCCGCCTCTGTGAGCAGCAGGTGGTGGGGCGCGGCTTCCCCCGTCAGGTGCAGGCCGCGCCGTCGTCCCCACTCCAGGGCCTCCAGCGTCCCCGGCACGGAGCAGTGGGCAAAGTGCAGGAACCCGCCCACTTCGTCCAGCAGGGCCACGTCGCGCCACGCCATCACGCTTTCGGCCGCCCCCGGAATTCCGGGCAGCCGCCAGCGGTCGGCCGCCGGACCGGCATGTGCCACGCCGCCCGCGCTCAGGGCTAGGTCCTCCAGATGCTGGATGACCGGGCGCCGCGAATCGCGGGACCACGACAGAATCCGGGCCAGGATGCCGCTGTCGGACACGGGCCGGCCATCATCGGAAAAAGCGCGGGCGCCCGCCTCGGCCAACGCGGCCCAGGGCGCCGCCTCCCGCCCCCCGCTCCGACGGGTCACGGCGGCGATGGGCCAGACGTGAACCGGCGCGCGGCCCGCATCCGGCGCCTGCATCCGCCGGATGAGGGCCGGCTGGTCCGCCACCGGGACGGTGTTGGGCATGACGGCGATCACGGTGACGCCGCCGGCGGCGGCGGCCCGCGTCCCGCTTTGCCAGTCCTCCTTCCAGGTCTGGCCGGGATCCCGAAGGTGCACATGCAGATCCGTCACCCGCGGCACCACCCAGCAACCGGGGAACCGTGCTTCGGGGGCGTCCGCCACCTGGGCCAGCGGCACCACCCGGCCGTCCGCCACTCCGACATCCTCGCGCCGGACGACCCGCCGGAACGGGTCCACCACCAAGGCGTCGCGGATGCGCCACCGCGTCACGACCGCGCCTGCCACGGCATGACGTAGACCCCGTCCTCCATGGGGTCCACCTCGCTAAGCCGCACTTGCACCCGCTCGTCGCTGGCCGTGGGCAGATTCTTGCCCACAAAGTCCGGACGGATGGGCAGTTCGCGATGGCCGCGGTCCACCAGGACGGCCAGCTGCACCCGGCGCGGCCGACCGGTGGCGGTGATGGCGTCCAGACCGGCCCGGGCGGACCGCCCCGTCCAAATCACATCATCCACCAGCACCACCACCCGGCCGGCGGCCGAGAACGGCAGGGGCCCGCGGGGAGCACCGGGCCGGTCATCCCGCCACGGCCCGATGTCGAGCCCGAAGGCGGGAACGGCTTGGGGACGGTCCTCAATCGCGGTCAACAGCATCGCCAGCCGCTTCGCCAGCGGCTCGCCGCGCCGGGCGATGCCCACCAGCATCAGGTCATCCGTCCCGCGGTTTTTTTCGACAATCTCATGCGCGATCCGGCGCAGCGCCCGTTCCACCGCCACCCGATCCATGATCTGCCGTGCGCTCATAAAAATTGCCCTTCCCGCAAGGAAGGGCACACCGTCGGCCTATCCTTGCCGGCCTCACCGGGCCGATTTAAAGGATCAGGATCTTCGTCGTGTAATATACCAGAGCCGCGCGGTCGCGGCAAGCCCTGGCGCAACGGCGTTCGCTACTCAACGGGCGCCTCGACCGCCCGCGCCTGCACGCCGCCCGGGATCCCGACCGCCCGCCCGTCGGCGACCGCCCGGGCGGCCTCGGGCACGCGCTCTCCGGTCATCCGGGTGAGCCAGACGCCCTCCGGGTAGATGACGGTGACGGGCGACCAGACACAAAGCCGCAAACACGCGGTCGGCACCACGGCCCAATCGCGCCCCCGGGCCGCCCGCACCCACTGCCGCCGCGCCTCCACGCCGCCCCGCCGCAGGCAGGCGGACCCCTGGCAAACCAATACGCGCCGTGTGGTCTCCCTCACGTCCCGGGCCGGCATGACCTTCCCCCGGCCTCAGTCTACCGCGCCGAGCCGATCCCGGATAGCCGCGGGCAGCGCCCCCTGCCTGGGCGGCCCCAGCCGGTCCAGAGCCACATCCCAATCGGGCGCGGGCTCGCAGAATACCAGGCGCTCCGGGCGAAACGGATGGACGAAGGCCAGATGGTAGGCGTGGAGCGCCTGGCCCGTGAAACCCAGCTCGGCGCCGTACCCGTAGACCCCGTCGCCCACCACGGGATGACCCAGATGCGCCAGGTGCACGCGAATCTGGTGCGTCCGACCCGTCTCCAGCGACAACTCCACCAGGGCGTACCCGGGCCACGTGGCCAGCGTCCAATACCCCGTCACGGCCCGCCGTCCGCCGGCGACGGCGGCCATCCGCAACCGGTGTCGGGGATCGCGTCCAATCGGCGCCTCGATCCGGCCCGCGGCCGGCTCCAGATGCCCCCGAATCAAGGCCCAGTACCGCCGTTCCACGGCGCGATCGGCAATCAGGCCCGCCAGCGCCATCCGTGCCGCGGCATGACGCGCCAGAATCAGCAGACCGGTGGTGTCCCGATCCAACCGATGCACGACCCCCGGACGCACCGGATCCCCGGCGGCGTCGGCCAGGGCGGGCCAGAGCCCCTGGACCAGCGTCTCATGCGCGTGGCCGGGCGCCGGATGCACCACCATGCCGCGCGGCTTGGCCACGACCAAGAGATGATCGTCTTGAAACCGCACCGCGATGGGGACCTGCGGCGCTTCGTAGACCACGGCCATCGGGCCGGCGTCCGTCCGCGGAGCTTCCGCCTGCACCGTCTGCCCGGCCTCCAGCGGTGTGGAGGGATGCCGGATGGGACGCCCGTCCACCCGCACCGCCCCGCTCCGGACGGCCGCTTGCCACCGGGTGCGCGACCAGGCGGAAAAGTGGTCCGCCAGCCAGCGATCCAGTCGCCGCCCGGCTTCCGCCCCGGTCACCGTGCCGTTAACGCTCTTGTCCTTCACGCCGCCACGCTTCCCACAAGAGGAGGGCCATGCCTACCACAATGGCTGAATCGGCCACGTTGAAGACGGCGAAACCGCGCACGTGAATGTAATCAATCACCCGGCCGCTGACCAGACGGTCCCACAGGTTGCCCGCCGCGCCGCCCATCACCAGTCCGACGCCCAGACCCAGGAGCGGCCGGACAGTGCGTCGGGTCGCGATCCACACGCTGCCGGCGGCCAGAACCAAGCCGGCCACCAGATCAAACAGCCAGTCCATGTGGCGCAGCATGCCAAACGCGGCGCCGCTGTTTTCCAGGAAGGTGATGTTCACCACCGGCGCCCACACCACGATGGTGGCGCCGGGCGCCACATGCGCCACCAGCCAATCCTGGATCACGCGGTCAACGACAAAGACGGCCAGCGCCAGGGCCGGCACCACCCAGCGGGACCAGCCCCCGGTCTTCGGCTCCGTGGGCACCGCGGTCATAACCGGGACGCCCCGAGCGCCAACACATCTCGACAGCGTTCACAGACGCCGTCGTCGGTCAACGCCTCCACGTACCGCCAGCAGCGCGCGCACTTCTGCCCCGTCGTGCGTTGCGCCTCCACCCGGAGTTCCGCACCGGGCCGGACTTCCACCCGCGCCACCAGCAGCCATTCGGCCATCGCCGCCGCGAGCGGAGCGAGACGCTCGGCCAACGGTCCGGGCGCGGTCACCATCAGATCCGCCTCCAGGGAGTTGCCGATGACGCGCGCTTGACGAAGCGCCTCCAGCGCCTGCTGGGCCGGCTCGCGCATCCCCAGCACGGCGTCCACCTGCCCCCCGGCCTCCACGTCGAGCCCCGCCGGCAGGCGCGGCCACACCGCGGCGAACACCGAGCCGTCGGCTCCGGGCAGGACCTCCCAGACCTCCTCGGCGGTGAACGGGAGGATCGGGGCCATGGCCCGGGCCAACGCCGACGTGATCCACCAGAGGGTGTCCTGCGTGCCGCGCCTAAGCGCGCTGTCGGACGCCAACGTGTACAGGCGGTCTTTGACCACGTCCAGGTAGAAGCTGGACAAATCCACGGTGCAGAACCGGTTCAGAGTCTGGACCACGCCGTGGAAGTCAAAGGCGGCATAGTCCGCGTCGAGCTCGCCCAGCACCTCCGCCAACCGGCGCAGGGCCCACGCATCCAGCGCATCCACCGAGCGCGGCGCGGTCGTGCCCCCGAGGTCGTAGTCCGCCAGATTGCCGAGGCAGAATCGGAACGTGTTGCGCAGCTTGCGGTACAACTCGCCCACTTGCCGGAGATGCTCGCGAGAGACACGGACGTCCGCCCGAAAGTCGGACCCCGCCACCCACAGGCGCAGGACATCGGCGCCGAATTCGTCCACCAGGCCGAACGGGTCGATGACGTTGCCCAAGGACTTGTGCATCGGGCGCCCCTCCGCGTCCAGCACCCAGCCGTGGGTCACCACCGTCCGGTAGGGAGCGTCCTGGTAGCGCGCGACCCCCAGCGTCAGGAGCGAATTGAACCAGCCGCGAAATTGATCGCCGCCCTCCAACACCACGTCGGCCGGCCGGCCCATGTCCGCGCGCGAGGCCAGCACGGCTGCCTGGGCCGCCCCGGAATCGAACCACACGTCAAAGACGTTGAACTCGCGCTCGAGATGCGCCGATCCGCAGTGGGGGCAGGTGAGGTCGACGCCCGCCGTCAGCTGAGCCATGTCCCAGGTCCACCAGATGGTGGATCCGTGGAGGGCCACCAGGTCAGCCAGCTGCCGGATGAACGGCGCCGGCAGCACCGCCTCGCCGCAGTCGCCGCAGGTGAACGCGGGAATGGGCAGGCCCCAGCTGCGCTGACGAGACAGGCACCAGTCCTGCCGATCGACAATCATCTGCTGCATGCGCTCGTGCCCCCAGGCCGGCACCCAGACGACCTGCTCCACCTGGGCCAGCAATTCCGGCTTCAAGCGCTGGATGTCGAGAAACCATTGCCGGGTGGCCCGAAAGATGATGGGGTTCTTGCAGCGCCAGCAGTGGGCATACGCATGCTCAAGAAAGCCTTGATGCACGAGCCGCCCGCGCTGGGTCAGGGCCTCGATCACCACCGCGTTCGCTTCCTCGTACGCCAAGCCCCCCACCAGGGGGACGTCGGGGTCAAAACGCCCCCGGTCGTCCAGCGGCTGCAGAACCGGCAGCCCAAAAGCGCGGCCCACCTCAAAGTCCTCCTGGCCGTGGCCGGGCGCCGTGTGCACCAACCCGGTGCCGGCCTCGGCCGTCACGTGGGCGCCGGCCACCAGCGGCGCGGGACGGGAAAGCCACGGGTGCCGGGCGACCACATGGGCCAGGCGATGCCCCGGAATCGGGTCACCGACCGGATGGAGGCTCAGCCCCGTCTCCCGGGCCACGGTCTCGACCAGGGCGGACGCGACCAGCAACCGCCCGCGGGGACTGTCCACCATCTGATACACCAGGTCGGGATGATACGCCACGGCCACATTGGCGGGCAGTGTCCACGGCGTGGTGGTCCAGATCAGCACCGAAACGCCGGGCGTCAAGACCCCGTCCGGATCGTCCGCGACCTCAAAGGCCACCCAGATGGAATGCGACGTCCGCGGGCGATATTCCAGCTCGGCTTCGGCCAGTGCGGTTTCGCAGACCGGACACCAGTGCACCGGCTTCAGGTCTTTGTAGACCAGACCCCGCTCCACCAAAGCGGCGAACAGTCTGAGCTCCTCGGCCTCGAAATCGGGGTCGAGGGTGGCATACACCCGATCCCAATCGCCCAGGACGCCGAGCCGCTGAAACTGCTCATTCATGGCGGCCATAAAATGGCGGGCCGTCTTCGCGGACACCTCGCGCAGCGCCACCGGGTCCAGTTGATGCTGCGTCACGCCCAGGCTCTTCAAGGCCTGCATTTCGATGGGCAGGCCGTGCGTGTCATAGCCGGGAACATAGACGACGTCCTCGCCCAAAAGCCAATGATACCGGTTGATGATGTCTTTCAGCACCTTGTTCAGCGTGGTGCCCATATGGATGTCGCCGTTGGCGTAAGGAGGCCCATCGTGCAGCACAAAGCGCGCCGCCCCGGAGCGCTGCCGGCGCAGCTGTCGATACAGGGCCTGAGTCTGCCAGCGCCGCAGACGTTCGGGCTCGCGCTCCGGCAGATTGGCCCGCATCGGGAACGCGGTGTGCGGCAAATTCAGTGTGCTGCGGTAGTCCATGTCGCCTCCCCATAAAAAATCGCCCCTGTAGGGGCGAACGGTGTTCGCGGTACCACCCTGACCGCCGCGCGCGGGCGCGGCCTCGCTGACGGGTAACGGCGTCAACCGGCCGGGCTAATCAGGTTCACCCGGGCGCTCGCGGACGATCTCCCCGTCCCCGCCCGCCGGCTCGCACCAGCCGCCGACTCTCTTGGGGCGTCCAGGACGGATTGGTTCCGTTCATCGCTTTCAGGTCACAATACCAGTCCGCCTGCGGTCGGTCAAATGTCGTCCGACGATGTCACCGCCACCGGACTCTCATCCTCGCTCAAGAGAGTCATCTGGGTCTCGAGGAGGGACCGCAGCCGGGCCCGGTACACGTCCCACTCGTGGCGCAGCCGCTTCAGCTGCTCCTCCTGCTCCCGCGATCGCTGCTGGCTCATCTGCACGATTTGCTCGGCGCGCCCCTCGGCTTCGCGGACGATCAATTCCGCCTCCTTGCGGGCGGCAATCTTCACTTCTTCGGCCGTGCTCTGCGCCACCAGGAGGGCGTTCTTCAGGGTCTCCTCCAATTTCCGGTACTGCTCAATGCGATCCGCCACGCCCGACAACTGCTCCTTGAGCTCCTGGTTCTCGCGCAGGAGTGCCTCATAGTCGCGCACCACTTCATCCAAGAACTCGTTGACTTCATCTTCCTGGTACCCGCGAAAGCTGTGCTTAAACTCCTTGTTGTAAATGTCCAGTGGGGTCAGCGGCATGCCGCCCGTCCTCCTTCTGCCCGCCATGCGGGCTCATACGGCTCGAGATAAGGCCAAAAGGCCCTGTACCACCAGCGACCCGAGGAGATACATCCCTAGCAACGCCACCAACGGGGAAAAATCCATGCCGCCCCAAGTGGGCAGGCGACTGCGAATCGGCTGCAGGGCCGGCTCCGTCATCCGCTCGACGAACCGCGCCGTGCCCGCCCACCACCCGGGGTGCCGCGGCGGGAAAAACGACGCCACCACCGTCATCAGCAGCAGGACATAGAACACACGCAGCACATACTGCACCGACACGGCCAAATTCGTTAGGATGAGACTCACCGATCGCCCGCTTACTTGTTAAAGCTGCGCACCCACTCGGCGTCGTCCTGATCTTCGCCCGACACCTCCACGTTGCTGGGCGTCGCCAGGAAAATGCCTTCTCCCACCTTGCGCAGGCTCCCGTCCAAGGCATACACCACACCGGACAAGAAATTCAACAGGCGCTGCGCCGACCGCTCGTCCGCCTGGTCCAGGTTGACAATCACGGGTCGCCGACTCTTCACCTGATCGGCAATCGCCTGGCCGTCCTCCAGGGTGCGGGGGTGCATCACCACTACCCGGACGTTGCCCCGGGAGCTGTTCGGGAAGTTCACGATGCTGGGCCGCTTCTTGCGAGGCGGTTCCGGCTCCCATTCCGGCTCCTGCGCTTCCGGACCATATTCGTCCACTTCCTCGACGCCGACAAAATTCAGGAACTTAGTGACCAGATTCCCCTTCATGACCCGCCTCCTCAACGTGAGACTCCGCCCGGGCGCCGACCAGGACGGTGCCCAATCGCACCATCGTGCTGCCGTGGCGGATGGCTGACTCAAAATCGGTGCTGCTGCCCATGGACAGTTCGTCCAACGGAGCCCAGGGCAACCGGCGACGGCGAGATGCGCGCCAGATCTGCGCCGTCTCTTCCATCAGCGGATCCAGATCGCCTTCGTATGGCAAGACCGCCATTATGCCCACCGCCCGCAGCGCCGGAAACTGCTCCAGAGCATCAACAAAGGCCGGCACCGCCTCCGGCCAGAGACCGAATTTCTGCGGCTCCCGGCCAGCATTGACCTGCACCATGACCGCGATCGTCCGACCTTGGGAATGTCTTTGAATGGCCTCCGCCAATCGCAGACTATCCAAGCTTTGGATAACTTGGAAGATTTCCAAGGCTAATCTTACCTTGTTGGTTTGAAGATGTCCAATCAGATGCAGGCTTATGTCCGCCCCGCCGGCGGCGAACTTCACCCGGGCCTCCTGGACCCGATTTTCCCCAAACAGGCCGAACCCTGCCCGGCGCAATGCCTCCACCCGCTCGGGGCCGTGACCCTTGGTCACCGCCATGATGCGTACGGCCGCCGGATCGCGCCCACTGGCTCGCGCCGCGGCCGCCACCCGGGTTCGAACCGCCTCGATGCGTGCCGTCAAGGCGTCGCCAGACACAGGAAGCCTCCCATGCGGCCCGTGCGCCGCTCGCGCCGATGCGAAAAGAAGCGCTCGGTGTGGCAGGCCGTACAGAGCGCCGCCGTCTCCATGCGATCCGGGCTCATCCCCCCGGCAGCCAGCTGCGCCCTGTTCATGGCCCACAGATCGAGGTGCGCTTGACCGTCGCGCCACTCAAGGCTGTCCTCCCCTTCGGGGCACCGCCGGACGGCCTGCACCACGTCGTCTCCGACCCGGTAGCAGCAGGGGCCGATGCCGGGTCCGAGGGCGGCCAACATCCGGCCGGGATCGGCGCCTCGCGCCGCCAGGGCCGCGACGCCCGCCGCCGCGACCCGGCGCACGGTACCCCGCCAACCGGCATGCACCACGCCGATCCAGCCAATGTCGGGAGCGGCCAGGAAGATGGGCAGGCAGTCGGCCGCCGTCACCGCCAACAGCACCGTCGGGTCATTGGTGACGAGCCCGTCGGCCACCGGCGGCCTCACCGTGCTGCGGTCGACCGCGCAGACGCGAGCACCGTGCTCCAGACGCGCCCAGAGAGGACGCCTCCCCGCCCCCAACGACACGGCGCGCCGGCGGTTGTAGTCCACCGCCGGCGGCAGATCGCGCACCGTGTACGACAAATTCAAGGTGGCAAAGGGGGGCAGGCTCACGCCGCCCCGCCGCCCGGTCATCCAGGCGGTGATGCCGGGCCACCCGGTCAACGCCAAATGTTCCAGAGGTTCCTCACGCCAAACCCAACGCGCCATACCCTCCCCTTCGCCACGAAAGGGCGGTTCCCTCCCGTTTGGCTCAGGGATGATAAGAATCTTGGGGGCTGGAAATGTCGACCAGAATGACATCCTCACCGATCTTGCGGATCCGGTCCCAGGGAATGACCAAGTCCCGCTCCCGGCCGAAGAAGCCGAAGAGCCGCGCCGGTCCCGCCACCACGACGGCCGTGACCACGCCGCGGTCCAAGTCCAGCTCCAAGTCGTCGATGCTGCCCAATCGCCGGCCGTCGGCCACGTTGATGAGGTCCTTCATGCGCAGCTCGGAGGTCTTCACCACCGGCCATCCCTCCCCCGCCATCCTATGTCCGGCGGGGCCGTCAAAGACCGGAGAGCCAATGCTGGAAGGGAATCCACCACACCACATGCCATCCCGGCGCGGGCGGTTCCGAGGCATGGGACGGGCCCGTCCCGACGGGCACCGCCAAACCGCTGCCCATGTCGATGAAACAGAGGGTGGGAAACAGCACACACCACCAATTGTGGCCATCGCCGCGGCCCAGGCGGACAATCAGCGCGGGGTAGCGACCGGCCGGCAGCACCCAGGTGCCGTAGGCCTTGGTGGGAAAGGCGGTGCGCCCCAGCGTGACGCGGGCCAGATACGGCGCGCCGTCGGACCGGAGCAGCTGGTCCACCGCCGCCGCCAGTTCGGGCAGCCGCGGGCGGATCAGCGCCTCCGCCTGCTGGGGGCTGCGGGCTCGGGCCAAAGGCGCGGCCAGGGTTTGCAGCACCAGGTTGCGCACGGCGATTTTGACCGACTCATCCCAGAGGCTGTCGCTGTTGGCAATCACTCGAAATCTCAGGACGCGGGGCAGCCGCGGCGCGGGCCAGTCGAGCCGGACCGGCACCGGCGCCGGGGGACGGGCCGCCATGCCGGCAAACAAGCTGAGGGACAGCGCCGCCGTGACCAGATGCCGCCACATACTACACGTATTTCCGCATGTGGGTCAGGGCGGCTTTTTCCAGGCGCGACACCTGCGCCTGGGAGATGCCGATCTCCTGCGCCACCTCCATCTGCGTCTTGCCTTGGAAGAAGCGGAGCGTGAGGATGAGTTGTTCGCGGTCGGTCAGCTTCTTCATGGCCTCTTTGATGGTGATGCTCTCCAGCCAATGGTGATCCTGGTTTCCTTCGTCGGACACTTGATCCATGACGAAGATGGGGTCGCCGCCGTCATGATAGATGGGTTCAAACAGCGACATGGGCTCTTGAATGGCATCCAGCGCGTAGAGCACGTCTTCCCGCGGCAGCGCCAGCTCCTGGGCAATCTCGCTGATGGTAGGGTCTTTGGAATACCGGTGCACCAAGGCGTCGCGCACCTGCAGCGCTTTGTAGGCGACGTCCCGCAGCGAACGGCTGACTCGGATCGGGTTGTTGTCGCGCAGATAGCGGCGAATCTCCCCGATGATCATCGGCACGGCGTAGGTGGAAAACTTCACGTTCTGGCCCAGGTCAAAATTGTCGATGGCTTTCATGAGGCCGATGCAGCCCACCTGGAACAAGTCGTCGCCGTTCTCGCCCCGGTTGGCGAAGCGCTGGATGACGCTCAACACCAGGCGCAGATTGCCCGAGATGAGCTGGTCGCGCGCCGTCAGATCGCCCCGCTGCATGGCGGCAAACAGTTCCCGCATGCGCGCGTTCGTTAAGACGGGCAGTTTGGCGGTATTGACGCCGGGAATCTCGACTTTATTGACGGGCATCCGCGGACCTCCTCGCCTATCCGCTGGAAGTATGCCCGCGGGCGCCCAGTCTATGCGGTCTCAGCCATGTTTTTCCATATTTAGTCGGGTCGGTCGGATGGCGTCCCCGCCCGCGTCGCCCTGAAAGCCGCGCCAGCCCGGACGGCGGTGCCATCCGGGCTGGCGCATGGAGCCGCGCGACCGTCATCGCCGCGACCGCCGTCGGCCTATTCCCAGCGGTGCATCTCCCGCCGCAGACGCTTGATAATCCGCTTTTCCAGCCGAGAGATGTAGGACTGGCTGATGCCCAGCACGTCGGCCACCTCTTTCTGGGTCCGCTCGCGTCCATCGGCCAGTCCAAAGCGAAGATCCATGATGCGTTGCTCCCGCGAGGTTAATTTGTCCAGGGCCGAGCGCAGCAGCGTGCGGTCCACCTGTTCTTCCAGGCCTTTGTACACCAAGTCATTTTCGGTGCCCAACACGTCCGACAGCAGCAGTTCGTTTCCGTCCCAGTCCACATTCAGCGGCTCGTCGAAGGACACTTCGGATCGCACACGGCTGTTGCGCCGCAGGAACATGAGAATCTCGTTCTCGATGCACTTGGAGGCGTAGGTGGCCAGTTTGATGCGCTTCTCCACGTTGAACGTGTTGACCGCCTTGATGAGGCCGATGGTGCCGATGGAAACCAGATCCTCGATGCCGACTCCGGTGTTCTCAAACTTGCGGGCGATGTACACCACCAGTCTCAGGTTCCGCTCAATCAGCGTGGCCCGGGCGTGCCGCTCGCCCTCTTGCAAGAGCGAGAGCAGGACCATCTCCTCGTCATGACTCAGCGGGGGCGGCAGCGCCTCGCTCGATCCCACGTAGTCCAGATCCTGCTCGGGGAGGGCCAGCCCCAACCACGCCGCCGCCCGCCGGACGACCCCGTCCAAGCCTCCAATCAACCACCTCAGGCGTAGCGTGAAGTGCGGCGTGCCAACCACGCCGGATTGACCAAAGCCTGAAAGTCGCGGGGTTCTCCCTGCCAGCCATCGGTCAATCCCAGAGCCAGGGGAACCAGTGCTTCCCACCGTCCATCCACCTCCAGTTCCGCATGGTCCACGTCCATCAGCGGCAGCGTGATGGGCCCCGCCGCCGTCATCGCCCGCACCGTGCGCGGGGTCGCCACCGGCCGGCCGTCGGGAGCCGGCCCGGTCTCTTGTCCCCTCGCTTCCTCCATGAGCGGCTGAATGCTGGCCGCGTCCACCACCATCACCGGTTTCAGGGTCAGAGGATCCGACAGCCGATTGCCGCTGTCCAAGAGCGCCGTCAAGCGCACGCGTCTGCCGTGGGCGACGATGCGGAGCGGGACCCGGCCGCGGCGCGCGGCGAGCGGACGGCTCACCTGATGCCGCCACCAGTCGGCGGCGCTCAGCCCGAGAGCCGGCGCCGCCACCGCGACCAGCCAAGCCGGCGTGCCGACGGTCAGCAACGCGAGCACGGCCCCCCCGATGGTGATGGTTGCCGCATAGGTCCATCCGATGGCGCGAAGCCAGTCGCTGCGCGCAAGCGGCGCCCACGCCGCCCCGCACATGGCGGGCGGCGTGAGCACCAGCCATAGCGGCTCCAGCGGCCACGCCGGGCGCAGCAGTGTCACCATGGTGGGCAGCGTGCCCACCACGGCCCCCAGCAGGAGCCGCGCGGGGCCGCGCCGAGGTGTGCGGGCCATGCGGGCCACCGCCGCCAGAATCACCAGGTCCATGGCCCCGCTGACGCCCAGCGTCAGATCGCCGTTGACGACCACGACCCGCCCCCCCTCTCGACCGTCGGCCCAGCCTGCCCGGATGCCGCGGACGGCCCGGGCTGTCTTGCGCCTATTGTAGGAAGCCGCCGCCGCGGATGCTGTCAGGCGGTGGGGGTGGCCCGCCGCGTTCTCCGACAGGCGGCGCCCAACCAAAAGCCGCCGGCCTGGCGGCGCGGCGGCTGTCTGGGAGCGGGCG
>DAHVOH010000360.1 GCA_027318915.1 Clostridiales bacterium
GGTGGCCGTCGCGCGCGGCAACGAGAAGGGGCGCGTCGAGCGAGCCATCCGCTTCGTGCGCGAGCGCTTCTTCGCCGCGCGACGCTTCGCCGATCTCGAGGATCTCAACGCCCAAGCGCTCGCCTGGTGCGCCGGGGAGGCGGCCGATCGCCCCTGCCCGGAAGATCGCAGCCGCACGGTGCGCGAGTGCTTCGAGGCCGAGCGGGGGCATCTACTCGCCTTGCCGGATGAGCCCTTTCCTGCCGCCGAGCGGGTGATCGTGCGCGCTCACAAGACCCCGTACGTGCGCTTCGATCTGAACGACTACTCCGTCCCGCACACCCATGTACGCCGCACCCTCGAGGTGCTCGCCACCGTCGAGACCGTACGCGTTCTCGATGGCAGCACGGTCATCGCCACGCACCCGAGGAGCTACGATCGCGGCGCGCAGATCGAGGAGCCCGGCCACATCAAGGCGCTCGAGGCCCACAAACGTGCAGGGCGAGCCCATCGGGCGACTGACCGGCTGCACTACGCGG
>DAHVOH010000361.1 GCA_027318915.1 Clostridiales bacterium
ACATCACCGAGCGCCTTGCGCGCGGCGAGCACCTCGTTTTATATGGTCCCCTGGGGAGCGGCAAATCCACGTTCTTGCGCACCTTGCATGCACGCCTTCGGCGTGAGGGAAGACCGTCTGCGATCGCCGATGCCACGATCCGTCTTGGCGACATGACGCAGGCCTTCGCACGCGCCTACCCCGAGGTCGACATCGCCGGCCTCACACAGCGGCGCACGCGAGCGCGGCTGGCAGCTGCCGCCGAATTGCGCGCAGGCGTGTTGCTCTTTGATCACGTGCACCGCCTCAATACCGCCATGATGGGTTTCCTGCATGGTTTGCGCGGCGGCTTGGCGGGGATCATCCTGGCCGTGGATGCCGACGGGCCGCGCGCGCGGGAGGCGCTGCGCACATGTTATCCGGCCCTGTCCTTGGTCGCCATGCCGCGCTCTTCCGCAAGGCAACTTCGGACGTATCTGCACGCCGCCCGCCCGACGGCGGCGTCCGACCTGACACCCGCCCAGGAACGCCAGATTCA
>DAHVOH010000362.1 GCA_027318915.1 Clostridiales bacterium
GCTGCGCCGCCTTATTTCCCGCGGGCGGGCGCACGGCTCGGCTCCCTTTCGGAATGGTCGAGCGGGGCAGAAGGAGTGACGGGATGTACAACTTGGTGGTCATCGGCGGCGGAGTGTGGGGCGTTTCCGCCGCGTCGGCGGCGGTGGGCAGCGGCGTGCCCTCGGTCCTCTTGCTGGAAGCGCGCTCCGGGGTGGGCTCTGAGGCCAGCGCCAAGGCTGGCGGCATCGTGACCGACTTGCTCTGGCACCCTGAGGACCAGGCCTGGGTATCGGAAAGCCGGCGGCTTTATGGCGCCGCCTGCCAAGCATCCGACGATCCCGCGATGGTGCAGCGGCTGGGCTTGATGACGCTCGCGGATCCCTCGCGCAGCCGCCTCGCCCAGGCGAAGGCGGCCGCGCTCCGGGAGCGCGACATCCCCGCAGAACTTCTGACCCATGCGGACCTGGCGGCTCGGTTCCCGGATCTGGCCGTGGTGTCCCCCGACGTGACGGCGCTGTGGCTGCCGCAGGACTGGCA
>DAHVOH010000363.1 GCA_027318915.1 Clostridiales bacterium
GGGGACCCTCCCGGCCATGGCCGCCTGTATCGGCATCGCCATTTGACCATGATTCAACTCGGCCACCACCAGCAATTCCACCTGCTTGGCCAGGCGCCCGAGCGGCTCGATGGGCAGCGGCCAGAGCACATCCAAGATCAGCAGCCCGGCTTTGACACCCTGGGCTCGCAAGAGGGACACCGCCTCGCGCGCGCCGCGGGCCGTGATGCCGTAGGCCACCAGCGCCACGCGGGCGTCATCCAACTGGACGCCGCGCGCACCCTCGGCCAGGTCGCGGTCAGCGAGCAACCGGCCTTCCGCGTCGGACAGCAATTGCTCTTGCTCCTTGCCGCTGCCGGTGCGCGGCAATCCGTCGGCGCCGTGCGACAGTCCCGTCACCACGGTTGGCGGCCCGCTGCCGAAGGGGACGAACGGCACGTCGCCGAACCGAGGATCGCCCGCCTCGCGCCGGGGGTACTCCCGCACCGGCGGCTCGCCCAGATCGGGCAGGTCGACGGGCTCCCGCATGTGCGCGAT
>DAHVOH010000364.1 GCA_027318915.1 Clostridiales bacterium
CACTGGGCTTTCCACCGCCGCCAGATCGGCGGCGATGAGCGCCCCCACCTCGCCTTCGTAGAAATCGCGCAGCCCGCGGCGCGCGAGGCCACGCAAAGTCGCGGCCAGAGCCGGTTGGCGCCATATCGCGCCGCGCGCGGGCGCGCTGCCGTCGGGCACCAAAAAGTGTTCCCGGAACCCCGGCTGCCCGCGGAGTTCCGCCAGGCGCCCAGCGGTGCTCGCGGCCTGGGTGTCGCTCACCGGGAACCCGCGATCGGCGTACGTTATGGCGTCTTCCAAGAGGCGCTCGAGCGCAAGCGTCGGTCGTGGCCGCTGGGCAAGCGCGAGCTCCCAACCGGCCAGCGTCCCGGCCACGGTGTTGGCGGCGAGCGCGCCGCGCGTCGGCATGGTCTGGTGGCCGCGCGCCCGATAGAGGTCCGGGGTCGCGAGCGCCCCGACCGTGCCGCCGGCATCGATCCCGTAGGGCTCCCGTCCCGGCTCACGGATGAGCCAGAATCCATCGCCCCCGAGCCCT
>DAHVOH010000365.1 GCA_027318915.1 Clostridiales bacterium
TCGGGCGTGGCACGCTGGCGTATCGCGATGCGAAGGGCGCGAACGCGTCAATGACTTTTCGGTGGGCATAGAGCTCGAGGGCACGGATCACGGCCCGTTTGAGGATGCTCAGTACCGGTCTTTGCAGGCGGTGTCCGAGGCGCTCATGCGGCATTATCCGGCGATCACCCGCGAGCGGCTCTATGGGCACTCGGAGATCGCTCCCGGGCGCAAGACCGATCCCGGACCGTTTTTCGACTGGGCCCGATATCGCCGCGCATTACGTTCCGTAGGTGACGGGGTATCGCGAGGGGAGGGCTAGGGCGATGGCAATCACGCTGATCATCATACTCTTTGCGGTCGCGCTCGATCGCTTGTTCCCCGACCGTGGCCGGGCGGCGCCGTTTCTATGGTATGAGGACTGGGCGCGCAGTGTAGAGCAGCGATTCAATGGCGGGACCCGCGGGCAGGGTCTGGCGGCGGTGCTCGTGGTGGCGGGCCCGGTCTTGCTCGGGGTGGCGCTGATCCGCTATG
>DAHVOH010000366.1 GCA_027318915.1 Clostridiales bacterium
AGTCCACCTCCATCCGTCGGTGCTCAACGCGACGGCCCGGGCAGCAGCGGGCCGGTTCGCCCTCGTCAGCGACGCCATGACCGCCGCCGCGGGCACCGACGGTCGCTACCGCCTCGGCGACCTCGTCGTGGACGTCGCGGACGGCGTGGCCAAGGCCCAGCCCTCCGGCGCCATCGCGGGCAGCGCGATCACCCTCGCGCAGGCGCTGCGGCACGCCGTGCACGTCGCCGGTGTCGACCTCGTGGAGGCCGTCAACGCCGTCACCCTCACCCCGGCCGGGGTGCTCGGGTGCGACGCCATCGGGCGCATCGAGCCCGGCGCGCACGCCGACCTCGTCGTCCTCGACGAGTCCACCCGGGTCCGCCGGGTCATGCGCCGGGGTCGCTGGCTCGGGACCGACGGGTCCGCGTGAGCGCGCAGCGGCTCCGCGCCGACTTCGCGGCCCACCTCGACGCCCGGCCCGACGCAGTCGCGTCCGCCCCGGGCCGGGTCAACCTGATCGGCGAGCACGTC
>DAHVOH010000367.1:0-272 GCA_027318915.1 Clostridiales bacterium
GGCATCGGTTCCCCCCTGCGGCCGGCGGCTCAGTCCGGCGCGAGCCGCGTCAGCCCGCCGAGATACGCTCGCAGCGCATCGGGTACGGCCACCGAGCCGTCGGCCTGTTGGTAATTCTCGAGCACGGCCACCAGCGTCCGTCCCACCGCAAGACCCGAGCCATTCAACGTATGCAACGGCTCGGGCTTGCCCTGTGGCGTACGCCAGCGCGCCTGCATGCGCCGCGCCTGAAAGGCCTCGTCGTTGCTGCACGAGGAGATTTCCCGGTAGCG
>DAHVOH010000367.1:282-513 GCA_027318915.1 Clostridiales bacterium
ACAGCGCCATGGTTCGAAACGGCAGCCCGAGCCGCTTGAGCACCTGCTCGGCGTGGCCGGTGAGCGCCTCCAGCGCGTCATAGGAGCTCTCGGGCCGCACGATGTGCACCAGCTCGACCTTGTCGAACTGGTGCATGCGGATCATGCCGCGGGTATCCTTCCCGGCCGCGCCCGCCTCCGAGCGGAAACACGGCGTGTGACACACGAAGCGCAACGGCAGCGACTCGGCGG
>DAHVOH010000368.1 GCA_027318915.1 Clostridiales bacterium
TATCGCGCGGGCGATGGCCCAGGGCTTTGCGAGCCCATATGCGATGGCTATGCATTCAAACCTTGTGATCTTGCTGGCACGGATCAGGCGCGGGTAGCGACCGCAGGGCCGCTTCCGGGCCTTCCAGGCGATCACCGCCGCCACGGCGGACTGTAAGGATGCGCCACCAGATCCAGGAGGGCTTCGTCGTGCGGTATGAGCGGCGGGGCGAGCTCGATGCCGAAGGCAAAGGCTGGGAGAACCCGCATTTCGCGGGCGACGGCAGTGCGGACGACGACCTTCCGGTCGCGCGCGGCGCGCGTTTTTGGCATGATGTCGCCAAGACTCATGGGACGGACGCCGGGTATGACCTTGCGAGACCGGATAGCGCGGGTGGTGGCGTGCGGCGGGCTGTGCACCCTAGCCGTGGGGGCATGCGATGCGCGTGGTGAGACCCGAGGTCCAGCTTATGGCGGGACGGTGGTCACCGTACCCGGGGTGGGTCTCTCGCCGCCAGCGGCGGTGAATGGCTT
>DAHVOH010000369.1 GCA_027318915.1 Clostridiales bacterium
GCCCGAGTTCGCGGCGCTCCAGCGTCGCGAGCAGGTCCCGACGATAGCGTACCCGCCCGTCCGCGTCCCGGCGCGCATCGCCGTGGGCGAGGTGATGCTGGCGGCGGTGCTCCAGGGCGGCTTCGACCGCCAACCCGAAGCCGCTTTGCGCGAGCGGCATCGGATCGCGGGCGAGAAGTTGGCGATCGAGCCAGGTCGCCCCGTCGCTGCGGATCTGGGCTTCCAGGTCGAGCGCGGACAGCACGCGCAGGCTCGGCGCCTGGCTTCGGCCCGTGTCGTGGCAAGCAGCCCGCTGTTCGAGATCGGCCGGGATGCGCCAATGGTCGGCGTCGAGCCGCTGGACCACGCCGGCGCGGCGCAGCGCCTCCAGGCGGCGGACATGCGCTTCGACATAGGCCGCCGGATCGGCGATGCCGGGATCGGCCTGCGCGATGGCGAGGTGGTCCGCGGGCCGATAGACGCCGGCGTTCTGGTGCGCCAGGTCGGCGTTGTTCCGGTCCGCGGCGCGCGGC
>DAHVOH010000036.1 GCA_027318915.1 Clostridiales bacterium
AAGCCAGTCACCATGAAGTGTCTCCGGGTCAACACGAGATTGATTTGGGCTTCCAGGACGCCCTCACCGCCGCCGATCATCTCACCACGCTGAAGACGGTGGTGCGGGAGGTGGCCCGGCGGGCGGGACGGCACGCGACCTTCATGCCCAAGCCGGTGGCCGGCATCAATGGATCGGGCCTCCATCTGCACTGTTATCTCACCCAAAACGGAGCGAATGTCTTTTACGATCCGGACCACCCCGAGGCGGTGTCCCCGCTCGGGCGCCACTTTCTGGCCGGCCTCATCCATCACGCGGGGGGATTCAGCCTGGTCACCAATCCGCTGGTGAACTCGTATAAGCGTCTGGTCCCCGGATACGAGGCCCCCATCTACGTGGCGTGGTCCACCGGATACCGAAGCCCCATGATTCGTCTGCCGCAGGGGCGCGGGCCCAACACGCGCTTGGAGCTGCGCTCGCCCGACCCCTCGTGCAATCCGTACCTGGCGCTGGGCGCCGCCATCCGAGCGGGACTGGACGGGATTGAGCAGAAATGGGAGCCGCCGCCGCCGGTGGGGCGCAACTTGCACCGCATGCGCGAGAGCGAGCGGCAGGAGCTGGGCATTGACCGACTGCCGGCCAGCCTGGAGGAGGCCATCGCCGAATTCCGGCAGGATGCGGTCATGCAGGACGCGCTGGGAGCCCACTTGAGCCAGGGGCTGATCGAAGCCAAGCGCATTGAGTGGGATGTGTACCGGACCGCCGTGCATCCGTGGGAGCTGGACCAGTATCTGGCCGTGTACTGATCCAGGTACGCGCCGGCGGCGCGCCGGGGCCCGTGCGGCCGCCGGACGATCGGCGGCCGCACGCGTCCGGGCTCTACGCGGCGTGTCGGGCGGGACGGGCCGGTCCCGTTCGGTTCACAAGATGCCACACCCACTTTCGGAGCTCCACCCGAAGGGCCTGCACCTGGCGGGCCGGTAGCTGGTGACGGCTTGCCAGCCGGTGCAGCCGGGCATCCAGCCACGCGGTGAGATGAGCCGCGAGTGCGGCCCCGGTGGTGCCGTGACTCCGGGCCAGCGTCGCGAGACTCTCGCCGCGCCGCAGGGCTTGCTGCACCGCGGACGGCGTCATGTGCAGGAACGGAGCCGCCGCGCGCGGCAGCCACCGGCGGCCGCGCATGAACGGCCGGAAGGCGAACCGCCAGGGGGCCGCGCCCTTGGGGAAGGGCCGCCCCAGCCATAGCGGAACTTGCTTGGCGACTTGCGCTTCGAGCGTCGCGGCCCGCTGGGCGGACAGATGGCCGCTGTCTCGGAGCCGCTGGATCCGGGTGTCCAGCGCTTGTTCCACGTCTTTCGTCAGGGCGCCGGCCGAAACGCCGTGCTGGGCGGCGATCCGGGCCAGCGTGGCACCGTCCCGCCATGCCTGCCAAACCGCTTGCGGGCGCTCGTGAATCGCCCGGGCCGTCACACGCACGACGATAGGAAGCCACGGCACGGATCGGGGCGCGGGCGTGTGGTGGGCGGAGAGCGGAGCCGCCCACGCCGTGGCCGACGCCAATCCCAGAGCGCCGGCCGTTACGGCGCCCAGGAGCGCGATGCGCATCTTGCTCCAGACCAACATCACTCAGACCTCCTTCAGCGTGTTGGAGTCAGGGTCGCTTGACTCACCGACGAGCCGCGGCCGTCGTCCGGGCGAGCCCGCCGGGATGGACACCGCCTTACCGGTCGGTAACGTACCCGCTCTCTGTGAAGAAGTTGCAAAGAGTGGCTGGGAGTTGGCTGAGTGGCGAGGGCCGACCCTCTTTTCAGATCCGCCCGGATCCCTGACAATTGGCGCAGGCGGCAGGGGCCAGGAGAGTCCCGTCTTACCCTGACGCTACGCCGAACGCGTCCGAGTCGGGTGGCTCGGGACCGAGAGAAATGAGGAAAACCGCGGAGATGGGACGCAAGCCGCAGTCGGCCTGGGGGCGGTATCAGGCCGTGGCCGTCAGCTTCGTGTTGATTTGGGTGGTGTTCTTTGCGTTCAACGCCGTCTGGCCCCACCCGCCGGTGATCGGAGTCGTGATCCAGGTGGCGGCCAGCGTCGTCATCGGCCCGACGCTGCTGAGCGTGCTGGGAACGCTCTACCGGCACTGGGTCAGTCCCCGGAGGGGCTAGCGCGGCCGCTGCTCGCGGCCGGCAGCTCCAGCCAGAACACGGCCCCTTCGCCCGGACGGGAGCGCGCGCCCACGTGACCGCCCTGCCGTTCGATCAGGTGCTGGGTGATGGACAGGCCGAGGCCGAATCCGCCGGTGCCGGGGGACCGGGCGCGGTCAACCCGATAAAACCGGTCAAACACATGCGCCAAGTCGTCGGGCGGAATACCGGGCCCGGTGTCGGCCACCTCCACGCGGCACCAGTCTTCGCGCCGGCTGGCCCGCACCGTCACCTGGCCGCCGGCGGGCGTGTACTTGAGCGCGTTGGCCACGTAGTTGTCGAGCGCTTGGCGCAGACGCTGCCCGTCCCCGAACACCAGGAGATCGTCGGCGGAGCCCTGAAAGGAGAGCGTCACCGATTGGCGGTGGGCCTCCAATTCCCAGTCCGCGGTGAGCCGACCCGCCAGGTCGGCCAGGTCCACCAATTCCCTCGCCATCGTCAGTTCGCCGGCGTCGGCCAGCGCCAAGTCCTGCAGGTCTCGAATCAGCCGGTGCAAATGCTGGGCCTGGGTGCTGGCCACCGCCAGCGCGTCCGCGCCTTCGGGCACCACACCGTCGCGGAGCGCTTCCAGGTAGCCGATCAGAATGCTGAGGGGGGTTCTCAGTTCGTGGGCGACGTCGGCCACCATCTGGCGCCGGCTCTCCTCGCTGCGATCCAACGCTTGCGCCATCCGGTTGAAGTCTTCGCTCAGTTCGGCGATCTCAGCCGGTCCGGCCACGTCCACCCGATGGCCCAGGTCGCCCGAGGCCAACTGCCGCACACCATGCGTGATGCGTTTCAAGGATCGCACCAACCACTCACCCACCACGGCGGACAAGGCCAGCGCGGTGAGAAAACCGGCAATGGAGGCCCAGAGCAGGCGCCGTTCGATGGCCGTGAGCACCGGCGACAGATGGGGGGCGAGAGCTTCGGAGCCAAACAACTCCAGGGTCATGGGCGAGAGCGAGTGACGTCCCAGGAGCGGCACCGTGACATGGCTTTCTCCCCGCGCCGGCGGCGCCTCTCCCGCCGCCTGGACGGGATTGAAGACATAGGTGCCTTGATGCGTGCGGATGATGAGCCGGCTGTTCAGCAAATCGGCAAAATGCTGGGCGCCCAGATCCATCCCCGCGACGCCGCGGCTTCGGTAGAGAGTGGCCAGGGTGGCGGCCACGCGCCTGGCCACCAGCAGGTCCCGATGGTGGGTGTAGGCCCGCAATTGATGGCTGGCCGTGCTCTGGACCGACAACCCCAGCAAGCCCAGGCCGACCGCGATGGAGAGGGCCGCGGTGAGAAACAGATACGGACGGACGCCGATGCGCCTCACGGCGGGTCGGCGGCAAGGAGGCGGTAACCGACGCCATACACCGTCCGGATGGGGCTCGGGTTCAGTCCCAGCTTGCGGCGCAGGTTGGCGATGTGCACGTCCACGTTGCGATCATAGCCCAGGAAATCCGGTCCCGCCACGATATCCAACAGCTGTTGGCGTTCAAACGTCCACCCGGGGCGGGACATCAGGGCGGCCAGGAGGCGAAACTCGGTCGGGGTGAGCGACAGGGTTCGACCCCCGGCCGTGACGACATGACTCTGCGGGTCCAGCGCCAAGGGACCCACCTGGAGAATCGTGCCCGGCGCTGCTCCGGACTTGGCCCGCCGCAGCACGGCCTCCACGCGCAGCATCAGTTCGGCCGGGGAGAACGGCTTGACCACATAGTCGTCGGCCCCGCTGCGAAAGCCCTCGATGCGCTGAGCCTCTTGGCTGAGCGCCGTCAGGAGAATCACCGGCACCCGGGAGCCGTGGTCGCGGACTTGGCGCAACAGACTGAGGCCGTCCTCGCCCGGCAGCAGAATGTCCAAAATCACCAGATCGGGCGCGTCGGCCAAAATGGGGTGCAGGGCGTCGCGGCCATTGTCGAAGGTCACCGGCTCATGGCCATGTTTTTTCAAATAGGTGGCCAGCAAGGCGAGCAGCTGAGGTTCATCCTCCACGACAAAGACCCGCGTGTTCATGGTCTCAGTATAGGAGCGGCGGCACTCGCAGTTATCATCAAATTGTTAAGACGCGCCCAGCCCGTCCCAGGCCGCGCGGAAGCGCTGCCAATGTCCCTCGCCGCGGGCGGCGAGAAAGCGCTGCACGCTGGCGTGGAGCGCTGCGGCGCGGTCGGCGTCCAACCAGCCGCGATGGTGGGCGTAGCGGGCGAAGATGAGCGTGGTGGTCAGGACATCGGTCTCACAGTAGGCGCGGATGGTGTCGATGGCGCCGGCGCGATACAGCGGCCACACGTCGGCTCCGGCGACATCGAGCTTCCCCGGCACCCCCAGCACGGCGGCCATTTCGTCCAGGGAGACACGCGTGGACGCCCCATAGCCCGACAGGAGGTCCATCAGGTCCAGATGCAGGTCCTCGTTGTAGCGGTAACGATAGTTGCGCTGGCGATAAAACTGGGGAAGAACCGTGCCGTGCTTGAGCGCCCGGTACAGCAGGCACGGAAGGTCGAAGCCGCTGGAGTTCCACCCCACGAGACGCGGACGGGCCCGCTCCACGTAGCCGAAGAAACGCTCCAACAGCTCTACTTCGCCGTCGCCCGGGTCGCCCATCGCTTTGAGGGTCTCCAGCTGCCCGTCGTCATCAATCACGGCGCCGGCGATGGCCACCACCTGGTGAAAGGGCAGCTTGGGCATGACGGCCGTGGGGGAAGCCGCCTGCCAGCGCGCCAGAATGTGATCGGGCGGCGCGTCCGGGGGCTCTCCGAGCCAGCGGCCCAGGCTGTCGACATCCGGCACGGTTTCAATGTCAAAGACCAGGAACATCGCGACCCCTCCGCCGACTGATTCGGGGCGGGCGGCGGGATTCCTCCCGGCAGGAGTGAGGGCGGGTGGGGGCGAACACTTGCTGATGAGGCACAACCAACACGCTGGCACCCCCAAGACGGTTCTGCTCTTCGATCTGGACGGGACGTTGTTGGACAGTACGCCCTTGGTGCTGGCCAGCAGCCATTATGCCCTGCGGACGGTTCTCGGCCGGGACGTGACGGATGACGAGCTGCGCCCGTATTTCGGACAGATTCTGGAGGACCAGTTCAGGCAGCTGACGGGCCGCGACGACCCCCAGCTCATCGAGCGCCTCATCCTCGCCTATCGGGCCTTCAACGAGGCGGCGCACGATGAGGCGGTGGACGCTTGCGCGGGGGCGCGCGAAACGGTGCGGGCCCTGGCGTCGTCGGGTGTGGGCCTGGGGATCGTCTCGTCCAAGCGGTTGTCCATGGTGAACCGGGGTCTCGACTGGCTGGGGCTGCGCAGCCTGTTCCGCGTGGTGGTGGGCAGCGAGTCCACCGTCCGGCACAAGCCGGATCCCGCACCCATCGAGCGGGCGCTGCAAGCCTGGCCGGGGGTGTGCCGGGGGCAGGTCGCCATGGTCGGAGACAGTCCGTACGATATCGAGGCGGCGGTGCGCGCCGGCATTGACGGCATTGGCGTGCTGGGCAACACTTTCTCCCGGAGAGATCTGGAGGCGGCGGGAGCGGTGCGGGTCCTCGACCGCCTGCCGGAGCTTTTGACCTGGATGGGATGGGAATTGGACTCCCGAAGGGGGCTTGGGCCGTGAATTTGAATGGGGCCGAAATCACTTGGCTGGGACACGCGACGTTTCTCATCAAGTCGTCCCGGGGCAAGCATCTCGTCACCGATCCGTGGCTGGGCAATCCGAAGTGCCCACCCGCCTACCGCAATCTGGACCGGGCCGACATCATCACCGTCTCCCATGGACATTTCGACCACATGGGCGACGCCGTGGAACTGGCGCAGCGAACCGGAGCCGTTGTGGTCTCCAACTTCGAGATCGCCAACTGGCTGGAAGCGGCCGGCGCGCCCAAGACCATCGGCATGAACAAGGGCGGCACCATCGCGGTGGACGGCATCCGCCTGACCATGGTGCAGGCGGTTCATTCCAGCGGCATCAGCACGCCGACCGGCCTCGCCTACGGGGGAGAGGCCGCGGGTTTTGTCATCACCCTGGAGGACGGGTTGACCCTGTATCACGCCGGCGACACCGGTGTCTTCGGCGACATGGCGTTGATTCGTGAGTTGTACCGCCCGGACATCGCGCTCTTGCCCATCGGCGGCCACTTCACCATGGGTCCCAAGGAGGCCGCCTATGCGGTGGAGCTGCTGCGCCCCACCCAGGTGATTCCGATGCACTTCGGGACGTTCGACGTGCTGACCGGAACGCCGGCTGAGCTGGGAGCGCTGATCCAGGGGGATGTGGAACTGGTGGCGCTCGAACCCGGCGAAACCCACCGCTAGCCGGTGGCGCCGCGGCGGGTTCGCCAGTTTCCGCCCTCGCTGGCGGGCGCGTGCCTGCGCTATGCGACCATGGAGCTGTTGGGCTTCGGGCGCCTGATTGACGCCGAGGGCCGCGCGCGGATGGCCGCGGGCGCCGCTTGGCATCAGACGTTTCAACGGGAGTTGGCCCGCGGGGGCCGGCTGGTGGCCGTCGAACGTGCGGTCCGCGATCCCGTGCTGGGCGTTTCCGGTCGGATGGACGCCCTGGTGCGCGACGACGACGGGACCGTGGCGGTGGTGGAGTACAAGACCGTGGGAGGCTCCCGTTTTGCCGAGATTCTGGACCACGGGCGCCCGCCGGTCACGTTTTGGGCCCAGCTGGCACTGTACTTGGAGATGACCGGCTATCGTCGGGGACACTTGGTTGTGGATGCGCGCGAAACGCCACGGCGGCGGCTCGCGTTTGTCCAGGAGGCGCCCGGACCGTGGGGGACTTGGGTGCGGGAACGGGTCGCCCGCGCGCGCGCTTGGGCGGCGTCGGGAAAACTGCCCCCGCGCGAGCCGGGACCGCCCTGTCTGTCCTGTGACCGGTGGCAGCGCTGCTATCGCACCGAGGCGGACCGGGAGGCCGCGGTGGCAGCGCATCCGATCTGGGAGCCCGACCCGCCGCTGGCGCACCTGACCATCCGGGCGCTGGAGCCTTGGCAGGAGCCGGGAGAGGGACACGAAGCAGGTGAAGGAGAGCAGTACTGATGCCCAAAGCCACGATTACCTATCTGGACGGCATGGCGTTTGAGGCGGTGGGGGAGTCGGGCCATCGCCTGGTGATGGACAGCGCCCCCGATGTGGGGGGGGCCAACCGAGGGTTTCGCCCCACGGAGCTCACCGCTGTGTCGCTGGCGGGCTGCACCGCCATGGACGTGATTTCCATCCTGCGCAAGATGCGCTGCACCGTGGAGCGCTTTCGGGTGCGCGTGGACGCGGAGCGGCGCGACGCCCACCCGCGGGTGTTTGAAGAGATCACGCTGGTGTTTGAGTTGGACGGCGACTGCCGGCCGGAACAGTTTGAGCGGGCCGTCATGCTGTCGGCCGAGCGCTACTGCTCGGTGTCGGCGATGCTGGAGAAGACCGCCGCCATCCACCGGACCCTGATTCTGAACGGCGCGCCGGTGAGCCCGTCGGTTAAACCGTAGCCGCGCGGGACCGTCGAGGTTCCGGGCTGGCGCAGAGGCGGTAGGCGGGGAGAGCCGGGTCCGGGACGGCCCGGCTCTCAGTCCAGGTCGGCGCGATGAAGCGCCTGGCCGATGTCGTCGATGATGTCGGCGGGGTCTTCGAGGCCCACCGAAAAGCGCATAACGGCCGGGGTGATGGCCCGCGCCGCCCGCTCCCCGGGCGTCAGGGCGCCGTGGCAGTGGAGAGCGGCCACGGAACAGATGGTTTCGGTCCCACCGAAGCCGGCTCCCACTTGGACCAGCTCCAGGCCCCGGATGAAGGCGGGCGCCCGCTCGGCGTCGGCCAGGCGGCACGTGACCATCGGCCCGAAGGTGCGCACGGTGGCGGTCGCCACCGCGTGGCCGGGGTGCTCGGGCAGGCCGGGGTAATACACTTCGCTGACGCCGGGCTGCCGGGCCAGCCACTCGGCCAGCTGCTGCGCGCCGGCCGCCGCGCGCTCGAGACGGACGGGCAGGGTATGCAGTCCGCGCAGCACCTGATAGGACTCGTCGGGGGAGAGGATGGCCCCGGCGGCATTTTGAATGCCGTAAAGACGCTCGGCCCACGCGGCATCCCGGACCGCCGCCACCCCGGCGGTGACGTCCGAATGGCCCGCCATCATCTTGGTGGCCGAGTGCACCACAATGTCGGCGCCGAGCCGCAGCGGACTTTGACCGGCGGGCGTGATGAACGTATTGTCCACAATGACCAGGAGATGGGCCGCATGCGCCCATTCGGCCAAGACGGCGATGTCGGTGACAAAGAGAAACGGGTTGGAGTAATTCTCGACCAGAACCGCCCGCGTGTTGGGCCGCAACGCGGCCTGCAGCTGGTCCAAGTTGTCGGTGTCGACATAGCTGACCTCCAACCCGAACCGGGCAAACACGACGCGGAACAGGCGCTGCGTTCCCCCTTGGCAATCGCGCGTCACCAGCACGTGGTCGCCGGCCGACAGCAGGAGCAGCACGGCGGTCAAGGCGGCGTTGCCGGACGCGAACCCGAAGCCCCGCACGCCCCCTTCCAACGCCGCGAGCCCCTGTTCCAGGGCGGCGCGGGTGGGATTGCCGGAGCGCGAATAGTCGTAGCCCTCGGGATGCCAGGGGTCGTCCTGATGAAAGGTGACGGCGCGGTACACCGGCGGCACGATGGCGCCGGTGGCCGGGTCGCGCTCCTGGCCGGTGTGCACAAAGCGGGTGGCGAGCCGACGATCATTGGCTGACATGGTTGACGCCCCTTTTGGCTACAGTGTGTCCAGGGCCTGGACGAGGTCGGCCACGAGGTCGTCGCCGTGCTCGATGCCGACCGACAGCCGCATCAGGCCCGGGACAAACCCCAGCGCGCGGCGGAGCGGCTCGGGGAATTCGCGGTGCGTTTCGCTGTAGGGGTGCGTGATGAGCGACTCCACACCGCCCAGGCTGACGGCGGGCAGAATCAAGCGCAGGTTGTCCATGAGACGCGGCGCACCGTTCGGATCGACGAGCCGAAAGGACACCATCCCGCCCGATCCGCGGGCTTGACGCCGCTGCACGGCGGCGTCCTGCGCGTGGAGCGTGGGGTAGTGGACACGAGCCACCGCCGGGTGGGAGGCAATTTGGGCGACGATCATCTCCGCGTTGGCCTGTTGGCGTTCCAGGCGCACGTCCAAGGTTTTCAAGCCCCGCAGCAGCAGGTAGCTGTCCAGGGGAGCCAGGACCCCGCCGGTCGCGTTGGCGATGTACGCCAGCCGTTCGCCCAGGGCGGCTTCGCGCGCAATGACGGCGCCGGCCAGCACATCGTTGTGGCCGGCCAGGTACTTGGTCGCCGAATACACGACCAGGTCCGCCCCCAATGCCAGGGGGCGCTGCAGGGCAAACGTCATGAACGTGTTGTCCACCGCCAGCCAGGCGCCATGCGCGTGCGCCAGCGCCGCCAGGGCTTGGATGTCGCTCACCCGCAGCAAAGGGTTGGACGGGGTTTCCACGAACACAAGCCGCGTCTCGGGGCGCAGGGCGGCCTGCACCCGATCCACGTCGCGGGTGTCGACAAAGGTGGCGGACAGACCGAAGGGACGAAACACGTCTTCCAGGAGGCGATAGGTGCCGCCGTACAGATCCTCGGTGAGCACGACATGGACGCCCTGTCCCAATAGGTGGAACAGAGCCGTGATGGCGGCCATGCCGGAGGCAAACACGCTGGCGGCGGCGCCGCCCTCCAGGTCCGCCAAAGCGCGGCCGACGCTGTCGCGGGTCGGGTTGTCGGTGCGCGAATAGTCGAAGCGGCCCAGACCTGCGCCCGCATGCTGATAGGTGACCGTTTGATAGATGGGGGTGGTCACCGATCCATACAGCGGATCCTGTCCGACCCCGGCATGCACCACGCGGCTTGCGATCTGCCAGCGATGCGGTTCACTCACGCTAGTCACCCCCCAGGGTGCGGACCCACGGACGGACCGCGGCTCGTCCGCCGGCCTCTTCTAAGGTATCATGGCCGTGGGCTTCTGACATGGCCGCGCCGCCCCGTGCATGCAGATCTTACATGGGTCTGTCCTCAACTGGCATAGACTGGTTATGATGAAGAAGGATTGGCTCTTGACCCGCCGCGCCGGTTGACGGGGAGCACGCGCGCACGGCGGTCTGCGCCTCCGACGGGCAGTAAGGCCGAATCGCGGCCGCCCAGCGGGCCACGGGGTTTTCGCGTCCGGCGCGCGGGGAGTGCGGTGCCGGGCGGCACCACAAAGAGAGGAGGAGGGACATGGCTCAAGCCGTGAATTTGAGCGAAGCGACTTTTGACGCGATGTTGAAGAGTGCGGATCGGTCGGTGGTGGTGGATTTCTGGGCTCCCTGGTGCGGCCCCTGCCGCATGGTGGCCCCGGTATTGGACCAGCTGGCGGACGAACACGCCGACCGCATCACCCTGGCCAAAGTCAATGTGGATGACAACCCATCGTTGGCCAGCCGCTACGGGATCATGAGCATTCCGTGCGTGGTGCGCTTCGACCAGGGCAAGGAGGTGGCGCGCGTCATCGGCGCGCGCCCCAAGGACCAGGTGGCCCGCGCCTTGGGACTCTGACGCGCGGTTTCGTCGACGCTGCCGTTGAACGGGCAGGAGAGCGGGTGGGCGCGGCCCACCCGCTCTTTTTGAATCGCGGGGCCCGTCGGCCGACGGCGGCCGTGCCGGGACCCTTCACCCGGCGGCGACTTGGGGCCAAAGACGCGCTGCCGCGGGAGCGGCGGCTCAGATGGGGATCCGCCACGCGCGATCCGTTTGTCCACAGGATTGGGGGCGAACTGCCAGGGTGGCGCCGGCCCATCGCCCCATACTAAGGTCGTCGCAAAACGAGAGGAGGTGGCGATATGGGCAAGACACGGCGTCCGACACAAGCTCAGCCGGGCGCTCCATCCGTGCCGTCCCTGAGCGCTCGGCGTTTCCAGGAGGAGGTGGCGCGGGAACTCGGCATCGATTGGGATGCGGAGGATGCGGCCGCCCGCTTGGACGAGCGCTCCCCGAACCCGCCGGCCCCGGGGTCCTGAGCCGCCGCGCGGGCGCCGAGACGGTTGGTTGTGGCCCCGAATCCGCCTCGTCTATAATGCCAAAGACGGGGGGCGCCGACCGTGGACGTGGGACTCATTGGACATCAGGGGTCGGGGAAGACCACCGTTTTCAACCTGTTGACGGGGGCGGACGAGGCCATCTCCACCTTCGGCGCCGGGCGCGCCGAGGCGCACCGGGGCGTGGCGCACGTCCCCGACGCGCGACTGGATCGCCTCGCAGCGTTGTTCCACCCCCGCAAGGTGACGCCGGCCCAGATGCAGGTGGTGGATGTGCCGGGTCTGGCCCGCTCCGAGGATCAAGGGCCCAATCGGTTCTTGAATGACGTGCGCAGCGTGGATGCGCTGGTCCACGTGCTGCGCGCGTTTGTGAACGAGATATCCGGACCGGCCGACCCGCTGGCCGAGGCGGACGACATGGAGCTGGAGCTCGGGTTGGCGGATTTGGACGCCCTGGAGCGGCGCCGACAGCGTCTGACGTCCGGTAAGAAGGTGACCGCCGAAGCGCGCCTCGAACTGCAGCTGGTCGAGCGGCTGATTCCCGTGCTGGAGGGCGGTGGACGGCTGCAGCAAGCGCAGCTGACTCCGGAAGAAGACCGCCTCATTCGCGGCTATCAATTTTTGACCCTGAAGCCGCTGGTCTGGGTGGTGAATCTGTCCGAGGACGAGATGGGCGGGCAGGGGTTTTCGGGACAGGTGGAACTGGAGCGCCTGGCGGAAGCCAAGGGTATTCCGCTGGTGACGATGGCGGGCCGGTGGGAGATGGAAGTGGGCCAGCTGGATCCCGGCGAACGGGCCGATTTTCTGACCTCCCTCGGCTTGGCGGAGACGGGCATCAGCCGGCTGGCCCGCGCCACCTACCGTCATCTCGGGCTCGTGTCATTCCTGACCGCAGGCGAAGACGAGGTGCGCGCGTGGACCATTCCCGCGGGCACCACCGCCAAGGCGGCGGCGGGCCGGATCCACTCCGACATCGAGCGGGGCTTCATCCGCGCCGAGGTGGTTCCCTTCGCCGCTCTGGACCGTGCCGGATCCATGGCGGCGGCCCGCGAGCAGGGGTGGGTCCGGATGGAAGGCAAGGACTATATCGTGCAAGACGGCGACATCATGAACTTCCGGTTCAACGTGTGAAGCGTGCGGACAAGTCGGGTCAGGACCCCGAAGGAGGCAGCATGGCGGAGCCGGGATGGTGGGAGCGCGCGGTGGCGGTGATTCCGGGCGGCGTCAACAGTCCGGTTCGATCGTTTAGGGGCGTAGGGGGCGAGCCCTTCCTGGTCCAAAGGGGCGCGGGCGCGCGGTTGGAAGCGGTGGACGGGCGGCAGTTCATCGACTACGTCATGAGCTACGGTCCCCTGATTTTGGGGCACGCGCATGCGGGAGTGGTGCGGGCGGCGCAGGAAGCGGCGGCCCAGGGCCTCTCGTTCGGCGCTCCCACTCCGCTTGAGGTGCGCTTGGCGGAGAAGCTGGTGGACGCACTCCCCGGCCTGGAGATGGTGCGCATGGTCAACTCCGGGACGGAGGCGACCATGGCGGCGCTCCGGGTGGCCCGCGCCGCCACGGGACGCTCGCGCGTGGTCAAATTCACCGGCTGCTATCACGGGCATCACGACTCCCTCCTCATTCGCGCCGGATCCGGTGCGGCGACCTTGGGCGTGCCCGATTCGGCGGGGGTGCCGGGGGTGATGGCCGAGTTGACGATCGCGCTGCCGTACAATGACCGCGACGCCTTGGCCGAAGCCTTTCGCCGGTGGGGTCCCGACATCGCGGCGGTCATTGTCGAGCCGGTGGCGGGCAACATGGGCACCGTGCTGCCCGCGCCCGGGTTCCTGGAGGACTTGCGGGCGCTGACTGGCGCCACCGGAGCGCTCTTGGTGATGGACGAGGTCATGACCGGATTTCGGGTGGCCTGGGGCGGTGCCCAGGTGCGCTACGGCATTGAACCGGACCTTACCTGTCTGGCCAAGGTGATTGGCGGCGGACTGCCGGTGGCGGCGTACGGCGGCCGCCGTGACTTAATGGAGTGGGTGGCGCCGCTCGGCCCGGTCTACCAGGCCGGGACCCTCTCCGGCAACCCGGTCGGCATGGCGGCCGGACTGGCGCAGTTGGACGCGATTGGCGGACCGGAATTCTACGGGCGGCTGGAGGCATCCACCCGCGCGCTGGCGGACGGCCTGCAGGAACGCGCCGCGCGGCGGGGCCAGACCGTGACCACCGTGGCCGTGGGCGGCATGTTGAGCCTATTCTTCGCCTCCGCGGCGCCGCAGGACTTTGACGCCGTGATGGCGACCGACACGGATCGCTTTCGGCGGTTCTTCCACGCCATGCTGGAGGCGGGCGTATTCTGGCCGCCCTCGCCGTTTGAGACGGCGTTTCTCTCGGCGGCGCACGATGCCGCCATCATCGACGAGACGCTGGCGGCGGCCGACCGGGCGTTTGCCAGCCTGTGAGCCCGGGGCGGCGCCGGCCTTTGGACAGCGGCCGCCGTCTCTGGCAATCTGAGACCGACGGCCGCCGGCAGACTTTGGAGTGAGGTGAGAGAAACGTATCTACCCCAACTGAATCCGATCGCGATACACCTCGGCCCCATCAACGTCCACTGGTACGGCATCTTCATGGTTGCGGCCATCATCGGTGGGGTCTGGTACCTGCTGGAACGCGGGCGGGAGTTGGGCGAGGATCCGGACCAGTTGGCCAACGTGGCCCTGTGGGCCATCCTGGCCGGGGTGGTGGGGGCCCGGCTGGTTTTTGTGCTGGCCAACGACCCCCAATGGATCTGGCAAGACCCGATGCAGACGCTGCGCATTTGGCAGGGCGGCCTCGCCTACGACGGGGCGGTGGGGGCGGGGATTCTGGTGCTCTGGTACCAGCTGCGCCGCAAGCCGCTGGTGTTCAACCACTTGGCGGACTGGACCGTGCCCGGCATCGGGCTCGGCATCTTCATGGTCCGCATCGGCAACATTTTCAATCATGAAGTCCTGGGACGGATGACCGAACTGGGGTTCGGACGGTGGCCCGAACAGCTGTGGGGTTCGTTCATCGGCCTCTTTCTCATCGTGCGCTACATCTGGGTGGAGCGGAACCGGCCCGTCCCGCCGGGCTATCAGTTTTGGTCCGCCATGTTCTACTATGCGATTCTGCGGGGATTCATCGGGGAGACCACGCGGGACAACCCCCTCTATTTGATTCACTATCTGAATCCCCATTGGGGCATCGGCTTCACGACGCTGATGCAGCTGTTCACGCCGCCCATCATGATTTTCACCGGCTACATGATGTGGCGCACTTGGCGCAAATCGGCGGGACGTCTGCTCCCGCCGGCCGAGAAGCCGGCCAAACGCGCCGCGCCGGCCAAACTGCTGGCCGGCCGACCGCCCGGATTCCGATTGCTGCTGGTGGTGGCGGGAGTCAGCGTGGCCGGCGGCATCGGCTTTCTCATCGCCCACATTCCCAGCATCGGCGGTTACCTGATTGCCTCCGGGCTCGTGTTTGCGGCGACGGGCTGGCGGTGGACGGCACGCTTTTCCCACGTGGAGGACAATCCGCCGGAGGGCTACGAACCCACCGGCGAGGTGTACCCCAACCCGGGTGGCCTCTCGCCGGTCTATCTTTGGTACAACGGCATTCGCCGCATCTACGTGTCGCGGGGCGGCTGAGGGGACGGATTGAACGCCCGCGTGGCCAGCCGGACACAGCCGGGGCCTGCGGGCATGGGCGGTGGCGATTCCACCGGGCGCTGGGGATGCCATGCCGGCCGGCTGTCTGGATCGACAGGCACACGGGCTCCGTCGTAGGCGTCGGGGGTACCCGGCGGACCGCCCGCCGCGCGGTCCACGCGCACCCGCCGTCCGATCCAAAACGGTCCGCCGGGCGTCGCCGCGGGCGGCCAATCCCCCTGGAGACCGGCCTGAAGGCGCCCGCCGACGCCCGTCCAACCGGTCGGCGTCTCTGTGGTGAGGTCCACCGCGCCGCGCACCGACGCACCCGTCGTGAGAGCGTCCCGGCTCCCGCCCCGCTGGGGAAGGTCGGCGGGCAACAGGCGGCGCCCGTCGGGCACCCAGGGAGCGGCGCGGCTTGCCGAGCCAGAATCGGTCCGGTAGGATGATGGAGCGCGTGGGGTCCGTTCCTGCCCCGGCACGAAAAGGCAGCCGCGGTCCACCGCCAGGCCCCTCCGCCCGCGAAGCCCCGAGGCGCGAAGGGCCAGCGTGAGCCGCAGCGGCTCGATCACCCCCACTTGTGTCTTCGCCGACGGTGCCCGGCAGGCGGCCGCGACCGAGCCGGCGTCGGCGGGACCGGGTTCCGCCGCCAGTCAGTGCGGATGCGGCTCGGGGCATCGCGGCGTCGGTGGCATCATCCCTTCGCATCCGTGGCGCGGTTCCAAGGAGGGAACGGCATGTCGATTCAGGTGGTGTTTTTCTCGTTTGCGGCCGAGCGCATGAATGCGCGGCAGTTGACGGTGGAGGTGCCCGAGGGGGCCACCGTCGCCGAGGTGTTTGCGCCCTTTCGGGACCGGCTCGGTGCGGCCGAGACCCGCTTCCTGTTTGCCGTCAATGACGAATGGGCCGAGATGGATCAAACCGTGCGGGCGGGCGACGTGGTGGCCGTCATTCCGCCGGTCGCGGGCGGCTAGGCGATGGGTCGGGAGCGACCCCTCCGGGCGGTATACTGAAGCCATGGACATCTTTCGGGTGCAATCGCCTCCCCTGGACGTGATCCGCGCGCTGGCGGCCATCGGCGATCCCGCCTGTGGCGGTCAGAGCCTGTTTGTCGGGGTTGTGCGCAATGAGTTTGCGGGCCGGCCTTCGGCGGGATTGGAATATGAGGCCCTGGTGCCGCTGGCGGAACAGGAGATGGCGCGCATAGGGGCCGAGCTGCACCGAGAGTTTGATGCGCGGCATGTGGTGATGCTGCATCGGATCGGCCGCTTGGAGGTTGGTGAAGCCAGCGTGGTGATCGCGGTGGCCGCGCCCCACCGGGATGCGGCGTTCCGCGCCTGCCGGACCGGCATTGACCGTTTGAAGGTGCGCGTGCCGATTTTCAAGAAGGAGCTGTGGGCCGATGGAAGTGCTGCCTGGCACGGCGAACCGGGTGGGCCGGCGGCGTCTTCCTGACCTGCGCGAACCGCGCTTGGCCCTCTTGGTCGCCTCGTTGACCGAGGCGTTTTTTCTGTTCATGCTCATGGGCTACGGCCCTCTGTACCTCCACAGCCATTGGCACGCGCCGTTCCTCCTGGCCAGCGAGGGAGCGGCGCTGCCCTCGCTCGCCACGTTCGCCGGCTCCATCGCCTGGGGCTACTTGATTCGCCCGCTGGGCCTACGCCGGGTGGCGATCACCGGTCTGGCCGGATACGTCCTGTTGGGCGCCGCCATTTGGTCGGTGTCGACGCCGGTGGCGTATGTCGCGGTGGTCAGCGCGCTGACGCTGCTGTCGTCGGCTCTGGCCCCGGCCACCTTGGCCTATTTGATCCAGAGCGGGGGCGGGGTGGGGGCGCGGCTGGCGCAGCGTCTGCAATGGCAGAGCGGAGGCTGGATGACGGCCGGGCTGGCGGGGGGATATTTGTACGGCCTGGGTCCGCGATCCTTCCCCTTCACGATGCTGGTGCTGGGCCTCTTGGCGGGCCTCGCCCTGGTGGGCGTGGCCCGATCGCGCGCCGCGACGGCATCGGTGCCGCCTTGGGGCCTTGGCCATCGCGCCCGCATCCCCTACGGGGCGCTCTGGCTGGTGGTCATTCTCCCGTTCTTTCTGGCCTACGCCGGCAACGAAGGCTTTTTCACCAACTTTGGTCTCTACCTGCACACCTTGGACATTCCGCCCGTCTGGGTCGGCTGGACCGCGGCCATCAGCACCGCGCTGGGCTGGATGCTGGCGGCTCGAGCCGGACGGCTGGCCGACCGCGTCGGCGGCCAGCGCCTGCTGCTGGCCGTGCTGACCGGCTACGGCGTCACCTACGGACTGATGGCGCTGTCTCCCTGGCATGCCGTGTCGGTGGCGCTGTTCTCCCTGCCCTTGTACCCGCTCTTGACGCTGGGAGCGCAGCGAGCCGCCGCCGAACGGGTGCACGGCTCGGCGCACGGTGCTGTGATGGGGCTTTTGAACGGCACCAGCGGCCTGGCCACCTTCGTGGGCGGGACGCTGCTCGGTGGCGTGGAGACGCGGCTTGGCCCCCATTGGGCTCCCTGGGGCGCGGCGGCTTTGGTGGGGTTGGCGCTGGCGCTGCTGCTGGCCGCCCGCGTGGCCATCAAAGAGGCGCCGGCCGTCGGGTCGTAGGGGCTCGGTTCACGGTTCGCCGCGGGCTCCGGCGGCTGACGTGCGGACGGCCAGGGCCGCCCGCATCAGCCGCTCCCAGCCCCGGTGCGCCGGTGCGGGCGCCACCGCTTGATGCACGGACGCGTGCGCCTCGGCCAGTTCAGGGCGGGCGGCAAAGAAGGGCGCGTCCAGGCAAGCGGCGCGATCGGCGTGGACATCCTGCACCGCCCGCCAATGCAGGGCATAGGCGCCGAGCGCCGTGGAACCGATGATCTGGCCGCAGGTGTCGGGCGGGCGCCAGGTGAAGATATCCGAGGCCGGCATGGGATGCGCGATGGCGTATCCCTGCGCGTAATCGAACCCGAGCGCGCGCGCCGCGTCCACCAGGCTGTCGGTCTCCAGCCCTTCCGCCACCGCCAAAAATCCAAGCCCGTGGGCCATATCCACCGTGCGGCCCAGGAACGGCAACAGCCGCCAGGCGTCGGCCGCGACCCGCCCCCACAGGCCTTGGTCCACCTTGACGAAGGACCACGGCCGGGTGGTCAGCCGCTCCAGGTTCGCATAGCCGGCGCCCAGATCGTCCAACGCCCAGTGAACGCCGCGCTGCGCCAGCTGCAGCATGCGCGCCTGTTCCAGGGCGGGATCGACGGTGGCCGACTCCACGAGCTCCAGGATGAGGTCGGCCAATCCCTCCGGGTGGGTGCCCCAGGCTGCCAGCAGGTCGTCGACGACGCCGGACTCCACCAAAACCTCCGGGGGAATGTTGACGGCCACTTTCAGCCGGCGTCCCCGCCGGCGAGTGGTCAGCCACGCCCGTTTGGCGTCCGCGACCGCCGCCAGCAGCACCTCATACTGCTCGGGCGTGCCCAACAGGGGCAGGAAGCGGCCCGGGCTCAGGACACCGCCCTCGGGGCGCGACAGGCGCGCCAGGGCCTCGGCGCTGGCCCAGGCGCCACTCCGACAGTCGACCACCGGCTGATACCAGAAGGTGAGCCCGCCTTCGTGGACCGATGCGCGCAGCATCTGCCGCTCCCCGGCCGATGGGCCGGCGCTGATCGGACCCGGTATGGTCCAGCGACTGCCCAGCAGCTGGGAGACGGTCTCCAGCATCTGGCGCAGCCACGGAAACTCGAACTGATTGGGATAGCGGCCGTACAGGCTCAGCACCCCCACCAGACGTCCTTGGCCGTCGGGGACGGGAATGGCCGCCGATGACCGAATGTCAACCCGCTCGGCGGCTTCGCGCCACGCGAGCATGCGCGGATCGGTAAAAAAATTGCGGCACGTGGCGATGCGGCCGGTGCGCCAGGCCTCACCGACCGGTCCCAATCCGGCGGTTCCGGCCAGCGAGATGGAGCCCGGTCCCCAGTGCCGCCGGTACCGTCGGAACACGCCCGCCTCGGAGGTGAACTCAAAGAGGCCCCCGATAGGTTTGGGGCGCCCGAAGCTTCCCGCCACGACGCCGTCCAACGTCAGCAGGCGGGCGAGGGTGCGGTCGACGGCCCGGACGGGGTCCGGACTGGCCACGATGTCGGCCGCGACGCTCCCCAGCACGTCGGCCAGCAGCCGCTGCACCTGATCCATCCCGTCCAGCTGACCCGTCATCTCATGGGCCAGACGTTGGGTCACAATGGTATGGAGATGCATCAGGGCCGGAGGGCTGACGGCGGCGTGCCGGAGCGCATCGGCCAACAGTTCCTGGTAGAGCCAGATGGACTGCACCAGCCAGGGTCCCGACACACCGCTCAGGATATGCCGGCGGCCCAGCGCCACCGCTTCCCGCCGATGCTGGTCGGCGGTCAGGGCAGGGTCCAGGAGCCGTCGCAAGTGACGGCCCTGGGCGCGCTGCAGGGCGGCAAACTCCTCGGCGGTGAGCGCGCCCAGCACCTCGGCTAGACGGGCATCGCGCACCAGTTCTTGATAGAAGCGGGTGACGAACGCGGTTACGGCGCCTTCCAGGTCCGAGGCCACACGCTTCAGCAGGTCGGCGGCGGCGCCGCCGTAAACGGAGGGAAGATGGTCGGTGAAGGGTCCGGCCAGTCCGGGCGGATGTTCCCACTGGACCCAGTGGGAGACGGCGCCTTTCAGACTTTTGGCCAGGTACAGGGCCTGGTCGGCCTGACGCACCCAACTGGAAGGGGCGGTGCGCCGGTCGGCGCGGGAGACGCCGAGACTGATCCGGATCGCGTGCGTCTGGCCCAGACTGTCGGAGATGGGGGCGGACAGCGCCCCGAACAGCGCGTTCATGGTGCTGCCGAGCCGGCTCTTGGGCAGCGACGGCCAGAACAGCAGAAATTCGTCCCCACCCCACCGGGCCGCAAACGGCGCCGCCTGCCGGAGATGCGCCGCCACCGCCGTGAGCAGCGCGTCGCCCACATCGTGGCCATACTGGTCATTCACCAGCTTGAAATCGTCCACGTCGGCCATGGCCACCGTGCCCGCCATCCGACGGGTCCCGGCCCCCTTGGCCCACTCCTGCAGGTGCGCCTCGGCCGCGGCGCGATTGGGCAACCCGGTGAGCGGATCGGAGACGGCCAGCCGCGCCCAGCGATCCCGCTCTTCGGCCAGCGCGGCGGTCGCATTGACCATGGCGGTCACGTCGTACTGAAAGCCGAGGAAGTGGGTGACGCGCCCGGTCGTGTCCTCCAGCGGCACCAGAAACAACTCGTTCCAAAAGAGCGTGCCGTTGGCCCGATAGTTGCGGAGGACCACCTGTGTGGGGCGACGCCGGACGATCCCGTCCCGCACCGTGGCGATCTCGGCCTGGTCACGGTCGTCGCCCTGCAGGAGCCGGCAGTTGCGACCCAGCAGCTGGTGCCGCCCATAACCGGTGAGGTCCAAAAACCCCTGATTGACCCAGACCAGCTCCTGGTCACCGCCGGCCAGGGCCAGGGCGACGCCCCAGGGCACGGTCTCAAAAGCGGCCATCAACGTTCCTGCGGACACGGGCATGCGTTGCTGCTTGGCCAAGATGTCCCCCGAAAGGCGTCCCTGGGGCGAATCGCCGCGTGATTTCCGCCTCACCGTACCAGATACGGGTTTGGAGCGTCCAATCCGTGCGGGGATAATCGGACGGCCGGCTGTTCTCGGCGCGAGACCGCCGGAGGACCGGAACCCTCACGGCTTTCGACAAGTGGACGGTTGGGGCGGACACCGATGCGTTAGCCTGAGCGAGGGACCTCCACGCAACCGGCGGGGATCCGATCGGAACGGGACGACGGTGGCCGCGGGGCTCGGGGCGGAGCCGGGGCGCGGAATTTCGGCAGCGAAAGGAAGGATGGCCGATGAGCGATGTAGAGGTCGACGTGCGCGGTGCGGTGGGGTGGCTGACCCTGAACCGGCCGCAGCGTTTGAACGCCATCAGCGTGAGGGTGATTCGAGAACTGCACGCCGGCTTGGCGGCGCTGGAGGACCAGGGGGTGCGGGCTTTGGTGCTGACCGGGGCGGGACGTGCCTTCAGCGCCGGGGCGGACGTCAAGGAATGGGCCGCCGGCAGCGCCTCGCCGGAGCAGGCGTCATGGCCGGAGCGCATGCACGCGTTCGTGCAGGCCTTGTACGAGTTTCCCGGACCGACGCTGGCGGCCGTGAACGGATTGGCCTATGGGGCCGGCTGTGATCTCACGCTGGCGTGCGACTTTCGGGTGGGCAGCGCGTCCGCCCGATTCTGCGAAGCGTACATGCGCCTGGCCATCCCGCCGGACTGCGGCGGCACCTTTCTCCTGCCCCGCATCGTCGGGGAGGCCCGTGCCCTGGACCTGATCTTGACCGGTCGAGAGGTGGGGGCCGAAGAAGCGCTGGCGATGGGCTTGCTGAACGAGGTGGCGCCGGTCGAGACGTTTTTGGCGCGCGTCGAGGCCTGGGCGGATCGCCTCGGGCAGGGTCCCACGGTGGCTTTGCGCAGCGCGCGCGACTTGGTGCGGCGCTCGCGCCTCCTGTCCCTGGGCGAGGCGTTGGCCGCGGAGCGGGCGACCACGGCTCGCTGTGAGGACACCGATGACCATCGGGCGGCGCTGGCCGGTGCGGTCGACAAGAGTCCGGTCCACTTCGTCGGCCACTGACTGCTCGTGCCGATACGATGCCAAGCGCCCGTTGGCCGTCGCTCCTGCCTTGACCGGCCCGACCGCCCCCCGCCGGGGGGCGCGCCGTCGCGGCGCTCACCCGCCGCCGGGCGGCGGACGGTGGCCTGCTGTCCGACGGGGCCCGGAGTGGGCGGTCGCCGGCGGGCAGGGGCGCTCCGGGTGGAACGAGAAGGGATCAGGACTTGGCTTGGGGAGGTCCCGCGTCGGGGCCGGCGCCAAGGTCGGCGGCATAAGACGGGGCGTGTCCGCCGCCCGGGTCGTCGCTGGGGGCGGACGAGAGGAAGGATCATTGGTGAGTCAGCAGCGTACGCACATGGACTACTTGTGGTGGTCGGGCAAGCGGGTGGCGTGGGATGAGGCGCAGGTTCATGTGACCGGCATTGGGTGGCCGGCTTTGTCCGCCGTGTTCGAAGGCGTGCGCGCCTACAAATCCCGCGACGGACGGACCACGCATCTCTTTCGGTACGATGCGCACCTCGAGCGGCTCTGGCGCTCGATGCGCTTCATGCGGCTCGAGTCGCCCTGGAGCCGCGAGGAGCTCATGGCCGAAACGGCCGCATTGATACGCGCCAACGGGGTGATTGACGATCTCTACGTGCAGCCGATGGCATTTGCGATGGGGGCGACGCGGGGCCTGGCGGCGATGGCCGACCAACCGGCCGACATCTACATCACCACCCGGGTGGCGCCGTCGGCCCTTCCCCACCCCAAGCCGGAAACGGTGGCGGTGAGTTCCTGGACCCGCATTCACGACAATATTCTGCCCCCGCGCATCAAGGCCGTGGTCAACTATCTCAACTCTCGCTTCGCCCAGTCCGAGGCCACGCGCGGCGGATATGACCGCGCGTTGTTTTTGAACAGCGCGGGCAAAGTCTCGGAAGGCGGGGCGGAGTGCTTTTTTCTGGTGCGGGACGGCGTCGTGGCGACACCGCCGACGACGGCCGGCATTCTGGAGTCCATCACGCGTCAATCGGTGATGGACCTCCTGCGCGACGCCCTCGGGATTCCCGTGGTGGAGCGCGAGATTGATCGGACGGAGACGTACTTCGCCGACGAGATGTTCTTCGTGGGCACCATGCATGAAATCGGTCCGATACGCTCGGTGGACGGATTCGACGTGCCGGGGGGCGGGCCGGGCCCGGTTACGGCGGCTCTCTTGGCTTTGTTCGAACGGGTGGTGCGGGGGCAAGAGCCGGCTTACGCGCACTGGCTGACCCCGATCACGCTGGAGTGACCGGCATTTGGGAGAGGAGCGATGGCGTGGCGCAGATGACGGGGGGCGAGGCGGTTGTCGCGACGCTGCGGGCGTTGGGCATTGACGCGGTCTTTGGGATTCCGAGTGTCCATAACCTGCCCATCGTCGACGCGTTGGGGCGCGAGGCGGACCCTCGCTTTTGGGTCGTGCGGCATGAGCAGGGAGCGGGCCACATGGCGGACGGCTATGCCCGCGCCACCGGCCGTTTGGCGGTCGCGCTGACCAGCACGGGTCCGGGCGCCGCCAACTCGGTGGGCGCCCTTTGGGAGGCGTATCATGCCAATTCCCCGGTTCTGGAGATCACGGGGCAAATCGCCACGCGCTGGCTGGACAAAGGGAAAGGGGCGCTCCACGAGGTGGACCGCCAGCCCGAGTTTCTGGGCGCCGTGACCAAACAGGTGTATCGGGCCGGGAGTGTCGGGGAGATTCCCGAGCTGGTGGTCGAGGCGGCCGCCCGCGCGCAGTCCGGGCGGCCGGGACCGACGGCGGTCGAGGTGCCCATCGATTTGCAGTATGAGCAGGGCGCGGTGGAGATTCCGGAGCCGAAGCCGGTGCGGCGGCGCGCGCCGCGGACCGCCGATGTGGCCGAGGCCGTGCGGTTGATGGGCAGCGCGCGGCGAATCGTCATCTGGGCCGGCGGCGGGGCGGTGCGCTCCGGGGCGGGCCCCGCCCTCATCCGGCTCGCCGAGACGCTGGGGGCGCCGGTGGTCACCTCCACCAACGGGCGGGGGGCCGTGGATGAGGGCCATCCGCTGGTCATCGGCGCCTTCACCAAGAGCCCGGCCGTCCGGTCCTACCTGGAGTCGGCCGACCTCTGGATCGCCGTGGGCACGCGGCTTCGGTACGACGCCACCGCCGAGTGGACGATCACGGCGCCCAACGCGCTCATCCATGTCAATATCGATCCCACGGAACGTGACCGCAACTATCGGGCCGCCGTCTACCTGGCAGCCGACGCCACCGCGGCGGTGGAGGCCCTGCTGGCCGCGTATCCGGGGCCGCTGCGGCCGGCATCGCCCGAGGTGCTCCGGCTGGCGAGCGACACGCGGGAAGCGGCGTTCGAGCATCTCGGTCCTTGGCGCGAGGTGGCGGAGGCCATCGGCGCGGCGCTGGGCGACACCGGCATCTTGACGTGTGACGCCACCATCGCCGCCTATGCGTTCGGCAACCGCGTCATCCCCGTTCGCCATCGGTTTGGCTTTCTGTACCCGACCACCTCGGCGATTGGTCCCGGCTTGCCGCTGGCGCTCGGCGCGCAGGTGGGAAGGCCGGACCGCCGCGTCATCGCCATCTGCGGCGACGGGGGGTTTCTGCTCGACGTGGGGGATCTGGCCATGGCGGCGCAGTATCGGCTGCCGGTGGTGTTCTGCGTCTTCAATGACCATGCCTACGGCATCCTGAAGCGGGCGCAGATGCGAGAATTCGGGCGATTGCACGGCGTCGAGCTGAACGCGCCCGACTTCATGCAGCTGGCGTCCGCCTTCGGTCTGAAGGGGCTACATGCCGCCACGCCGGCGGAGTTTCGAGAACGTCTGGCGGAGGGACTGGCCCTGCGGGAGCCGGTGCTGTTGGAAGTGGATGTGGCCGCCATCGGTCCCATCCCCTTGAGCGGTTAGCCTCGTTCCTTCATTCAGTCCGGAGGGCGATGACGCCGGCAGCCGCCCGAATGCCTGCCCCGTCCGAGATACCGGAGTGGTCAGGGCTCTCCTGGTCTCGAAGAGGAGGGCCCTGTGGCCAGGCACCAGACCGCATGCCACCCGCGCCGGCGGCGGTGACCCGCTCATCCACCATGCCCCGCCTGCTCAGCGTTGGCCGGAGGTCTCGGTCCTCTCCCATTCTCCGTGCACTTTGCGCCATCGGGGTCACGCTTCGCCGAGAGCCGCCGTGATGAGATGGGGAGGGGGAGTTCGCAGCATGCCGGAATCGCCCCGATGCATCAAGAACACGGACGCGATCTACGTGTCTTGGCGTAGCGCCGCGCGCACGGGATGGTGCACCCCCGCGAGCCGCCCCACCGCGTTCCAAAACATGGGCGTGGAGGCGCGCCATTGCTGACGTCCAGAGGGAGTCGTGGTGAGCACGCCGCACGCGCCCGGGGTTGCGCGAACCGTCAGCACCAGCGTCTTGCCTCGGTAAAAGTCCACCCAATACAACACCGACAATTGGTTCGCGTGAAGACAGCCCAGCGAGGACAGGGGCGCCATGTGCCGTACAGCTTGGTAGGTGGTTTGAACAAGCAGCGCATCGGTGATGGTCTTGGGGGGCAAATTGTAAGGTCCCGTTTGCACGGAGCCGGTGCGCCACACCACCAGCCGATTGGGGGTCCCCGAAACGGCGTATAGGTGCCATCCGAACAAGATACTCGCCACGCCCAGCACGCCCAGCACGCCAAGAAGCCATCGCCGTAACGGGTGCCGCATGGACGTCATCTCCCCGCACAATGTGCCGGCGGCCGATCTACCGCTCAACCGAGGATACGCTCCACACCCTGGGACGCATCCAGAATAATGTCCACGACGGTGCATCGTGAAGGCCCCGCCAGGGATATTCCCAGGATACCGAGGCTCTGTCGCACCGTTCGACCCGCCGAACTCATCGGTCCGCTGGTCATTCCTGTCGCCAATGCTCTGGCCGCCGCCGCTTTCCTGGTTGAAAACGGCGTCGCACTCGTCCCCAACACACTCTGCGGGACGCTCATCGATCGGAGAGTCTGACGTGGCCAAGGTTTGGCCAGTGCCCGTCGTCTAGTTTTCCGGACGGTGGTCGGCATACCCGCCGGCGGACCAGACCTCCACGGCAGTGGTGTCGCCGGGGCGCGTGAGCGGACCGTGAAGACCTGCGCAGTACCGAGACGCGGTGGTTTCCGTGAGGAAATCCTAGGAAGGTGGGGATTGTGGCACCAGCAGCGCCCTGGCTTGCGCCAGATGGCCTCCCCCCAGCCCTGGTCAACATGTCGCCATGGGGTCGGAGGGGGCGTCGCCCGGATAATTGCCGTGACCCGGCACCGCGGGCACCGTAGCCTCCGCGATCATCTCACCGAATGGCTCATCGCTGTTCTCGGAGCGGGCGGATCACGCTTCGCGCGGCCATCCATCGAGCGGCGCCGCCGCTTAATCTTGTGGGTAAGGGCTTTCGGGCCACGGCGCTGACCGCGCTGGTCCGGGTGCGGACGCGCTGCATCCCGGCGTTCCGTGAGCGGCGAGCGACCGGTGGGACACGGCGGCGGGCCGGTTGGCGTTCCCGCACTGCCCGCCGGCGGCTGGCGGCCGATCACCTCCACCCATCCCTGGGAGCGGCTGCATCGCGAAATGGGACGGAAGCCGGCGGGGTCGCATCTTGCCGCCCCGGGCGGCGAGGCGCCGACGGCCGGGCGCCGTGCGGATGGAACACAGGGATTCGTGGGCGGCCGAAGCCTGTCGTGACTTTCGCCAGGCGTTCATGGCGCACCTGGCCTCGTCCTCCCTACCGTCCGGGCCGGGTCGGCACACCCCCGCCATCCCTGCTTTGGCGGTCTCGACGCGCCCTCGCGCTTCACCCCCGTTCTGTACGCGAATATCCTGGGTCTCGCGTCATTGGTGCGGAGGGAGCCTCGACTGTTACCCCACCCTCCTGGACGTCACCGTGCGGATTCAGAAATGAAGGGAAGGCGGAGCGTCATGCGACCAGACGTGGTCATGGTCATGGGCGCCTCGGTGGATGGCCGGATTACCACCGGGCCCGGACGCAATGTGGTGGAGTGGACGGCTTTGGTCTCGACACGGGGATGCTGCGCCTGATTCGCACCCTGATTGAGAGAAGTCGGTGCGACGGGATGATCTCGGGCAGTGAATCCATCCTGGTCTGGAGCCGGCACCCTGTTGCGGTGACCGAAGCGCGGGACGCCGGCGAGGTGTCCGAGCTCCCCTGCATCGTCTTTTAAGGGCACGGGCGAATTCAGTGGACGGACACCCAGGGCCTTATCGTGGTGACGCGGCAAACCGTGTCTGCGGAATATCGCACGCAACTCCGCGACAAGAGCATCCCCACGGTCTGGGCGGGAACGGGGGAGTACATCGACATCCCCGATGCGCTGGATCAGTTGGGCGCAGGCGGCTCTCACCGCCTGGCGCTGAACGGCGGGGGCCGTATCAATGGGACTTTTGCCCGGGCGGGCCTCGTCGACGAGCTCATCCTCGTGTGGGCGCCGATTCTGATCGGCGGGACAACGACCCCGACGCTGGTCGACGCGGCGGATTTGACGTATCCGACAGAGATCTCCCCACTCGAACTGCTGACGGCAGAATCTACGGCGGACGGGCTCCTCTGGCCCCATTACCGAGTACAGCGCGACACGACAAACCGTCGTTCGCCGAGTAGATCGGCCCCGACCGGACGAGCCGGTATTTGACCCGGCTCCAGTGCACCAGGGTCCTCCGGCCGATCGTAGAACCGGTCGTGGCGGTGGCCACGTGCGCGGAGAATCACGGGATTGGGGCCACCGCTCAGACTGCCCAGGGGCCGTTTTGGGATCACGTTCGAGATGGGCGGTCGATTCCCCGACCTCGCCCGGGCTTCCCGGATCGCGATTCCGACGCCGGCCGGCGTGCGGGTGGAGCGCTGCCCGCACCAGGCGTCGTCCTCCTGCCGGTCGGGATACCGCGTCCCCGTCGTCCACTGCTCGGGGATTCTCGAGCAGCCGCGCCCCGGGAGCCGGGTGACGGAGTTTCGGTTCGGGACGATCCGGATGGTGCGCTCCCGTCGGCGGATCTCTTCGTGAAGGCGTGCCCGGGGGTTCGTCGTCCGGAGGCGCTGGCGGCCGCGCTCCGGCCGCACGGAGGCCTTTTTGGTCCGGTAGGACGCCCCACGGGCACGGGACCCACAGGGGAATTGACGGATGGACTGTGGGTGGGCACCGATCCGGTTGTGCATCCGAGACCGGCCGCGCATCCCCCCGACGGGGTTTGATGTGGTGTGATAAGGAGGGGACCGATGAACGTGCACACGCCGGGAGGCGGGAGCCCGGCGACCGGGTCGTGCCGCGGCCGGGCGTGGCTCTGGCTTTTTACGGGGCGCCGGTTCTGGGGCTCGGCCGTGGATTCACGTCGGCAGCGCCGGCGAAGGGGCGGCGATGGCCCTCTTAACCCGGCGTTCCACCGAGAGCCCGGTCGCGACGGCCACGTTCCGGGCGGACGGCTCGCCGGGGCGAGATGAACAGGCGATGGAGCGTCGGTGCGGCCGCGCGGGTTCAGGGGAGCACACCGTCGCGCGGCGGCTCAGCCGGAGGACTGGCCCGGGCCGCATGTCCATCCGGTTTGGAGCAGTTGGCCCGTGCGGGCGTTGACCACCGCCCAAGCCAGCCCGGCCGGGTTGGGCAGCGGTCCGGCGATTCCCCCGAGACATTGGAACTGGCCGGCCAGCGGGACGAGCCATAAGAGACGCCGCCCAAACACGGGGAGGCCGGGGGCATCGGCGATGACCAAATAAGCGGGACCGGCCGCGGTGATTTCATCCCCCTGCCCGGACGGCGCGTTGCCGCGGCTGGCCGTCCGAAAGGCCAGCGCCGGGGACACGATGCGGCCGTAGCCCGGAGGGGCCCACGGCCCGGAAGCCGATAGGGCCGCTTCGCTGACGACACGGGCGTGGAGCTCCGCCCAGAGCGTGGTGGCAGAATGGGGGAGAGAGGCTCGCGGCCATCGGTGCGGGGGGAACGACGGCGAGGGGCCCGGCGGGACCAACCCAATTCCGGCCGCGACCAGCAGGCCGACCGCGCTGAGCCACGCCCGATGCCACGTGCGGTGAGGAGTGCGTCCCCGCGACATATGCCCTCCGCCTTGGGGCAACACGATGCTGGATGCTGTCGCCATCATGATAGCACGGGTCCAAGACGCCGTGTCGGGACCGGCCCGTCGCCCGCGGACCCCTCGGCGGCATTGTCGGGCCGGCGCTTAGGGGCCCGTCGGTTCGGGGCCCTGTGGATAGGCGGGCGGAACCGGGAAAAGCCTCGACGCGCACGGCCCCCGCTCCCGGATCCCGCCCGGCGATTCGATTAGGGGGCGCCCCAGGCCTGATACTCGTTGTCCAGATATTCAATGTTGGCCACGTAGCCCTGGACACCCTGCCCCCAGCTCTGGTCGAACAGCCAGCTCAACGGGGTCGGATAGGAGCTCGGGCTGCTCTGGTACATGGACGCGGAGGTGTCCACGTTGCCGTAGCCGGAATTGTAGGCGGCCAGCGCCATCGACAAGTCCTCCGAGCCGTAGCCGGTGTAGTCGCTCAGCAGGGAGGCCAGGATGTGGCAGCCGGTGGTCACGTTGGTGACCGGGTTATACAGTTCATTGGGATCCGTCACCCCGAAATCGGCGGCCGTGTAGGGCTCGATCTGCATGAGTCCGATGGCGCCGGTGTAGCTGACCACGTTCGCCTGCCCTCCCGATTCCTCCGTGATCACGCCAATCACCAGATAGGGAGACAGTCCGTATTGGGCGGCGATCGGCTGCACCAGGGGATATAAGGCGTCAAACAACTGGTGCAGGTTCAGGTAGCCCTGATTGTACTGCGCCAGCAACGCTTGGATCTGCTGGGTAATTTGGCCCAGGCGCTGGTTCAGCGTGGAGATGCTGTACTGCTCGTTGGCGGCCTGCGAATGCAGGCTCGTCTCGAGCGCCTGCTGCTGGGAGAGGGCCCCCGCCACCTGGCTGGCGGCCGACTGCGCCTCCGCCTGCAGCATGGACAGGGTGCGCTGCTGCTGCTGCAGCAGGGCTTCCTGGCGGGCTTGGTTGGTCAAGGTGACCTGGATCTGGTCAACCAGCTGACTGGCCATCTGGGCCAGCTGACCCATGAGCAGGAGGCGGCTGATGAAGTCGGAGAAAGACGTGGCCCCCAGCACCACATCCAGGTAGCCAACCGAGCCCCGCTCTTCCATGAGACGCACCTGGCTGGTCATGAGGCCAGTTTCGTAGGCCAGGTGGCGTTTGGTGGCGGCCAGCTCTGTTTCCGTCGCGGCAATCTGCGCGTCGGTGCCGGCAATCTGCGCGTTCAGCGCGGCCACCCGAGCTTCGTCGGCGGCCAGAGAACCGTTCAGCGCCTGGATGCGGGCGGCGGTTCCATGGAGCGCCGTGGTGGTCTGCCCGTATTGGCTCTTGGTGGCATTCAACTCCTGCTGAAGAAGCTTCTGCTGCGACTGCAACTGGCTCAACGACGCCGCCCACACCGGGACGGCCAGGACAGCCATCATCCCCGCGGCCAAGGCGCCGATCCACAGCGAGCGAACCCGCAAACCATCACCCCAATGACACTATTCGCGGCCACCCCGCCAGATCCTGTCGGTGGGACCCAGATTCTGCGGGATCGCGCGCATGGTCACTCCAAGAGGCGGGCCCCCGCCGATTGCAGTTCGGCCAAGGCGTCGGCGCCGTCGTGTGGCCGGACGTTCACCGCCCGACAGCCGGCCGGGTCGACGGTGACCCCAAAGCCCTCTCTCAGCGCATCCAGCGCCGTCGCGCGCACACAGTAGTCGGTGGCCAGGCCCGCGATCACAACGTGCCGGACGCCCTGCTGTCGGAGCCACGGGGCGAGCGCCTCGCCGCCGTTCACCCGCACGCCTTCAAAACCGCTGTAGGCGTCTCGATCGGGGTCGAATCCCTTGTGAAACACCGCCCCGACCACACGCAGATCCGGATGAAACGCGGCCCCGGGGGTGTCCTGCACGCAATGCGGCGGCCACGGCCCGCCCCGTTCGCGAAAGGACACGTGAGCCGGGGGATGCCAATCGCGGGTATAGACGACGGGGAGCCCGCGGCGCCGGAACCGATCGATCCAGCCGTTGATGACCGGGACGACGGCATCGCCGTCCGGGACGGCCAGGGCGCCGCCGGGACAGAAGTCGCGCTGCACGTCGACCACAATGAGCGCGGCGGCGTCGTCGACGAGGGGGATGGCGGGGATTGGATCCGAAGGCATGGGCCGCTCCTCTCCGCAGGGACCCGTTTTGGTCCGATCTTAGCCTTCCCGGGCGGGAGTGCCAAGCGGGGGTTGCGCCGGCGGACCAATCCGTTCAGCATGGAGGGGGAGGCGGCCCGGTCCCCGGGCGCCCAATCCGCATGCGGGCGAGGTTTGGGGTCTCCGGCCGGAGCCGGGGGCCAAAGGAGGAGCACTGTGAGCGACCACGCGGGAAACGTCGCCGATGTCCAGGTCGGCGACGCGATTCGACCGATGTTTCCGTCTCTGCGGCGCCGGCAGGGAGACCAGCCGGTCGTCTATCTGGATGGGCCGGGCGGCAGTCAGGTGCCGGACCTGGTGATTGACCGCATCGCCTCTTACTATCGAACGTCCAACGCCAACACGCACGGCGCCTTCGTCACCAGCCGGGAGACGGACCGGGTCGTGGCCGAGGCGCGGGCGGCCATGGCCGACTTTTTGCACGCGCCGCCCGGCGCCACCGTGTCCTTCGGCGCCAACATGACCACGCTCAACTTCGCGCTGGCCCACGCGGTGGCGCGCCGCCTGCAGCCCGGAGATGAAGTGGTGGTCACGGAGTTGGACCACGACGGCAATGTGGCTCCCTGGCTGATGTTGAGCCAGCACGGCGTGGTGGTGCGGTGGGCGCCGCTGGCGGAGAACCGGATTGAACTCGACGTGCCCCGATTGTTGGACCTCATCGGGCCCAAGACCCGCCTGGTGGCGCTGGGCATGGCCTCCAACGCCATCGGCACCATCACCGCCGTCCCCGCGGTTCGTCGGCGCACTCGGGACGTGGGAGCTTTGCTGGTGCTGGATGCGGTGCATTATGCGCCGCACCAGCCGATTGACGCGGCCGCCCTCGCGCCCGACTTTCTGTTGTGCTCCGCGTACAAATTTTTTGG
>DAHVOH010000370.1 GCA_027318915.1 Clostridiales bacterium
TCGTCATTGCCGCCCAATCTCTGGACGTCGCGCATGAGACCCTCGAGATCGGAGGTCAAATGACGCGACAACAGCCAGCCGGCGCCGCCGCCTATGATCAAGGCCGCGAATGTCAGCAGCAGACCGGTGTCGCGGGCCGCCGCCATCTGCCGCAGCACACTGGCCCGCGACAGGCTCAAGGTGACAAGCCCCACGGAATAGCGGCCCACGCGGATGGTATGGCGGACCGTGAGCCATCGGTGCTGCAAGTGCGCGGGCCCGCGCCGCTCCAGGACTACCCTTTGGGCGTTGGTGATGCGTACACGCCGCACCCCGGACTTGTGGAGCGCGTAGCGCACGATCTCCTGGAGCGTCCCGAGGTTCTCGGTCAGCACCGCGTTGCGCGACGCGATCGCCACCATGCGCGCGAGACTTTCGGCATTACGATGCAGGACGTGATCCATGGTCCGCTCCTGCCCCTGCACGACGATGATCACGAGCGTCAGCATCAAGATGAGATGCACGAACGTAA
>DAHVOH010000371.1 GCA_027318915.1 Clostridiales bacterium
CCGCGATCGTTACCGCATGCCCGGAATCGGCGCGCAGGGCCTGGGCGATCAACTCGCGCCCCGGGACCGAGGTCCCGATATAGATATGCGTGGGCGGCGACTGCCCGAGATAATATTGCGGGAGAAGGGCCGCCAGCGCCTCCTCGGCGGACAGGGCCTCGGGGACGCGCGGAAAAAGCGTCTTGCAGCCCAACTGCCGCCCCCCGCGTATCGCCAGGATCGCGACGGCCAGCACGCCCTCCTCCTCGACCACCGCCAGGACATCGGCATCGCCCTTGTCGTTGTCGACGTACTGGCGCTCCTGCACGGCGCTCAAAAGCGCCACGCGATCGCGCAGGCGCGCGGCCTGTTCGAAATCGAGCCGCGCGGCGGCCTCCGTCATCTGTCGCTTGAGGTCGCTAAGCAGGGTCTTGTTGCGCCCCTCGAGAAACCACAGCGTGTGCTCGACATCGCGCGCATAGGTGTCCTGGTCCACGAGCCCAACGCACGGCCCGGAACATCGGTGGATCT
>DAHVOH010000372.1 GCA_027318915.1 Clostridiales bacterium
CAAGCAAGGTAACGAGCGCGGTCGGAAATATCTGCTCTTCCATGATGACTATGACAATAGCGGCTGGCCCTGGGACAACAGCACTTCGCGGTGGGGCTGGAGGACGCCGAGCACTTCTGGTACCGGACCTACGCGCTGGCGGCGGCGCAGGGCCTGGGCGGGCAGCAGGTCCGACGAGTGGTGACGCTGGGCGACGGCGCGGAGTGGATCTGGAACCGTGCTGCGGCGTTCTTCGGGCTGCCGAGCGTCGAGGTGGTCGAGATCGTCGACATCTGGCACGCCCGGCAGCACGTGTGGAAGGTCGCGAACGCGGTGCACGGTCAGGGTACGTCGGCAGCGCAGGCTTGGGCGGAGCCGCTGTGCGAAGCCCTGCTGGAGGCGGGAGCGCCAGCGGTGTTGGCCGCCTTGCGCGGACTGGAGCCGGAGGATGAGGCCGCCGCCGAGGCGGTGCGCCTGGGCCTGGACTACTTCGGCCAGAACGCTTCACGCATGCGGTACCCCGACTTCGC
>DAHVOH010000373.1 GCA_027318915.1 Clostridiales bacterium
TCACGATGGAGGAGTTCCGCGAGCTCACTCCCGGCGGGGAGAACGGCAATGTCGTTCCCGATCCCGAGAATCCAAACATCGTGTACGGCGACGGGACGGGCGAAGCCACCACAGTACAGAAGCTCGACGTACGCACCGGCCAGGTGCGCGACGTCGATCCGATGCTGGCCTATCCCAATGCGCGGTACCGCACCGATTGGACGCTGCCGCTGGTGTTCTCGCCCTACGACCACAAGACTCTGTACTTCGCCAACCAGTATCTGTTCAGCACCGACGACGGCGGACTGCACTGGCGCCGGATAAGTCCGGATCTCAGCCGCAAGAACCCGGGCGTACCGCCCAATGTCGGGTCCGTGACCGCAACTGACGCCATCGATGTCGGCGCCCGCCGCGGGGTGATCTATTCGATCGCGCCCTCGCCGTTCACCAACAAGGTGATTTGGGTGGGCACGGACGACGGACTGGTGTGGCGTACCGAGGACGGCGGGGCACGCTGGCTCAACGTCACG
>DAHVOH010000374.1 GCA_027318915.1 Clostridiales bacterium
CCGACCCCTGCCGTTCGGGCGTATCGGAGCGGTCGGCACTGGCACGCGGCCAAACTGGCCTTCGAACGCCAATGGTGGTCGCAGTGGTGGTAGCGGGCATCGGGGCGCTGGGGCGCCCCGCGCCCCGCGCGCCGCAGGCGGTGTGGGCCGTCGCCCACGCGATCAACGACGCTTATCCCACCCTGTACCTGCCGCTGCTGCCCGTCCTGATGACCCGCTGGCACTTCAACATAGCTCAAGCGGGTCTGCTGGTGGGGCTCCTCGCCTTGAGCACACAGGCCACGCAACCGCTGCTGGGGGCGTGGTCCGACCGCCGTGGCGGTCCCTGGTTCATTGTTGGCGGCTTGATAGCCGGCAGCCTCGGCAGTGCCGTGGGGCTGGCGTGGGCACCCTCCTATGGCGTGTTCGCCCTAGCCCTTATGTTGGGGGGGCTCGGCAACGCCGCCTTTCACCCGCACATGGCGGCTTTGGTCGCGGCGCAGGGGATAGACCATCGCGGGCAGCGTAT
>DAHVOH010000375.1 GCA_027318915.1 Clostridiales bacterium
GGTACATCTGTACATCGATGGGGCCGACCAGGCCAACCGAGCCCGGCACTTGATCAAGGGCGGCGGCGGCGCGCTCACGCGCGAGAAGATCGTCGCAGCCGCCGCTGAGCGCTTCGTGTGCATCATCGACGACGGCAAGCTGGCCGGCGCTCTGGGCGCGTTCCCTCTGCCGATCGAGGTCATTCCGATGGCTCGCGCGCTGGTGACCCGCGCGATCGAGGCGCGTGGCGGTCGTACGGTGTGGCGCCGCGGCTTCGTGACCGATAACGGCAATCAGATCATCGACGTGCAGGGACTGCCGATCAGCGATCCCCCGGCGCTCGAGCGCGAACTCGATGCCATCACGGGCGTGGTCACCGTGGGATTGTTTGCGCTGCGGCCGGCGGACCTGCTGCTGGTCGGCACGGAAGCCGGCACGGAGACGATCTAGGCGTCGCGCCTCACGGACCGTTGCCGGAGGCCAACACCAGGGTCGCCCGGGGCGGCTCCTGAACCAGGTCGCGCAGCG
>DAHVOH010000376.1 GCA_027318915.1 Clostridiales bacterium
GCTCTCGTGCCTGAATTCGGCATTCTACGTGTGCTCGCGGGTGCTGTTCGTGCTCGCCGAGCAGGGCGATGCGCCGCAATGGCTGGTGCGGCTCAATGGCCGGCGCGTTCCCACCCGCTCGGTGGCGGTCGGGGCGGTGGTGGGCGTGCTCGGCATCGTGGTGGCCTCGACCGCTCCGGGCGGCGTGTTCGCCTTCCTCGTCAATGCCGGCGGCGCACTGATCGTCTTCGTGTACATCCTGACCGCTCTGTCGCAGATCGTTCTGCGGTTCAGACATCGACGCGAGCACCGGCCTCAACCCTCGATCCGGATGTGGGCGTTCCCGTGGTTGAGCTATGCCACGGTCATCGCATTGCTCGCCGTGCTCGCGGCCATGGCCTTCACGCCGAGCCTGGCGAGCCAGCTGTACGTGAGCCTGCTGCCGCTGTCGGTGGCCGTGGCGGCGTACCTGTGGCGGCGGCGGCGGCCGGCGCGCGCCGAGGGACCTTTGCCCGGAGTTGCCCTCGAG
>DAHVOH010000377.1 GCA_027318915.1 Clostridiales bacterium
ACAAGAGCACCGCATATCCTATGGTCCACGCCGACATGACGCCCTCCTGATCCCCCTACCCGGAAGCCTGCGCGCCGCGATCGACCCTCGCCGACCCGGCGGCGCGCACGACCTTTAGATACAGCCCGTGGGCTTCGGCAGCCCGGCGATCTTGCAGGCCTGCTTCGCGGGCCCATAAGGGAACAGGTCGTAGAGGTACTTGTTGTTGCCCTTGTCGGGTCCCAACTTCTTGCCGATCGCCTTGGTGAGCACGCGGATCGCGGGCGCGATCTGGAACTCGTTGTAGTACTCGCGCAGGAAGTTCACGACCTCCCAGTGATTCGGGGTCATCTCCAGACCCTCGCTTTTGGCGATAATCGCCGCCAAGGGCTCGCTCCAATCCGCGAGATTGACGATGTAGCCTTCCTCGTCGGCCGTTATCGTCTTGCCGTCGACTTCATATGCCATGATGGACTCCTCACCCCGTTGATTGCGCTAAAGCCACGATTGCACGGCCTCGTGCTCGGT
>DAHVOH010000378.1 GCA_027318915.1 Clostridiales bacterium
GAGAACATGGACCACATCGACCGCCACGGTGGCCGGTTCGTGTCGGTGCTCCCTTGCAGCCGCAAGGAGGACGCCGCGTTCCGCGGCTGGCTCGTCACCCACGAGGCCACCTGGACCGAGGCGATGCGCCGGCCCGGGCGACGGCGCGCGGATCCCGACGACGTCTACGAGACCGCGGAAGCTCCATGGCCTTCGGCAGAAGGCTACCGGGTGGTGTGGGTGCGCTCCTCGGCCAAGATCGAACGCGACGCAGAGTCGAGGAGACGGCGTATCGCCGAGGGAATCGCCGCCTTGGACGGGCTCAACCAGCGCCTCGCGTCAGCGAAGACCCGAATGAAGACCGCCCTCGCCGTCGAGACCGCGGCCCGCGAGGCACTCGAGCGCGTCGGCGCTCAGCGCTGGGTCACCTTCAGCGTCGAAGAGACCACCGAGGTTCGCCACCGCCAGGAATCACGCGGCCGGCCGGGAGCCAACACCCGCTACCGTCGCCTCACCCGCATCCGCC
>DAHVOH010000379.1 GCA_027318915.1 Clostridiales bacterium
GATGCTCCACGCCGGGGCCGATGTGGTCTTGCAGCTCGGCTCGAAGCGTTTTGCCCGGGTCAAGCTCGAGCTGGCTGGCTGACGGTCTTCGGGCGGGCCGCACGCTTTCCGCACCGTTTCGCGCGCCGGCACGGGAACATCGTCGGCCACTCCCGGGCTGTGCCTTCCGCTGTTGCTTCCGCCGGGCTATCGCGCGGACAAAATCGCGCCGGAGGTCGCGGCCGCCCGTGACGAAGCCTCGTGGCCGCGGTGTCCCGGACCGCGCGCGGTAAGTATTGCAATCCGTTGACACCGGCCCCATCGGGGCTATACTGCGCGCCCCTCGCAGCCACGGCCCGAAACGGTCCGGCATGCGCGACGGGCGCCGCGGAGCGGCGAAAAAGAAGGTTGACGGGCACGAATCGACGGATATACTGCCCGCCCCTTCGAAAGCGGGAGCGCGGCCGCAAACGTGGCTGGCTCATCGCGATTCCGCACGCAAGCCGTGTGGACGTTCTTTAAAAAT
>DAHVOH010000037.1 GCA_027318915.1 Clostridiales bacterium
GCCGGATGCCGGAGCCCTCCGGCGCATTCTGCCCCTATTGTAGGCCATTGCGGACTATCGCCGCCGGGCTCTGCCCAGTTGGCCGGCAGGGTCCGGCAATCTTCCACGGTGCGGTGCCAGGCTGCTCCGCCTCGGGACCGATGGCAGCCGCGCCGAAACATGCTACGGTCGGGTCGGAAGGAGAGGCAAATCCTGGACCGTCAACGTCGCCGCGGCGGCCGCGCATGAGCTATCGCGCGCTTGCTCGGGGCCCATACTTCCGAGCGTGGTCCGCCATGCTCCTCACAAACCTGGGCACGAACGTCGGCTGGCTGGCGATTATCTGGCTCGGAGCCGAGCGGGGCGGTGCCGGGGCCGTGGGGATCCTGACGGCGGCCTTTGCCCTTCCGGGCGTCCTGTCCGGTGTCTATGCGGGGGTGGTGCTGGACCGCATTCCGCGCGCGCTCGCCATCGCACTCGACAACGGCGGACGCGCCATTCTGTACGGTCTCGTGGCCTGGCTCGCCGGCGAGCCGCACTTTTCGCTGGTGTCCGTAGCGGCCCTGGTTGGGCTCGGCAGTCTCCTCACGCCCCTCAGTCAGGCCGGCATCTGGTCGTTGGTCCCGGACTTGCTGGGCCCAGGTCAGACGCTCGGAGCCGCCAACGCGGCCATGAACGCCATCTGGCAGATGGCGACCCTCGCCGGCCCGGCGCTGGGCGGTTTACTGACCGCCCGGTTTGGCCCCGTCCTCCCCATCGGCCTGCAGGCCGCCGCCTACGCCGTGACGGCCCTCATCATGGTGCCGCTCCGCCGGATCCGCACTGCGCCGGGCGAGGCGGCGTCGGCCTGGGCCGGACTCGGCGTGGTGTTCAGAACTCCGGCGGTCTTGGCCGTCACCGTGTTCACGTTCGCGTATTCCTTCGTGTATGCCCCCCTGGAAGTAGGCCTGCCGGGGTTCGTGGCCCGCGACCTGCACGGCACCGCCGGCAGCTATGGCGTCCTCTGGGCCGTGTTTGCCGTCGGCGCCCTGGCGGGTTCATTCATCTGGGGCAGTCGGCGGAGCCTGGTGCGGTTCGGGCTCTGGCTGGCCGCCGATTTTCTAGCCTGGGGCCTGGTGATGATAGGGTTCAGCCAGACCCGCACCGTCATCGCCGCGTTAGCGGTCATGGTCGTGGGAGGCTTCGTGTACAGCCCCTATCAGCTTTGGACCAACACCTATCTCCAGCAGACTGTGCCCGGAAATCTTCTGGGACGCCTGTTCGGCGCCTACACCGCCATCACCGGACTCGGGCTCCCGCTCGGATCGCTCGTGGCCGGCGCCGCGTCGGCGAGCGTGTCTCTCCGGCCCTTGATTGCCGCCGGCGGTGCTGCCTGCCTGCTGTTGGGCGCGAGCGCCCTCTTGGTGCCCGGCATTCGCGGCCTGCCCGATCTCAACCTAGCCGCTCCCGGAGCCGCGCCGGAATCCGGCCAGGTCTCCCTCTAGAACCGACGGGAAACTCGTCTTGCCGATGGGACAACGGCCGACGTTCGGATAGGCCCTGCCCGGTGAGCACAACGGCGCATCCGCTCGCGCGGGGCGGAGTTTGTGACCGGACCGTCGCCTCATGCCACCAGCCGAACCGGATCCCCGAGCCTGGCCCGAACGCCGTTGACCGCCCCCACGGCAGCAAGCAAGACTGCGGTGTCGCGACGCCGCACGCCGCACGCGGTTCCCGGCGGCCCAAGACGAGGGGCGGGCCGGTGACGCGCGCCCGCCCGCCCACGCGGATTCGCCATCGGCCAACCCTTTCAGAAGACGTTCCGTCGAAGAGATGGCCGCGACGACCTCTAGATCTCCAGGGGACTACGCCCGATGGCCGGAAGGGGCCAAGGACCCGGTCGCTGCGTCTTTGGGGGCCGTTCTGTGGCACCGCGCGGCACAACGGGACCATCCAAACGACCGCCCCTCCGCCGGAGGGCTCCAGACCCTAAGACGTGTCGGTCCCGACATTTCGACCGACCGACGCGGTTTCACCTCTGCAGGGGGTTTCGTGCCGTGAGACCCCTACGCGGATTGCGCCGTCTCCGGAGCCGGCTGAGAACTTCCGCGATACGGATCTGCTCCAAATGAGCACGTCGACTCAGCGGTCGGCCAACCAGCCGATCTATCCCGTTGGAGCTCCCGGGATCGCAGTGTTCCGTGACACTTGATCGCAAGAAGCGAGCATGGTATACTTCGTCCTAGATAGTATGGAGTCTGCCAAGATATCTTGTCGCTTTACTGAGTGACGATCCTAAGCGCGAGTACCCCAGGCGAAGCTCATCCATCGGGCTCGACGGCGACAGTATCGGGACCGCCGTGTCGGAAGCCAGTCACGACAGAGGGCAGCGCGATCCGCAACGGCAAATCCGGCGCGTGGCCGGAGCGCGTTCCCGTCGGCGGGATCCACACCGCCGTTTCATGGGCGTCGTGGGACACCCCGTGAACCGGTGGTCGCAGGCGGTTCAGCGGCCAAGAGCTGGGAAGCTCGCTCGTTCGCTGGACCGGCAGGATCCTCGCTGCCGCGGCCGGAAGGAGACGGGACTAATGAGAGAATCAGGTGTTGAGAAGCTCCTCCGACCCGGGCTCAGGGTCATTCCGTGAACGGGCGTGCCGGATACACTGGCCCATCGGGTGCCGATAGGGCCGGCGCAGAGGGTTCGACCGCGTCTCCGTTGGGGCCGGATGGAATGATCGCCGGTCATCCGGGCGCGAGTCACGTCGCCCGGACGCCATCGGATCGGTCGGCGACACGCTGCTCTCCGGAGGGTGATCCGCAAACGCCCGGTGGACTTCGGGAGTGGTTCACCGCCCCGGTCACCGGTCAACCGACACCCACGGGCCGCGACCGGCGGGCCATGGCCTCACCGTACGCCCGCGAACATTGGGGCCTGGTTGGGTCCGAGGACCAGCACCTCGCCGTCGATGCCCACGCCGCTCGTTATCGCACGTCCCCTGTGTCCCAGCTGGTTGAGGACCCAATACCCGCTGCTCCCGAGCAGCCACAACAGGAGAAAGGAGACCGACGTGTCTGACCAGGAGGAAGCCCGTACCCAGCGTTCCGAGCCCACCCCACTTCGGCCCAGGACCAATCGGGACTGGTGGCCCCAGCAGCTCAACCTGCAGATCCTGCACCAGCATTCCGCTCTGTCCAATCCTCTGGGTGCCGACTTCCGCTATCGAGAAGAGTTCGCGTCTCTCGACATCGCCGCTCTCAAGCAGGACCTCATCGCGCTCATGACCGAGTCGCAGGAGTGGTGGCCCGCCGACTATGGGCATTACGGCCCCTTCTTCATCCGGATGTCCTGGCATGCGGCCGGGACCTACCGTATCCACGACGGCCGCGGCGGCGGCGGCCACGGCGCCCAACGGTTTCCCCCGGTGAACAGCTGGCCCGACAACGCCAACCTGGACAAAGCCCGCCGCTTGCTGTGGCCCATCAAACAGAAGTACGGGCGCAAGATTTCGTGGGCCGATCTCATCATCTTTGCCGGCAACTGTGCCTACGAAGCGATGGGATTTGAAACGCTCGGCTTCGGCTTCGGCCGCGAGGACATCTGGGCTCCCGAAGAGGATATCAACTGGGGTCACGAGGAGGCGTGGCTCGGCGACGACCGCTACACCGGGGACCGGGAGCTTGTCCGGCCCTTTGGCGCCGTGCAGATGGGGCTCATCTACGTCAATCCCGAAGGCCCGAACGGCAATCCGGATCCACAGGCAGCCGCGCGGGACATTCGTGAGACTTTCCGCCGCATGGCGATGAATGATGAAGAGACGGTGGCCCTCATCGTCGGCGGCCACACGTTCGGCAAGACCCACGGTGCCGTCCGGTCCGAATACATCGGGCGAGAACCGGAAGGCGCTCCCCTCGAACAGCAAGGACTCGGCTGGAAGAACCGCTTCGGCTCCGGCAAGGGCGACGACGCCTACACCAGCGGGTTGGAGGGAGCCTGGACCACGGCGCCGACCCGGTGGGACAATGGGTTCTTGGACAACCTGTTCCACTACGAGTGGGAGCTCGCTGAGAGCCCCGCCGGGGGCAAGCAGTGGACGCCGACGGACCCCGACGCCCGCGGGACCGTGCCGGATGCGCACGACCCGAGCAAGCGCCACGCTCCGATGATGCTGACGACAGACATCGCGCTGAAGGTGGATCCGATCTATGGTCCCATTGCGCAGCGCTTTCATGAGCATCCCGACCAGCTGGCCGTAGCCTTCGCGAAGGCGTGGTACAAACTGCTGCACCGTGACATGGGCCCCGCGTCGCGCTACCTCGGTCCGTGGGTACCGGAGCCCCAGCTGTGGCAGGATCCTGTGCCCCCGGTGGACCATGAACTTGTCGGACCGGACAGCATCGCGGACCTAAAGCGCAGGATCCTGACATCGGGACTCTCCACAGCTCGTCTGGTCTCCACCGCTTGGGCGGCCGCCGCCACATTCCGCGGGACCGATATGCGCGGGGGGGCGAACGGAGCCCGGATTCGGCTCGCCCCACAGCGGGGCTGGGAAGTCAACAATCCGCCGGCATTGGCGGCCGCGCTTGAAACCCTGACGCAGATTCAGGCCGAATTCAACGCGACCCGCCGCGATGGGCAACGGGTTTCGCTGGCCGACCTGATCGTCCTGGGTGGTTGCGCGGCCGTCGAGCAGGCGGCCGGGCGCGCCGGATACGCTATCACGGTTCCCTTCGTCCCGGGCCGAACCGACGCCTCCCCGGAGCAAACCGACATGGAGTCGTTTGCCGTGCTCGAGCCGACGGCCGACGGGTTTCGCAACTACTACGGACCGGGGGCGAGCCTTCCGGCGGAGCATGCGCTCGTGGATCGGGCCAACCTGCTGACGCTGACCGCACCCGAGATGACCGTGCTGGTGGGGGGCATGCGCGCCCTGAGCGCCAACTTCGACGGGTCGTCGCACGGAATCTTCACCCGTCGGCCGGGGGTGCTGACCGCCGATTTCTTCGTCAACCTGCTGGACATGGGCACCGAGTGGGCAGCATCAGGCGTCTCGGATCACGTGTTTGAGGGGCGCGATCGGAGGACCGGCCAGCTGAGGTGGACCGCCACCGCCGTCGACCTTGTCTTTGGCGCCAATGCTCAGCTGAGAGCCATCTGCGAGGTGTACGCGAGTGCTGACGGCGAGGAGAAGTTCATCCACGACTTTGTCGCGGCGTGGCACAAAGTGATGAGTCTCGATCGCTTCGACCTCCAGTGAGGGGACTGGCGGTTGGAGTCGGCCCCTCGATCCGGCTCCAACCGCCCTGTCCCCCATTACCCGTGACCCGGGAGGACCCTCAGGACTGCGCGGGAAACACCCGGCGCCTATGCATGATGCGCGCCGAATCTAAGGTCCCGGTGCGGTTCGGCGGGTCCGCGACCGGCCGGTCGGCGCACCGCGTGCGTCCCCTACATCCCGGACCCGGCCCCCGCGATCCGGCGCAATGCTCACGGAAGAATGCGGCGGATGGTCGCAGTCTACGATAACCCGCCGGTCGTCTCCGCCCGGTGTCGACTGGCGACGACCACGCCGGCGTTCACCGAAGTGGCCAATGATCAACAGGCGGCCGCGGCTCTTCGGAGGTTGGTGCCCGGTCTCGGTCTGCAATGGCTCGGGGCGCTGGCGTGTGGGCAGACGGCCCTCGCCCCCGCACCGGAATTTGTGGGTCTGGCGTCGGCCCTTCGTTCCAAGTCTCCACGGTCGGGCGCATGCTGTTTACGGTGGACGCGCAGACCATCAGGATGTACCCCGAAGTGCACACGGGTTGGGGAATGTGGGCGCCCGGCCTCGGCATGGAGAGGAGCACTCTGGATTTTCGCGGCGTGGGATTCCTGGCGGGATCTCTCAATGGGCTTGCGTGCGCCGTCGGTTTTCTGCATAACCGGTACACCGACGAGGCTATCCGTACGCTGGTGCTGAGCCAAGTCCCCAGATATCTCGTGCCCATCCGTCAACAATCGGAGCTTGCTCCCGGCGCGCCGGTGTTCCTGGGGGGCGAGTTCAGCCGCCCTCCAGAGAAACGCGGGACGCTGAGGACCGGCGTCCCCGACGCTCTGGCGGTGGGTCTGTTGCCGGCCGACTGTCCTCCCGCGGCAAAGCCGGACGGCACGACCCGATCCGGCAATCTGCACGACTACTGGTACACGACGGCCGCTCCCACCGATCCCACTCCGACCGGCTTTGCGACGCCGCATCCCGGCGTATTTGTAGCTACGATGGGCGATGACGGGTCCGATCATGCGCTCGTCACGCTCACCGTCACGTAGCGGCAGAGGCCCAGGCCTAGAGAGGCCGACGTGGACATCCCCGGGCCAGGCTTCTGCCCCCGCCACCGCGCGCGGGGAACCGGGCCATGTCTTCACAGGCGGGCCCAAACGCCGGGCACCCAACGGTGTCCCGCTCACAGACTTCCGCTTTTGTCGCCGTGGCCAGCCGGCACCGCAGCCTCCGGTCCCGCTCAAGCCATGTCGCGTCGCCATCCGCCGTGGCGGGAGCGTCCGTGTGCGCATCGTCTTGGCGGCGAAGCGAGCGCACGCCGCCCCCGTCGCTGGCTCTTGGGCCCCCGTCACCGGGCCATTACCGGCGATCGGCCCAGAGCGCCATGTCCACCCGGCGCGGTGTCCATTTCGTCGAGCCGAAGCGCGCATTGAGATCGGCGCCCTGCCGGCGCAGGATGGCGATCAGGACGGCAGCCTCGGTGAGAGTCAGCGATCCCGAACTCTTGCGGCTGCCATAGGGCTTGGGAAACAATTTCCGGTGCATGCGGAGAATAGCGGCCCGCTCGGGGAGACACTCGACTCCCGCCAAGGCATCGACGACGAATTGGTCGACGGTGCCGAACTTCTCAGGGAACAAGACGGCCAGTAGCCCGGAACCCCCCGCCGGACCCAGACCGTGTATGCGGGTCGCGATCTCGAGGCCCTGTGGGATGTCTTCCCGATCAAACGCAAACAGGGCGGTCTGAATTTGCCCGAGTTCAGAAAACCCCGGATCTTCCATCTGATGGCGCACCAACTGTCCACGGGTGGACCCCAAGCGATTGTCTGCCGTGAATTTCCACACGAAATACCGGCCGTAAAGCCATTCATAGAACTGGGCCGGCGTCAGCCGCTGAATGGAGCGCCAATCCAGGATATCCAACTCGCGCTCGATAGCTTCGCGATTTGGTTTGACCAATCTCCAGTATCGATTCAAGAGATCGTCCCAGTCCGCTTCCGAGCCCCCACACCAAAAGGCATCGTTCATAGGGCTTCCCCCCAATGTTCTGTGCATAACCGGCACGTTTCTTGGCAGCCGCGACGTGTCCTCTTGCCGTCACCCGTCGGTCGAGCCGCTGTCGCCCTCCGCTGACCGGTCCTGAGTGGCCGCACTGCCCAATACTCACGCGCCGTGGTCCCCAGCGGCCGTCGTCAGCCATCGGCCAATTCCCCAGCACATCCGGTGTCATCCAATAGGAGTATATACTCCTTGTATCCGATAGCCAACACCCTAAGAAAAACAGTCTCCCACGTCATAGGACCACCGACACATCGGGTTGCACGGGCGAGGGTGACAGCGTAGTACCTCAACTTGCCCCACCTGGTTTACACGGAGGAGCGCCATCCGGACCGACTCACCTATGATGCGGAGACGGGAGACGATGGGTCCGGCCACGCCGTTTCCGAGACAATCCGGAAAGACAGCGATCTCGCCCGCGCGCTCCCGATCCCCCTGGAGATTGCCCCGAGAGCCACCGCCGGGACCATGGCCGTCCCACGGATCCCCGCGCGGATTGTCTGGCCACCCGTCCTGCGCGGCGACCCCGGCGTCAGGGCGGAGAACGGTTCGGACCGCGCACCCACGGCCGGGACGCCGCAATCTCCGGCTTGAGGCCGGGGTCGTTGATGATGGCGGCCCTGTCTTCGCCCCACGATGAATCCATAGTGCCAGTGGGGAATTTTCCCCATGGGGCGATCGGTGACACCATGGGGAGTTCTCCGGATGTCGGCGGGACGCTCGTCCAATTACCATAGACGCGGTGCCGCCGATGGTGGAACAGCCTGGTAATCGACCCTGATACGTCGCACCGCCCAGGTAGCGAACCCAGGGGCCCTGTCCCGGGGTGGACGGAGTGGAGTCACCCGTCGGCGCCCAGCCCATCGCTCAGAGAGGAGGGTCCCTATGTTATCGAAACTTCGAGGCCGTGGGGGGTTCGTACGTCTGGCGAGCATCGCCGCCGCGCTCTTGGCGGGCGTACTATTGGTGGCCAGCCAGAGCTTCGCGCAAAGCAATCAGACCATCATCACGGCCTGTGTCCACAAGGGCGGGCCGCTCTTCATAGCCAGTCGCCAGTGCGCTCAGCCGAACGAAACCGAGCTGCAATGGCCCAGTGAAACCGCGTTTCAGAGTCTGGCAGCTCAGGTCACCGTGCCGCCGGAAACCTCCTATACGACAGCGGGTTCGTACATGTACACGGTGCCCAACGGCGTGCACGAGTTGAAGGTGGAGGCCTGGGGCGGCGGTGGCGGAGGTGGCGGGTCGGTTGGAGCTTTGGCCGGTGGCGGTGGCGGGTCGGGTGCCTATGTCAAAGCCGTCGTCTCGGTGACGCCTGGTGAGCAACTCACCATCATGGTGGGTGCGGCCGGCGTCGGAGGCACGGGCACCAACTTTGTCCCGAGGGCCGAAGCGGGAACGAACGGTGGGACGTCGTCCGTCACGGTCGGCAAGACCGTGCTGGTGGAGGCAACCGGCGGCGTGGGCGGAGGATCGGGCGAGACCGGCACGGCCGGAGCCGCCGGTCACTTCGCCACCACTAACGTGGCACTCTCTGCTGCCATGACGGCGGGCACGGCAGCCCAAAACGCCGCCGTCAACTGTGTAACCGGCACGACAGGGATCACCGGAACGGGCGGCGGGATTCCCGGCACAGCGGGCGCCGGAGGCAACGGCGGGGCAGGCACCTGCAGCATTGGCGGGCCGTTCGCCAGCGGAGGCCCAGGCCAAACCGGTGCCGTGCTGCTGGTTCCTGTAACGACCGGCTCCTGATGGACCCCGAATAGCGCCGGACCCCCTGCACAGCGACGAAGCCGCCCGTGATCAAGCGGTCGGGTTCGCGCCCTGTACAGAACCGCCCCGGCCATCCGTGCAGCCGCCTCGTGTCCGCGCGCGGATCGAACAGCGGAACACTCCAAATGGATCCCTGCAGGGTCAACCCCGTAAAGCTCCGCCCTTCAGGGCCGAGCTTTACGGGGATCCTAATAAGCCGCTGGCTCGGTTCTGGTGGTTCCATGGGAAATGCCCCCTTGCCGTTTCCAGAACGAAGCGACAGTTCGTACCCCAGGTCCGCCGCCCGTGAACCATCACATGGTTCTCATACCGCCCGTTGTTTTCAGTCATGGCCTATGCCCGCATGGGAGGTGATCTCCATTCCATTCGATCAAGAGGATCGCAAGGCCAAGTTGTTGGGTGGTGGTACTAAACAGTAGCCGAATTGTTGGGCACGATGGGCCATGCCCGTCGGCTTTTCGTTCGTGAGCCCCAAATCCCTCTTGCTTGGATCTTGTCCAAGCGGGTAACGTCCGCCAGCTACCCCACAACGCACGCTCCACCCTACACCACCGGCTAGGCTCTCTACACAAGTGCCTGCCAGTCCATAGGCCGACTCGGAGTCGTACGTCCACAGGCCCCTCGCGTCCAAAAGATGGGACGGGGAACCATCCTCCCAGTTAGACCCGCGGATACTGACGCACATCGCGACCGCCGCACGGGACCCCGAACGATGCCAGCCGCCCCCGCCCGCTCCTCCCGCAAGGGCCGGACGACCAGCGGACGCTTTCGGCAATGGCGGGCACTGCGCGCCGAGGGCCCTTTACCGGCCCCACCGCTCTCCGACGAGTCGCCGCGAACCAAGCGAACGGAGCCCGCTACCCGCCGATCGCCTTGTTCGTGGTGGCGCCGGCCCCGCATCCCCGTCTCTCGCCCGCTATCCACCGTCCGCCGGCGCCACAAACGCGTACCGCACTGTCTGAAACTCCTGCCGGAACGCGGCCACGGCGCGTCGCGTCTCGGCGGCCCCGTCCGGATTGTCGAGCGCCCGGCTCACGAAGTCGGCGACGACGGGCATATGCTCGGGACCGAGTCCCCAGCGGGTGATCTCCTGGACTCCCAAACGGATGCCGGAGAACTCCACGGGTCCAGCCCCCAGGGGGAGAGGAATGCCGCTGAAGAAGACGTTGCTGGCCTCGGCCCTCCGCGCGGCGGGCGTGCCCCCGCCCCACCGCGCCGCCTCCAACGCCACCAGGTGGCTTTGGGTCCACGGTTCTCCCGCAGCCGGTCGCCAGACGGGAAGGCCCTGCCCAGCCAGTGCTTCCGCCAACCGCGCCGCGTTCAGCAAGGACTGCGCGGCGTAGGCCCGCCCAAACTCGACCATTTCCATCGCCGCGACGGCCAGTCCCGCCACGCGTGCCATGTCGAAGTTGGCTGTGAGTCCGGGATAGGCGATGCCACGAATCCGTTCCGCCAAGGCGGCATCATTGGTCAGGACCAGCCCGCCGGCCGGGCCGCCGAAACTCTTGTAGGTCGACATGGTGACCACGTCGACTCCTTCCGCCAGCGGCGCCTGGAAGAACCCGGCAGCCACCAGCCCCGACACATGCGCCGCGTCGTACATGAGGCGAGCGCCCACGGCGTCGGCCACCTGCCGCCCTAAAGCCAGCTCGTAGGGGCGGAGCGGCAGGCTTGATCCCAACACCAAGAGCTTCGGCCGCACGCGCCGCACTTCGCGTCGCCACGCATCCCAGTCAATCGCGTGGCTGCCGGGCACATGAGGGATCGGATGCACGTCAAGCCGGTACAAGCCGGCCGCGCCATAGGCTTGATGGGTGGCATGACCCGCCGCTTCCGGTGGCTCGGAAAAAATCGCGTCACCCGGCTCCGTCGTGGCCATGTACGCGTACAAATTCGCCATCGACCCGCTGAGCACCCGGTATTCCACGTAGCGGGCTTCAAACAGCTGCTGCAGGAGGGTGGACAACGAGCGCTCAATCTCATCGCTGAACCGGAGGCCGGTTTCGTACTTGTCACCGGGGTCGCCCAAGCTGGGCCGGCTGTTCAACGTCGTGGCCATCGCACGGCGCACCAGCGGACTCTGAATGTTGGTTCCCGCATACAGGTTGAGGCCGTCGCGGTCCACCCAAACCTCGCTCGCGTGAATCCAGTCCAGGATCTGCATAACCTGATCGACCGCTCCGGGCTGCCCCACCGTCCCCATCCCCCCGCCGCCTCCTCTGACGCTGTGTTTCGTCGATTACCCACGTGGTCCCGACGACCGCGTATGGCGGGGACAGAGTACTCCCCGGACCGGGGTCGATGGGAGCGGGTGTCCTCTCCGCGGACCTTGTCGGATCCAGTGCCGCGTCGCAGAGCGGTTGGCTGCGATGCGGATCCCTCGACATCCCACGGCATTCAAACGCCAAGCCGTCGACCTGACCACCGTCCCCGCCCCCGGCCGCACCGGTCGTCTCCGGATGACGTCTCAGGAATTCGTCTCCGACGCCCACAACGCTCCGAGTTGTGCGGCCACCCAGGTGACCGCCTGCTCACGATGCGTCTTGGCCCACGGGGCCGTAAAGAACCCGTGCAGCAAACCGGGGAACTCCCGCGAGACGATGGGCACGCCGGCTTCGGCCAGGCGGCGCTCAAGTTCCTGTCCTTCGGAACGCAACACGTCGTATTCGGCCGCCACCAGCACGGCCGGCGGCAATCCGGACAAGTCCGACGCCCGGAGCGGCGCGGCATACGGATGCGCTGTCGCCACCGACGGGGCGTACTGCTTCCAGAACCACACCATGTCGTCGCGGGTGAGGCCGTAGCCCCTGGCATATACCTCGTACGAGGGTGTGTCGAATCGGGCCTCGCATACGGGATAGACCAGCACCATGGCCGCGAGGACCGGCCCGCCCCGGTCGCGCGCCATCATGGCAGCGGCCAGGGCCAAATTGCCTCCGGAGCTGTCCCCGGCCACGGTCAGGCGGCGGGGGTCGCCGCCGAGGTCCTCCGCGCGCTCGACCGCCCAACCCAGCACCCGGTGCGCCTCTTCCACCGGGATGGGAAACGGATGCTCGGGTGCCAGATGATAGTCGACCGAGACCACGACGGCGCCGGTCGCGCGGCAGAGGAGCCGACACGCCACGTCCACCTGATCCAAATCCCCCATCACCCAGCCCCCGCCGTGCAAGTAAACGACAAGGGGCCGGGGGGCGGGCGCAGTCGGATGGTATAGGCGCACGCCGACCGGGCCGGAGGGGCCATCGATGTCCCCATCCACGACCCTCGCCACGGGGACTGTCACGTCGGGCGTGTCACGGACTTGCTGGCGGCGGCGTTCCCGAGCGCGCGCCGGTCCCAGTTCCGACACCGGCGCCAAATTCTTCGCCGACTCAAGATAGCGCCGAGCATCGGGATGAAGCGGCATTCCCAATCCTTCTCTCTGGGCATATATCCCACTCTGCACGACACCCACCACGCCATGACGGCGTTCATGGCTCGCTCCGCACGGCTCCCCTGCCCCACGGTCCCCTCGGCGACGGGACACCCGGCGCGGCTCTCCGGCTCCCGCACCGCCCTACCGCTCGGTGCCCGCCTCACCAGATGCCGGTGCGACCGCATCATCCCCCGCTTGCCGACGCGCCGGAGGGCCCGTGCCTCCCCCCATCCGCTCACAACCACGTCCTCAGGCGCCGCCACATACGAAACGGACTCCCGCCAGCCCCCACCGCAGCGTGGGCCTCACCACCAGGCCGCCCTCATCTGTGCGCCGGGCACCCCGCCGATGCCGACCAAGCGTCATGTGTCCCCCTGACAACCGTCAACGGCGCGCAATGGCGGCAGCTGCCGGCGTGGGCGTCCCTCGGCTGAAGTATACCTGGCAGCGATGGCTCCGTGACGTCGGGGTCGCGGCTCTGACCTAAACCGTCTCGCGCACCGCGCAGGGGTGCCAATGGTGATGGCGACGGTCAACGGTCAACGGTCAGCGCGGCCAGTGCGACATCCCCCGGTCGGCGAGGTCGCAGTCGCCCATCTCCCCGGGGTGGCGCTCCCTCCCCGCTTCCCGTCCACTCCTGCACGACCGTGCGTGGCCGGGCCACGGGACCATCCGTAAGGTTCCCATGATAAATCCTTGGGCCTGATCTCTCACGCCCCGACGACCCCGATCCTCTTCGCCGGGATTCCCGGAGTTGCTTTATTGCGCAATTGGGCGGAGCAGGACGTTGCCCGGCTATTCTGGAACATTGACCGACGTCGTGGGGTGATCGCCACTTATCACGCCCCCACGGTAGGCAAATGTGTGATGGCGGCTGAACGCGCCGCGCGGCGGCGCTTGCCTGTCGTCTCGGAAATTGGTCCCCGGGTGGGGCCAGCCGGGGCGGCAAGGGTGGATGGGGTGAGACTGCGGCGGCGAGCCGACGAGGGAAGCCCACAAGGTCATTTCCGGTGCCCCTATCGGGGCGCCGTTCTGGCGGTCGGGGTAACGGACCATGAAGACAAGGAGTGTGGTGCGGGTGCAGAAGCCATGGAGGCGCCGGCTTCGCGTCGGCGTGGCCATCGCGGCCACAATGGTGTTGGGCCTATGGGGTATGAGTCCGGCCATCGCCGAGGCGGCCTCAGGCGCCCCCGCCCCCGTCTTGGTGCTGGGTGACACGCCGCCCAATACGCCGGTGACGGTGAGCGTGGTGTTTAAGGTGCGCCATCAGCAACAACTGATCCGGTTCATCGCGGGGCTGAGCCGGCCCGGACCCCAGTTTCGGCACTACCTGTCGGTGCCCGCGTTTGCCCGCGCTTACGGGCGGAGCCCGGCCACCATTCAACGGTTGATCGCGTATCTGGCTCGTTACGGCATTACCGCGTCGGCATTGCCGGACAACCTGGTGGTGGCGGCACACGGTACGGCGGGTGCTTTTGACAGCGCCTTTCATGTGCGGCTGCGCAATTTGCAGTGGCACGGACAGGACTTTCACGCAGCCGCCAATGCCCCCTTGCTCCCGGACGGAATGGGCGGCAAAGTCTTGGCGGTCCTGGGGCTAAGCAACTATGGCCTCGCTCACAGCCAGCTCGTGAGTCCGATCGGGGTGCCCAGCGTGACTGCCTCGGCCACATCGGGACCCCCGCCGACCATGAGGACACCGGCCAGCTTAGTTGAACGCTACAATGTGGGGCCGCTCTATCAGGCAGGTGATGAGGGACAAGGCCAAGTCATTGGGATTGTGACCTTGGCGGCATTCAATCCCGAAGATGCCTATACGTTTTGGGCATTGAACCATATTGGGGTGCTGGCCAACCGCATCGCCGTGGTCAATGTGGACGGTGGCCCGGGACCGGCGTCGATCCAATCCGGGTCCACGGAGACCACCGTCGATGTCGAACAGTCGGGCGCTCTTGCCCCCCAAGCCCGCATCGTGGTTTATCAGGCTCCGAACGGTGGGGGCACGGGATTTGTGGACGCGTACTTCACCGCGGTCAGCCAAGACTTGGCCGGCTCCATCTCGTCCAGTTGGGGCACCAGCGAGACCGCCGTCATGAACGGCATCCAACACGGGTTTATCTCCCCCGGCTATCCTCTGGCATTTACCGAAGCCTACATGGAAGGCGCGGCCCAGGGCATTTCCATGTTTGCCGCCTCGGGCGATGCCGGGGCCTACGCGGCGTCCAGAGCCAAGAACGGGCCCACCAATCTCTCGGTGGGAATGCCGTCCGACAGCCCCTATGTCACGTCGGCGGGCGGGACAACCTTGCCCGGAACACAGCAGTACCGGACCTTCTCGGTGACGGTTCCCCATGAACGGACGTGGGGTCGCGACTATCTCTTTCCCTATTGGCAGGAGTTCGGATTTCCGTCCGAGGCCGCGTTCGCCACGCTGCACGCCATAGGGAGCGGCGGCGGCTACAGCGTCATCTACCCGACGCCCTGGTATCAACAGGGGCTGCGGGGTGTGAATCGCTTCAGCGCAGTGCCGTGGCTGACACCTATTGACAACAACACGCTCTGGAGTTTCAATCCGAATCCGCCGGTGGTGACGGGCACGGCCACCGGTCGCAACATTCCGGACTTGGCCATGAATGCGGACCCGCAGACCGGTTACGCGGTATACAGCACCATGTTCTATCCGATCCGCCACACCGATTGGGAGCAGGTCGGGGGAACGAGCTTCGTGGCCCCGCAGCTGGCCGGCATCACCGCGTTGATCAACGAGGACGTGGGCATGCGGGTCGGATTTTGGAACCCGCAAATCTACCGGTTTGCCACGACTCCGGCCTCACCGTTTCGCCCGTTAGACGCCACCGGAGTCATGAACGACAACCTCTACTACACAGGGACCAGCGGCGCGATATACAACCCGGGAAGCGGACTGGGGACGCCCAATGTCGCGCTCCTGGCGCAAGACTTCAAAAACCCGCCCGGCGTATAGGGCGGAGCAGACCTGAAGCCGGGCGGCCGCCTTCGGCCCCACCCGGCGGCCGAAGAGCGATGGAACGATGGACCAATGCGCCGGCTGAGCCCCACGGAGGACGCCAAATCCGGCATCCACCGTGGGGCCAGTCGTCGGCCCATCGGTGCCCCGGCCGGCCATCCTCCCGGGCGGCGTTCCGTTATGCGGATCCTGGATCCGCACCCCATCCGCCGCTCCGGCGTGGCGCGTGCACCTGCGCGGTCGGCCGAGTGCGGCAAGATCAGGATCGATAGCCGGTTCGCTCGGGCCGCCGGAAGACGCGTGCGAGCCACCCCTCCCCTGGCCCCAAGCGGAGGCCGGAACCCCCGCAGCGGCTACCGCCTCTACCCTGTGCGTACGCTGACCATGCGGCGACCTTGTCCCGGCGCCGCCGTCCCGCCCATCCGATCCCGGCCCGGCTGCGGGCCGGCGATGAGGTGCAGCGGCGACGCGAGTACCCGGAGACGCGGCGGCGTTGCATGGCGCGCGGCGAGCCAACCTCCCGCCGTCGCGGATGAACAGATCGCGCACTGGCTCTCGTCGGTGGCGGGAGGAGTGCCCGCGCAGTCTGAACCGCGGCGAGCGGTTGACGGAGGCGGCGAGAGGGATGGAGGACCGGAATGGATAAGACGAAGGGGGGATCCGGTTGACTAGAGGGAGATGCCGGGCGGACAGCGCTCGGTGGCCACAACAGGATGGCGCCGTCCGTCACTCACGACCCTGATGCCCCGACGGTCCGGCGACACGCGATCGCAGCGGGCCGCGGGGTGGAGCGGGAACGCCGGGCGGAGGAGCCGAACGCCCCCGTTCGGGCACGAGAATGGGAGGAATGAGGGTGGAGACGGAACACACGGTGGTGGACCCGAACACGTTGGCGCTACACGATGGCGCCCCGACGAGCCTCGAAACTCATGTCAAAGACCTGGGTGCGACGGGCGACAAATACCTCGTTGAATATCGGATGTTGCCCATGCGGGACACGATTCGTCTCGCCACAGTCATCATCCGCCCCCGGGCCACGGAGCCCGTGCCCGTGATCATGGTCCGAACCCCGTATCAGAACCCGGCCACCCATCATCTCGGGTATGATGTGTTCCGCCGGGCGTTTCGTGCGGGCTGGGCCGTGGTCATCCAAAACGAGCGCGGCACGGGGTGGTCCGAGGGTCCCTATAGTCTCATTGGCCACGGCGCGGAAGACTGCGCCGATACGTTGACCTGGATCGCCGAACAGGGCTGGTCCAACGGCCACGTCGGCCTGATCGGCTGCTCGTCGCCGGCCGAGAACCAACTTCGCATCGCGGCCGAAGGCCATCCCGCCCTCAAGGCGGGCGTGCCCATGAGCCCGGGGGCAGGCGTCGGCAACATCCCCGGCTGCGAGGGCAACAATGGCCTCTTCTACAAAGGCGGGATTCCGGTCCTGAGCACCTGGACCGCCTGGTACCATCCGTCCGCCGTGCTGGAGCGCCCGCGGCTGCCGGACACCGACGATCCGGACGCCCTGGAGCGCGCGATGCGCAACTTCATCGTGACGTCCCCGGGAACTCATGACCCCGCGTATCGGGCCGCGCTAGAGCGGATTCGGCGGATCCCGCCGAGCGGCGATGTGTTACAGCGCATGGGTGTGCCCAAGACCGGTTATGACACCTACATGCGGGTCACGCCGATGGACGCGGTGTGGCAGGAAGCGTCGCACATCCATGCCCATCACACGGGCGGCGCAACGCCGCAACTCAACATCAACGGGTGGCTCGACGTAGGCGCCTACGAGTCGGTCAAGCTGTTCGAGTTTCAACAACATCATCCCGACCAATACCTCATCATGGCGGCCAGCAGTCATTGCGCCATGATTCGGGCCGCCTCGGCGCAGGCCATGTTGGGCGACCGACCGATGGGCAACACGACGTTCCCCTATGACGACATCATCTGGGCCTGGTTCCGGCGTTTCCTCCATGGAGACGCGGACGCGTGGACGCCGATGCCCAAAGTGCAGGTGTTCTTGATGGGAGCCAGTCAGTGGCTGACCGGGGACCGTTGGCCGCTGCCCGAGACGCGCTGGGAGTCGCTCTACCTCCAAAGCAACGGGCGGGCCCAATCCCTGTGGGGCGACGGTACGCTGACGGACACCGAAGCTGCCGCCGGCAGTCCTCCCGACGTGGTGCTGGCCGACCCGCACAATCCGGTACAAACGTTGGGCATCGCGCTGGGAGCCGATCCCGTCGTATGCGACCAACGGCCGGTCGAGGCACGTACGGACGTCCTCGTCTACTCGACGCCCCCGCTTGAGAGCGGGCTTGCCGTGGTGGGCGACGTGGATGCCGTCCTCTACGTGTCCACGGACGTGCCGGACGCCGACGTCTTCCTCAAGCTGGTCGACGTCTACCCCGACGGCACGGCGTACAACGTGGCGTGGAGCGCGCTCCGACTGCGCTATCGGAACAGCCTGGCCCACCCGACCCCGGTGACGCCGGGCCAGCTCTACGAGCTCCGCATCAAGGGCATGACGACGGCCAACTACTTCGCGCCCGGTCATCAACTGCGTCTTGAGGTGTCCGGATCCAACTTCCCCCTCGCGGACCGCAACTGGCACACCGGCGGCCCGAATGCGGATGAGGTGGAAGGCCCGGTGGCGCACCTGACCCTGCATCACGACCACGAGCACCCGTCGCGGCTTGAGTTCCACCGCTACACGGGTGCCATCCGCCCCAACTCGGCCCCGGACCGGGGCTAAGGGGGACGACCTCTCGCCCGGGAGCTTTGCAGGAGCTCCCGGGCGACGGGGGTCCCGCTCACCCGCAGTGTCTGACTGTTCCTGGCCGATCCGGGGGATGGTTTCGTCCATCCATCCGGAGGCGGACGGCAAAGCCGTGCGAACTCCGGTCGGCGGACCCGGGGCCGATCCGGCTTTGGCCATCCTCGACCGGGCCGGAGGTGCCCCGTTTGGCATGATCCCGACGACCAAGTGCCTGTCGTGGGGTGGGTGAAGAGCGCCACGGGGCCGGCTCGGATAGCGCTACCGCCAACCCAATGGAGCTCACCGCCGTTCACCGCCATCGCGACGCGCTCAAACGTCCCCGCGCCGTTATGATCCTGTCCGCCACCAACGACGCCCAAGCGGTGGCCGCCCGACCCTCCTCTCCGATCGTCTTTGAACTGAACGCCGGCGCCCATACCCGCGCCCGGCTTCGGGACCCGACGGACACACCTCGTCGAATGGACATCGCGGAGGTCCGCAACGTCTTCGGCGTGCCCGATGTCGATAGCGACGCGCCCCGCCGCAGAAACCGGTCGAATCCTCGGGAGCCCGGGCCGGCTCCGGGCCCCCGACCAGCACCGGCGTGCGTTCGGCACGCGAGCATCGCCCGTGCCGGAACGAGAACACCATCGGACAAGAGTCGACAGCACCCGCGGGATAGGCTGCATCGTGTGCACGCGCGAGACGGCGTCCCCGTACCGGCTACCATGGACGCCTCCCGTCTTGCCGAGCGCGTCGGACGCCTGAACCGGTCAGTCACCCCGTGTCTGTGTGTGGCGGGAGGACCCGCGAGTACGCCGCGTTCGCACAGGGCACGCCACGGTCGTCGGACGTTGCGTCCCCCCCACGATCACAGCCACGCGGATCGTGACCAACGCGCTCCCGCTTCCGCACTCTTCCGGAGGCTGACCCGTGTCGACCGGCGCGAGCTCGACCTCTCAACCCCGGCCCCGACCGCGGTCCAAACCCACACTCCTTCGTGCGTTGACCACAACCTCTCCGTTGTCTCCCGCAAGGGCACCGCTCAGGTGAGTCAATTCGCAAACAAAGCAATTGACATCGCCTCGGCAGGAACGGGGTCTCGGGCACGACAATTCCTAACTCGGCAATTCGGCAGCCAATCGTCCGCCAACTCGTACGGCGCACCGGGGAGCGATGGTCATGACGTGCTCGTGTCGGGAAAGGAGCGGTGTCTTTCCTTGCCGCGGTCCGGAGTCCGTCGCCCCGGTGGTGAGAGGCATAGGCCGAGGATGGTTGCGGAGCTACCGGGACCGATAGTCCGGCAAGGTCACGGGCGCGGTAAATCCCCGCTGCGGTAGCCGGCGTCTTGGAACGGGGCTCGCGCTCGGGGGCGACTTGGATATGGCCCGCTCGACAGGATCGACCCCGCTTCGCGAAGGCGATGAGGCCGAGGAACGTGGAGATGGAGGCCCGCTCCGCGCATTGTGAGCAGTGTTCCTGGAATGATGGGTTTTCCGGATCGTACCGAAAGGAGAACGTGATGGGACACATGAGAGCTCGACAACGATGGACGGTGCGGGCAGGGGCAGGGATTATCGCTTTGGGACTCGCCGTGATGGCTTCCGCATGCGCTCCGGCCAAGACGGCCACCCCGCCGTCGCCGACAGGAGGCACAGCCAAATCCGGCGGCACGGTCGTCTACGCGCTGCCGCCGTTGACGGGAGTGAGTTGGTATCTCCCCCTGGCGCCGGTGGCCTACGACAGCGTGTACGACGCCAATTCCCGTTCCCTGGAGTACAAGGGCCTATTCGAGACGGGCAGCAACGGTCTGCCCGATTATCCGCGCAGCATTGCCAGCTCCATCACCTGGAACAAGGCGGGCACCGTCTATACGGTCAAGATGAACCCCAAGTGGCATTGGTCCAACGGAACTCCGGTCACGGCGCCAGACGTTCAATTCAACTGGCAGATGATTCAAGCCGCCAGCTCGCCCAACGCCCCCGCGCCGTGGCCATGGGCCGGGTACGGGCCCGACAGCCTGCCCACGTTGGTAAAAACCTTCAAAGTGGTCAGCCCCTACGAGTTCCAAGTCACCACCATTCACCCGGTCAATCAGCTTTGGTTTGAAGGCATGTTGGGATCATTCACGCCCTTTCCGCGCGCGGCCTGGGACAAATACCCGAACAATCCGGCACAGGAACTGGCGTATCTAACGAAGAACGGGAATAATCTCAACTTCTTCAAGGTCATCGACGGCCCGTTCCGACTGGTCAAAGCGGTCGCCGAACAATCGTGGACCTATGTGCCCAATCCCCATTACGATGGGCATAAAGCTTATCTGAGCCGACTCATCTTCACGTATGAGACGTCGGATACCTCAGAAGTCAGTGCGTTGCAGACCGGCACCGTACAGGTGGGATATCTGCCATCCACCGAATACGCCATCCGGAACCAACTGACCCTGGACCGCTTCGTGGCCATTCCCAGCGCGTCCATCGCGATGGTGTTTTTGAACTTCAAGAATCCGTCGGTGGGTGCCATTCTGAGCCAGCGGCCGGTTCGTGAGGCGTTGCAGATGGGTGTTGACCAGACCGCCATCATCCGGGTGGTGGACGACAACCTCGGGATCACCGACTCGGGTCCCATTGTCTCCATGTCCCCGTACCTGGATCCGGCGCTGAAGAAGCCCGTTTATCCGTACAACATCGCGCAAGGCGTCAAACTGCTCGAAGCGAACGGCTGGCATATGGTCAAAGGCGTCATGACCAATGCTCAAGGCACGCCGCTGGCGTTCAGCATGACCTACGTGAGTGCCAACAGTGCCACGTTGGCCACAGTGCAGTTGCTCAAGCAAGACTGGGGCCAGGAAGGTATCCAGGTGTCGCTGACGAGCCTGCCCTTCCCCGCCATCCTGCACGAACTGCACGAGCCGACCAAGTGGCAGGCGATTGCGGGGATCGGGCTGACCGGCGGGATTGGCTACGGGGTGGCGCAGTCGGTCTATGCCACCAAAGGCGCCCTCAATTTCGGGCATTACTCGAATGCCACACTGGACCACCTTATGGCCGCGGCGCTCCTGCCCCAACCGTCCACCAAGGCGGCGATGGCGGCCATCTATGCCTACCAGGAGTTTGTGGCCCATCATCTGCCCAATCTCTGGATGCCGGTGGGCGACAAGTTCCTGGAAATCGCCAAGAACGTGCATGGGGTGCTGAGTTCGGTGCCCGTGCGCGGATCCTTCGCCTTGTATCCCCAGTACTGGTGGGTCGGGCAGTCGTAGGACACCACCCCCGCTACAAAGCCGGATGTTCCCAACGGGCACGGATTCTCCGAACAGAAATCCGTGCCCCGTTCCGGCTCTCGGCGCGGTGAGCGGGTTTGTCGGATGGAAAAGCCCGTGGCCCATGGTGACTCCCGCACACGTGTCGGAGGTGGGCCTAGGGAGCGTGCCGTCGATCGGCGCGAGGGTTGCCGGCGAGAGACTGCCGCCGAGCGTTACTCCTCTTTCCCACGTATCCGGCTTTTAAAGCCGGATCCCTCCACATCCGGAAGGCACGCGCTTTTTACCATGCGATGGCCTCCAGCGATGACCGCGTGTATGCTGGCGGTCGGCCTCTTGGCCGGATGCGGCCCCGGTGGGTCCGCCCACTTACCCACGTCGGTCTCATCGCTCCCAATCAGGGCGGGCAAGCGTCATGGACGGCACCGGGTTCCCGTCCCATAGCACCGTGGACCTTACCATGCGCGGTGCCGACAATCCCGATCTCCGCCGGATGTGGCCGGCGTCGGCCACCGGCACGTTCTTACTCGTCCGCATGGGCCCGTTTGTGAGCCGCGCCACAAAAGGGCTTCGGGCTCCGGCTTGCTATGCCGGACCCTTCATGCCGGGCGCGTGGTCACTCACCGCGTCCGCCGACCCGGCCAAGGCCGCCGTGAGGTTCCGGGTTGCGCGCGTCCGCTGGGGTCACGGCGGCCCAGATTGCGGCCGCCTACAACTTTACGCCGTTGTATCGGCTCGGCTATGAGGGGCAGGGAGAAGTGGTGGCCTCCGCCACCCCCACCTTGGCGCGTGACTTGGCGGCTTTCTCGCGGGCCAACCATCTTCCCCCGTTGTCTCTCACTCTCTTCTATCCCGACGGAAATCCGGGCTATCTCCCCTCATGGTTCGAAGAGACCACCATGGACCGCAAGCTGGTCCACGCGCTGGCTCCCCAAGCCCACGTTGTTCTGGGCGTACCCCCTAATCTCCTGGCCGGCTTTCAGTACATCGTCACGCATCACGTGGCCCCCATCGTTTCGTTCAGCGCCGTGTGGGGAACCGAATCCTCCCATCCGAAAGCCTATGGGGTCCATCTGGACGCCCTCCTCAAGGCCGCCGCCCAATCGGGCATCACCATCCTGAAAGGAGCGGGCGAGCGAGGCGCCTTTTCACGGACGACGCATCCCACTTGTATTTCCCGCCGGATAGCCCATGGGTGACGGCCATTGGCGGCGCCACCCTCCTGGTCTCGCCCGTGGGCAACACCTCAGCGAGTCGGTCTGGGGACATCCCACCGCCCAAGGATTTGTCGGCACGGGCGGCGGCAAAAGCACGGTGTTTCCCGAGCCAGCTTGGCAAGATGGCCCCACTGTCCCGCATGACGGGGCGCGCAACACACCGGACGTAGCTAAGAATGCCAACCCGTATACGGGAATGCGCCTTTATGTAGGAGGGCGTTGGATCCTAGGCGGGGACAGTGCTACCGGGCCGCAACGGGCCGCCCTGGCGGCGCTGGCCGACCAAGTCGCCGCCAAGTCCCTCGGCTTTTTGGATCCGAGTCTCTACGCCATCGGGCGTAGTCCCGACCCCATCGCGCATTTCCCGACGTCGTCTACGGCAGCAATGGGCATTACCACGCCGCGCCCGGCTCGGACTTCACGACCGGGTGCGGATCGGCCAATGCCCACCAACTGGTGCGGCTCCTCACCGTTGGCGCGAGCCGGCCCATCCCGCCCTGGCGTCCATCGGACCCCTGAAGGAGAACCCGGGGCCACTCGGCGACTCTGCGCTGCCCCACGCCCAAACTTTTCGGTGTGAGAACCACCCGCAGCGCGACCACGGCGCGGGCTTTTGCCAGATCCCTGCCGGCGCGCACCCACCCGCACCCCGACATCCCGCTGCGCCATCTCAGAGGCGGCGCAGCGGGATATCGTCGGTCGGTGCCGGAAACGCCCCATCCAACACATGCAGGTCCTCCGGCGTCAGGCGGCATTCCAGCGCCCGCAGGTTTTCATCCAAGTGCTCGACGCGGATGGTTTTGGGAATCGCCACCATCGGCTCCGCTTCCGGCCGCAAGACCCACGCTAAGGCAATCACCGCCGCCGAGACGCCGTGCCGCTCCGCCACTTCCGCCAGGGTGGCTTCCGCCGGCTTCGGCAGCGCACTCTCCACCAGCGTGCGGAGAGGGGAATAGGCCATGAGGGTCATGTTGTGCTCGCGGGCGTACGGAATTAAGCTGATTTCCGCCCGCCGCTCCAACAAGCTGTATTCCACTTGGTCTGTATACAGATGCTCGAATCTTAGTTTGCGGGCCTCGTCGAGTAGCGGAGTCGGAAAGTTGCTGACGCCGATGTAGCGGGTCAGGCCCCGTTTCATGCAGTCTTGGAGCCCGGCCAGCGTCTCCTCTAAGGGATGCTCTTTCGACGGCCAGTGCAAGAGATATAGGTCCACCGCATCGGTGCCCAGCCGTTGCAGCGATCCTTCCAAGCTCTGGACCACACCGTCTCGCGTCGCGTTTTGAGGACGCACCTTGGTGGTCAGAAAGACCGCATCGCGCTGTCCCCGGATCGCCTCACCGACAATGCGCTCCGCCTCGCCATGCCCATATGCTTCAGCCGTGTCAATTAGGGTCAGGCCCCGCTCCAAACCCGCCGTGAGAGCGGCGACCTCCGTGGCCCGAAGCTCGGGTGAGAGTCCCATTTTCCAAGTTCCTTGTCCGATCCGAGGAACGACCTGCCCACGCCGCGTGCGCCATTCCATATCGCGCTCCCCTTCCTTCCCTTGCCGTCCCTAAAGTCTGCTCGCCTGATTGTGAATCGGGTTTAATCCAAGGCTAACCTTGTGGTCGGGAGGCAGCAAGGGCAAAAGCTTCTTGGCGTCTCAAAAGAAACACCCCACGCATTGTAGGCCGAATCGCGCCGAGCGATAAGGTGATACGACGGATACACCCGTTCTCTGTCGTGCGGTACCCGCACCCGCGCGCCGTAATGCGGCCGGCGTCAACTGGGCAAGGCTCCGATGCGACCCGGCATCGAAGTTCCCCACGCCCCGTTCCGGCAGCTGGCGTCCGACCGCAGGGCCGGCTCTCGTCAGCGTCTTTCAGGAACCGGATCGGCGAGGGCGTGGGAGCCCACGACGATAGTCTGTGACCGGCGTCAGTCATGAGGGCGCACCGGCGGGAAAGGAATCCCCAAACACTCTGACGAAGCGATTAGCCTTGTGGGCGGCCGTCGTCACGGCGTCGCGACCGAAAGTTCGTCGAGCGGCCGGGCTTACCGAATGCGCCGGCAATAGGGGGCGAGATGTTGGATCATTTTGAAGAGCGCATAAAAGTCAATAACGCCTACTACGATGTGTTCGCGGGGCATGTCGCGCAACGGACCGAAACCCGGGACTACGGGCCCTGGTTGCAGAAAGTTTGTGCGGCCGTGCCCGTCGGGGGACGGATTCTCGACATTGGGTGTGGGACGGGGCTGCACATGTCGGAGTTTCGTGCCCGCGGGTTTGAGGTCATCGGCATAGAGCCCAGTGCTCAGATGCGGCGGATAGCCTCCGCGCAGGGCCTCACGGTTCTCGAGGGCGCGTTCGAGACGCTGGATACGATGGACCTTCCAAACGTTCATGCGATTTGGTGCGCGTCCTCGTTGCTGCACGTCCCCAGTAGCCGTTTGACGGATGTTCTGCTCATGCTGCGGAGCCGGTTGCTGGTCGATGGTGTCCTCTATATCACGGTGCGATTAGGTGAGGGCTCCCACTGGGACGATTTCGATGACACGGATCGACATGTCGCTCGGTTTATTCAGCTGTATGATGAAGCATCCTTGTCCGAGCGCCTGATGGCGTGTGGATACCGTATTCTCACGGCGACGGTCGAGTCATCGTACTGGGGACGCCCGGTCCCGTGGCTCAACCTGCTAGCCGGCGTATGAGTCGCGCGCTACGGTGAATGCGGCCTGGACAATTGCGTGAAAGGCGTCCCCGCGTACACGGGCGCCTGCTCGCGCGTACGTTTGGTGAACCGGTCCTGATGGAGCCACCACGATGGTGTTACGGGCGATGCCCCCTGTGTGCCGAAGACCGAACACCATTGGCAACGAATGCGGTCCGTCTCTGGTGCCGTCCGGGGGTGGATGTCCGTCGCCGATTCCCTGTTTCCGTGGTGAGGAGCGCGTCGACCCCCTGGACTCCAGAGCGTCCAAGTGTTTCGGCTTGCGCTGGGCGCCGGAGCGGGGAACCAGGTACGGCCGGTCGCTGCGCCGCCCGCGGGTCGGGATCGTGGAGCACTCACCCTGCCCGTAGCACCATACCCCGCATGCACGGATGCGGACGACAACCCGGCGGGACAGGGAGCGCCAAAAGACAGCACACAGGACCCGCTGCACCTGGCCCCGCGCATGGGGGCGGCCCTTCGCGGTTGTCCAGGTCGCGAGTTCCCCGGGCTGCCCCGGCAACGGGAGGGCCCTACCCTCGCCGTCATCTGGAAGTGCTCGGCGGGGCGGCCACCGGTGGTCCCATGGGCTCGCTGCCCGGCCTCGTCGCAACACTATCGAACGGCCGCCGCGTTCAGGGCCTCCAGCGACGGCTATTCTTAGCCGACCGCGAACCCATCTCGCCCAGACGGCAGGGACCGTTCCACACGGGGTTTGCCCTGAGAATAGACCGCTCGCGCCGGGGCGATATCGCCGACTGCGCCCGGGTGAATCAGCCGCCAGCCGAGATCCCACCGCACCGGCGGATCTTCCGCCGGAACCTCCGTCACCAGCGCAATCCGTGTCAACCGGACAGCCTGCGAGGCGGTCCCGCGCATCGCGTTTCACCCCAACACCGGACGACCGTTCCGCTCCGACCCGGTCGAGACCCGCCCTATGCGAGGCTGGGGGGAGATTGCCGGGCCTGGCGGTAGCAACCCTCTCCCCGCGACATAACCTCGCGCCAGCTCCGCTGCGGCCCGGTCCCGGAGAAGTCCCGGAGAGCGCCTGCATTCCCGGCTACGGAACACCGGAAACAGAAGGGCATGGACGTCCGCCAGCGTGGGGGGGTCGGTAGACCTAGACGACGACGCCGAGACGCACCGCCGGCGGAGGGTGCTTCCGGCCAACCGTCACCCCCCTAACCCATCGCTCTCCATGCCGGTGTTAAGCCTCTTGACGCCGAAACAGGCGAGCCTATATTTAATTAAGAGAAATCTTTGACCGTCGGCGTGCCCCACGAACTCATGTGCGGGCATCCCACCCTTATCCGATTGCCGCTTGCTTCCGTGTGTGCTCAGTCAGTTTCCACGCCCCTGCGGTCGAGATTCGGCCCTGTAACGGGGACGCTCAACGAACACTCGAGACAGCATGACGGCGGTGGGACAGGGAAGGCCCATGCGATGAATCCGTTGGAGTTGGTGTTCGGCGGCTTGCTTGGCGTCTGGTCGGCAATCGCGTGGCCCGCCAGGGCATGGATCCGGCCACGTACACGGCTTGGCGGGTGAACGGCCTGACGCGCCTCTGTAAAGCCGCGTACGGAGCCATCGCACTGGTCGCCTTCTGGTGGGGCCTGGCCGCGTTGCTGACCCATCAAAGTTCCGGCGTCTGGGGCTTGGCGGTGGGTGTGGCCTGCGTGGCCTGGGGTTGGGGCGTAGCCCCCAAACGCGTGGCCCGGCGGGAACAGCGTCGCTTGGCCCGGGAGTAGCGGCGTGCAGCCCGTGAAGCCGACCGTCTGGCCCCGGAGGCGGTACCGTCCCGATGAACCCGAATACTGGCGCTGAATAAAGACGTGCCCGCACCGTAGTCTTGTCGGACCAAGTTGCCCGGTGTGGCGAGACAAGGAGATACAGACTGCGGCTGTCGTCAATCAACAGGAAGGGGTGGAGGGGCTTCGTGCGGATTCCGCGAAAGACGCCTCCTGACGGGGTTGCCCTCCTAATGCACCCCTTTCGTGAGCGACCGCGCGGACCGGCACCGGGTGTGTTTGGTCATGCCGCGGGAGCGCCCGTGGATAACGAACGAGTCCACGCTGTTTTTGCCCATCGCGGCGACCCCGAAGCCGGTAGGACCTCGACAATGACACCAACGGTGAAGCGAGCCGCGAGCCTGCCGTTCCCCGGCCGCGTTGAGGCAGGAGGAGACCGAGCCCACATTCAGATTGACGGGAGAGTGTCGCCGTGTGCCAACCCTTGAGGCCCCTACCTGACCGCTTGCGACTGGGGGAAACGCGGGGTATCGGTCCCTGGGACCCGACGTATTTCAAGCGGGACGCCACGGACGAGGAACTGCGCCGAGACCTGTTGGAACGAGAGACCTCCTGTGACCGCTTCCGCTCCGTACTGGAACATCTTGACCCGAGTGCCCGCCAGGCTCGCCGAGCACACTGGGAGCGGGTCCGACACGAACCGATCGTCAACATCGAAAGACTTCTTCCCCGCGTGGGCTATGACCGCACCGTGTTTCTCTTCCTGGTGCATCTTATTGAGGAACTTCCCTGCGACGACCCCCGGAAGTCCGTCTACGTCCTGGACGTGGCCAAACGGTTTAGACCGATGTAGCCCAGCTGAGCCTGCCGTCCAAGTTCATGTCTTGTCGGCCCACAATTCCCGAGGCGTGGCGGGGCCAGAACAGGGCCCACGCGAAAGGTCGTCGACGTCAAGGATGTGGATAACCCATGGGCGCAAGCCGTTTTCCCTGTAACGGGTCTCGCGTGAGAAGCCTCCCGCGGGGCACCTACGCACCGCGCTGGTCTCGCCAAGAGGGATCGCCGTGACGAAGGACGGTCCTTGCGCGTTTACGCGCCCTGGCGGCGGATTCAGGCTGCGGCAAGGCAGGCCTCGTCGACCGGGGTGCGGCCCCTCCACATCCGGACCAGGAAGCGCAGCCACCCATTGGCCAACGCTCGCAACGCCGCCAAGCCCATGGTCTCGTGCCCGGTCAGCACCACCGTCGTATAACTCGGGGCCAGGCACACCGGCTCAGGGAACTACACGCGATCGGGCGCATCGTTGGCCGAACGAGCTGGTCACACGCCCGGCGCAGACAGACCCGTCCGAATGTGCTCCTCGCGTCGGTGACCGGGCCGGCTTGCGATGCAAACTGGCCGCTGTCGGCGCAGAACGCTCCAAGACGTGTGCCCAGGAGGGACCCGCTCCGGCGTAAAACGTATCCTCGCAAGTGGCTCTGGCGCAGCCTTGGTGAAAGCAGGACTGTGCCAGATCAGGCAAGGACATGACCACGCCCCTCAGCAAGGATGTGAGCTCATGTCTGACACGAGGATACCGAAAGATGTGCCTATCCGGGTCGAGATCGTCATCGGCGATGGCGTCGCGGTGCTCGTGTGGGCCCATCTCACCCCTCCGGGCGCCACGTGTCCCCGGTGCGGCCCCGTGAGCCAACGGGTCCGTAGCACGGACGGGCGCAGTGTGCAAGACTTGCCGTGGCGGTCCGTCCCCGTCCGGTGGCAGCTACGCTGTCGAAAGTTCTGGTGCGATACCCTGAGCTGTACGCAACGGGTCTTGCCCGGGACCTGGCTGCGCCCGCATCAGCAGCGGACCGAAGCCGTGTGGACGACGACCACCCAGTGGAGTTGGGCCGCCAGCGCCGCCGACGTCGCCCGGGTGGCCACCCAGCAGGGTCTCCCGGTGAGTACGGATACGGTGTTGCGGCTCCGAGCCCATCCGACCATTCGGCTGGTGACGCGCGACCGTGACGAGCGCTTCGCCCGCGCCATCGCGGCCGGTACGCCCACAGCTCAGCAGGTCACCGGCCGCTTTCACCTCCTTCAGAATTTGTGGCCCGTCCTGGAGCGCGTCTTCGCGCGCCACGGGGTCGGGCCGGTGCGCTCCGCCGCTGCCCCCGTCGAGTCCGCGAGTCCCTCCAGCCGGGCGCCGACCGTGGCCGCCCAGCGCGGGCAGGATCCCTGGACGCGGATTCAGGAGCCGGTCGCCGCCGGTTATTCACTGCGCGCGATCGCCCGGCCGCTGAATTGAGACCGAGCCACCGTCCGCCAATAGGTTCGCGACGGGCGTCTCCCCCCAGGTCGTCCCTCCGACGGGGGACCGGCGTCCGGATTTGCCCACGTCTCTGAGATGTCCAAACCCCTCTGCAGGCGGCTCGGGCCTCGCTCCACACCGTTACGGATAAATTTGGGTCAACAGCCCGTTCGTACTGAAAGAACTGGGTTAGTGAAGGTTGGCCAGGTTCAATGTACCGGGTTGCCGTTTTGGTTGCTTAAGCTGACGCGTCCGGTTTGGTAGTTCAAGACTTCATAACCGTAACCCTGCAGCAACAAGATCTCGGGCCCTTTGACCGCCTCGATATACACCGGACCCGGTGCCCCGTTAATGAGCAACGGGATTGCTCGAGCGCCTCCTCCTGGGGAGAGCAGAATGGCCTCCGGAAAACCCATGCCCCGGAGGTCTCCCACCGCAACCGTCAACGAGGCATTGAGATACCAAGCGGACGTGACCTGGAACGTCCCCTCAATCGCCGGAACACGCGGCAACGCTGCGTCCACCGCCGATTTGTCGATGGCCGCGAGAGCAATCGGATGGGCTTCCCCGTTGTTGTACGGAGGGGTTGGAGTGGCCCAGGATGTGGACGGAATCGAGAGGGGAGGGGGAGGCGCGGTCAGTGAAGGTGGCGGTGGCAACGATGCCGTGACGGCCCCCTGCCGGCGGGTTCCTAGCAGCCACGGAGGCCGAACCGATGTAGCCCGCACAAATCCGGCTGCTCCCAGTGTCACGACGGTCGCGATTCCGAGGACAATGTGCAGGGTACGCATCACGACACGTCTCTTTCCTCTCTGCTAGTACGTGCCCCACTTAGAGTACGTGATATCGTTCTAATACGCTCCCACGATGTCGTCAATAGTCATGATGAATGAAGCCGGTCCACAGTTCGCGAAACGTGGGTGACGCTCAGCGTGGAAGCGCAGAGGCAGAGCCACACGCGAAAGGAGCCGGCAGATGAATCGTCGCACACGGTTTGTGGGGTGGGATACGTCGAAAGCGCACATCGCCGTGGCCATTGCGGAGAGCGGCCGAGAGCCCGCACGCTATTGGGGCCCCATGCCGAACACCCCGGAGGCGGTGCGTCAACTGTTCACCCAGTTAGGGCCGGTGGAGACGCTGCCGGTTTGCTATGAAGCGGGCCCAACCGGGTACGGCCTCTACCGGCAGCTGACGGCCGCAGGGATTGCGTGCACGGTCGTCGCGCCGGCGCTCATGCCGCGCCG
>DAHVOH010000380.1 GCA_027318915.1 Clostridiales bacterium
GGATACAGGCCGTCGGCCACAATCAGGATCTTCAGGCGCGGGAAGGTGCGCTTCAGCCGGCCGACCAGGCGGTGGAACGCCTTCTGCTCGCAGTCCTGCTTGCGCGCGGTGGCCTGCTCCGGCGTCTCCTCCGGCGCCGGCTCGTTGGCGCAGAACTCGGCGCTGATCGGCAGCGTGATCCCCTGCGGGCAGACCAGGACGGCTTCCAGCACGTAGGCCGTGTAGCGGACATCCTCCCCGTGGCGCCAGTGCAGGGCCTCCTCCGCCCAGCACCAGTCCCGGCCCAGCTTCTGCTGCCCGTCGATGGCAATGACATAGTGATGGCGTACCAGGAAGCCCTGCAACTTGCGGTGCCGCACCAGGGAGCGGATCTGCTCCCGCAGCGCCCGCTCCAACTGCTCCGGTTCGATGCGTGCCAGCAGCCGGTTCACCGTGTCCGCGTGCGGGACGACCGCCTCGGCCAGCTCGGGGAAGACCGCGCGCAACGCCTCCCACAGTCCGGGCC
>DAHVOH010000381.1 GCA_027318915.1 Clostridiales bacterium
TGATGAGACCGAATCCCAGCTGCTGCGGCTGCTCGCGGTGCACGACTACGAGGCGTTCATGCGTCTCGCGGTGCGCTCGAGGCGGAACATCATCGTCTCGGGACCGACGGGGTCGGGGAAGACCACCTGGACGAAGGCACTGATCCGGGAGATCCCGAGCGAGGAGCGGTTGATCACCATCGAGGATGCCCGTGAGCTCGTGCTCGATCGGCATCCGAACCACGTGCGGCTCTACTACAGCAAGGACGGGCAGGGGCTTGCGCAGGTAACCCCGAAGCGCCTCCTCGAGTCCTGTCTTCGCATGCGGCCCGACCGGATCCTCCTCGCCGAGCTGCGATCGGAGGAAGCGTTCGATTACCTTCGGAACGTCAACTCCGGTCATCCGGGCTCGATCACGAGTGTGCATGCGGCAAGCGCGGAGCTCGCCTTCGAGCAGCTGGTACTCCTCATCAAGCAGAGTGCGGGCGGGCAGGAGCTCTCCCGCGCTGACATCAAGAACCTGCT
>DAHVOH010000382.1 GCA_027318915.1 Clostridiales bacterium
AAACTTTGATGCCCCGCTTGATGTGCGGGGCTTTCTCGTTTCTGGGACGCGGCCCAAGATTCGGGCGTCTGCGGGCGGGACGCTCGCTGTGCATCACTGCGGAAGCCCGGGAGTGGATCGGGAGCCTCGCCTGCCGAAAACGAAAGACGTGGGCTGGGCCCCCGAGTTCTGGGCCGAGGCGCTCCTCGCCCGCTACGTGCGCGAACACGCCATGGCGGCCGGCCACCCCAGTGCGGGCCAGATTCAACAGGACACCATCTCGAACCTACTGACGCGCAGGACCTGCACCCCCATCGGGTGCCGTATTACCTCCCGCGCAAGGATCTGCCCTGCGACGAGAAGATGGTGCCGGTCTTGCCCGTGTACCAGCAGGTGACCTTGGAGTTCGACCCGACGGATGATCGCCGCACGGTGCGCTGGTCTTACGACGGCAAGCCGAGAACTCACGCCCTGCAAGTGATCGCGCCCGACCGCCCCCCCCGCAAGCCGGGGTGGCAGGCCAAA
>DAHVOH010000383.1 GCA_027318915.1 Clostridiales bacterium
GGAGAGCCAGGTCCGGGCCTCGTCCTTAGTCAAATCTCTGCGGAAAAGTGAGTGCGTGCCCCACACGGCGGGCCAGACGACGGTCTCCATAAGAAAGCCGTCGCCGACCTTGTACAGTAAAGCCGTGACACGATCCTCGGCCACCACGGCCAGGAGGGCCGGGGATGCCTCGGCCATCGGCGCGTTCACCGCGGCGTGTCCTCGTCGGCACCAATAATGGCCCGGGCCGCAGCAACGGGCTCCATCCCGGCTGTGCGGATACACCACTCATAAGCCGCCTGGGAATCCAGGTCCACCCGGGACACATCCCCTTCATTGATTTCAACCTCGATACTCTCCAGGACGAATGTCCCCCCAACAGGGTCAAAGTAGAGGGTATGGTGGGCACCAAACCCGCCGCCTTGTTCCTCAAGGAACTCCACAATCTTCTCCACTTCACAGTTACACATCGTCATGCCCTCCTTGGGCGTGGTAGTAGTAGGTGTCAGCGCCCAAGAAAATCC
>DAHVOH010000384.1 GCA_027318915.1 Clostridiales bacterium
CCCGTTCCGGCGGAACCCCTCCCTGGGGTGATATTCCAGCAGCCGGTGGATGGTGCAGGCCTGGGCGCCCGTGGCCTCCGTCATCCGCCGGGCGGCCCGGCCGGTGGGGGCCGTTAGCAGAACGTCGTTCTCCGGATCGGCGCCCGTGGCCTCGGCCCGGGCGACCACTTCCCGTAGAATGGTGGTCTTGCCGGTACCCGGCGGGCCGGTTATCACGGAGACGGGTTCCCGCAGAGCCATCTCGACTGCGCACAACTGTTCATCATCCAGGGCAACGCCTTGCGGTTGCTCATCGGGTGATGGCATCTTGACCCCTCCGTTCCAGCATCAGCCGATCCGCCACGGCCTCGTACACCTGCGCCAAGGCTTTCTTGAGAGTCCCCCGATCCATGCCACCGTTGGCCCAGATCAGTCCGGCCGGATCCTGGTAGGCTCCCGTTTCGAGCTTCACGTCCACGCCTTCCCGCAGTACGGGGAACAGCGGCTTGCTGACCACCAGATC
>DAHVOH010000385.1 GCA_027318915.1 Clostridiales bacterium
GCTGGTGCTCGCGACGGACGACGGGATCGCTGTCCGCGGTCGCGGCTAGGGTTGCCCCACCATGGCTTCCACCCCCACCGCAGCGCAGGTCCTCGGCCGGATCATCCTCGTCACCGGCAAGGAGGAGTTCCTCAGCGAGCGCACCGTCGCCGGTGTGCGGGCGGCCGTGAAGACCTTCGACACCGAGGCCGAGATCGCCGACTCCGAGGCCTCCGACCTGACGCTGGCGAGCCTGGGGGAGATGGCTGCCCCGTCGCTGTTCTCCTCGACCCGCTGCGTCATCGTGCGCGGTCTCGAGGGGCTGCCCGACGACTGCTACGACGGGATCCTCTCCTACGGCGCAGCGCCGGCCGAGGACATCGCGCTGGTGCTGGTGCACGGCGGCGGGCCGCGCGGCAGCGGCCTGCTGACCAAGCTGCGCAAGCTCGCGTCGGTCACCGAGGTGAAGTCGCAGGAGATCAAGGCCTCCGACCTGACGAGCTTCGTGAGCGCCGAGGTGGCC
>DAHVOH010000386.1 GCA_027318915.1 Clostridiales bacterium
GACCGGGATGCCGGGCGGCAGGGCACCCCCCTGGAGCCCGCTCGTCGAGATGAGCTCACCGCGGGAGATCCGAGCTGTGGACGGCACGTACTGGATCTGGAGGAGCCGGCCTGCTCCCGCACCATCGAGCGTCGCCGCCTGCTGGTGGCCGAAGGAGACACCGATCGCGGATTTCCCGTCCGTGAGCAGGCGCACCGTCGCGGTGCCGCGCGTGGCTGTCACCACCACGCCCACGAGCCCTCCCGGCCCGACGACGGGATCCCCCAGCGTCACCCCCTGGTCCCTGCCTTTGTCGATGTTGACGGTCGCGGCGAAGTTCGAGACGTTCTGGGCTGTCACCTCTGCGGGGACGGCGGGCAGGGAGGCGATCGACGGGAGCCTCTCGGTAGCCAGCAGCCGTTGGAGCGCAGCGTACTCTCGCTGCCCAGCGATATCCGATGCATGCTGACGTTCGAGCCCGAGGATCTGGTCTTGCAGCTTCTGGTTCTCCGCCTCGAGCGAG
>DAHVOH010000387.1 GCA_027318915.1 Clostridiales bacterium
CAGATCAGTGTCCACCGCTGCCACCAAGAACCTTGCGTACGCTTTCGATCAGCGTGGTCTCAGAAACCGGCTTGGTCAGATAGTCTTTGGCTCCCTGACGGATCCCCCAGATGCGATCGGTCTCCTGGCTTTTGTTGCTCACGACGATCACAGGAATCGATTTCATCTCGGGGTCGAGGGACAGCTTGCGGGTGGCCTGGAACCCGTTCATCCCCGGCATGACCACATCCATGAGGATGAGATCAGGACGCTCGATGCGGGCCACCTCGAGGGCTTCCTCGCCCGAGGTCGCGGTCACGATGCTGTGGCCGTACTTGACCAGCGCGGAACGCAGGATGTGAACTTCCGTAGGCGAATCATCAACGATCAGGATCTTGGCCATGGCAGTCAGAAATGCTCCTCAGAGATCACGGCGCTCCCTCCCGGCCGAGCGAGCTCTCGGCGGTTTCGGGGTAATACTTGCGCACGGCTCCGAGAAGATCATCCTCGGAGAACGGCTTGG
>DAHVOH010000388.1 GCA_027318915.1 Clostridiales bacterium
AGCTGATCCGTGGCCGCTCGGCCACCGCCCAGGCATGCCTGCTGGAGGCCTTGGCCATCTGTGCCAAGCTTCCGTCGGGCTACCAACGCGATCTGCAGCTGTTGAAGTTTCCGCTGTTCCGCGCCATCGATCTGGCGCTGGAGACGCTCGGTATCCTGCCCGGTGCGCTCGACGCGCTCTCGTTCCGAACCGAGCGCATCCGGTTGGACCCGGCCATCCACGCCGCCGAGGAAGCCAATCGCCTGGTCGTGCGCGAGGGCATTCCCTTTCGCGAGGCCTACCGGCGCGTGGCGGCGAAACTGAAGGGACCGGAATAGACCGGGCCTCCCAGCGCGGCAGGCTCGCCGCCGGCGTACTGTCGGCCTCCATGACCGCGACGTCCCGCCCCGGACGCCAGATCCACAAGATCAGCACTGCGGTGCATTTTTCGATTCGCAGCCTCATGGACTTGAAGTTCAAGGTCCACGGGGTGCCCGAGCCAGTTCCGGCGGCGCACCCGG
>DAHVOH010000389.1 GCA_027318915.1 Clostridiales bacterium
TCCATGCCCAGTGTCAGTTCCCGCTGTTATGGCGGATGCGTACGATCTGCTGCAGCACGTGGCGTCGCGCGGCCTGGCGCGCTGTGCTGGCCAACGCCGGCTGCAACAAGAGGCCGTCGCCGGCCGCCAGGGTATCCATTGCCGCAGCCACCGCACGTAAGCACCCCCGCCGCGGATGTGGCTCCGGACAGATCGCGGCCAAGCATGCGGCTTCCGCGAGGACTGCCGCCTCCCCGGATTCGAGAAAGATCTTGCACGCCGCTCGCCACACGCCGACAACGGTACCTCTCGGTGCCCCACAACACCATCGAGTCACGCGGCAACTGTACCTGGGGAGTAAGTTGCAGAACAGCGGTCACCCGATTCGGGTCAGCCAGTCCTCCACCATGCTGGCACCCGTACCGCAGCGCCAGCCCAGCACAAGACTGGAATGGGGGCGCGCCGCGTGAGGCGGTCACGCTCCGGGCATGCCAAGGGCTCAAGCCGTCGCGCTGACCCGG
>DAHVOH010000038.1 GCA_027318915.1 Clostridiales bacterium
CGACCTCACCCCATACGGGGACTTGCGCGGGTGGGCCGGGAAGCCTTAACCCAGCTCTTGCATTAAGGGCATGGAGAAGGGGGACCGCAGACGCGCAATTGCCTGCCTGATGCGGGATCATGGGGCATGGGGTTATCCGGATGCCATTCGACCCGCCCAGGAGGGCACTGGATAGAGGCCGTCTACCACACCCCGACCCCGGGTCTCCATCGCGTGCGGCACCGACCAGATTGTGCCCCAGGTCGGCGCGCGCCTCCTCCTGGATGTTGGTGACCGCCTCGGGTGGACGGCCGGACTGTCCGCCGCCGTGGCCGGGACCAAACAGCGCGAGCGGGGGCATGACCGCGGACAGATTCTCACGCATGTGGCCGCCGCGATTGCGGATGGGGCCACCACCTCCGCTTTGGAGGTCCTGGCGCGGTAGCCGGCGGTCTTCGGCGCCGTGACCTGGGTGGCCACGCTGTGGCGGACGCCCCGCGCGTTGGATGCCGCCGCCGCGTGGGACCGGGTCGCGGCGGCGCGGGCCGCCGCCCGGCGTGGGCGGCGGGGCTGGATCCCGGATATTATGTCATCGATATCGATGGGACCGTGATCACGGCGCACGCGGACAAAGAAGGGGCGGCGTCCCTTCCAAGCGGGGCTTCGGCTTCTACCCCTGGCGGGCGTTCTTGGATGCGACGGGGGAACCCCTCGCCGGCCGGTTGCGGCCCGGGAACGCCGGGTCGGGCACCGCCACGGACCACATGGCCCTGCTGGATGCCGCGCTGACGCCACTCCCGGTCGACCCCCTCGTCACCGAGGTCATCGGCCGGGCCGACCGCGCGGGCTGTTGACCCAAGGTTGTGGCCCATGGCGCCACCCGCCACGTGCGGGTTTGCGTGGGGCATCCGCTGACGGCGAAGCTGGCCCCCACCAGGCTGGACCATCCCCGCCTCCGCTGGGTCCCGGCCCTCACGGCGGATGGCACTGCGGAACGCGCCGGCGGCGAGGTGGCGGAACTCACGCGCTGGGTGGATCTGACGGACGGACCGCCGGGGACGCGGCTGACGGGGCGGCGGGAGGTCCCCCATTCCGGCGCCCACCTGACGTTCATCACCGTCCGGGGCTACCGCTTAGCACCGGACCGCGCTGAACGCGGTCGGCCGCTTCCGGGCTGCATTCGAACCGCCGACGCGGCTATATGGCCGGGTCTCTCGGTCAATTCGACCGGCGTGTGACCGCCGACCGAGTGTGCGCCTGGACGAAGCGACCGCGGCCGGGCGTCAGGCCATGACGTCGGCGGGGCGCCAAAGATCCAGCACCCGCCGGGCCACCTCCTCGGGCGCCATCCCTGCCGTCTCGACCACGGCGTCGTCCACGGCCGCCCGATCCAAGATGGCGTCCAACTCCGTCAGGCGGCTCAGATGCCAATCCAGGGACGCGCCGGGGCCCATGCGCCGGCGGAGCCGCTCCTGCACGACCGCGGCCGGAGCGCGCAGGCGCACTATAGTCGGCCGGCATCCGGGGACTGTCCCGGTGAGGGCGTCCCGGCTTTCGCGCGTTTCCACCACGCCCGCTATCACCAGCACCCGTGCGCCGAGAGCCCGGGCCCTGAGCCACAGCCCGTCCAGGACGGCGAGGCCGAGACCGAAGGCGAAGGGGTCCCAGGGTGACCGGATATTGGTGTCGGCGAGGGCGTCGAAATCCACTGCGGCATAGGGGATGGACCGTGCGGCCAAGCCGTCGGCCACCAACGTTGCCACTGTCGTCTTGCCCACGCCGACGGTCCCGTTGATGACCAGGAGGGGCACCTGAGCCCACCAAGCCAGCGCCCGCGCCTCGGTGGCCCGGATCCACGGATCCTTGCCCGCCACGTATTCGGTCATATCCTGCGGAAAGGTCCGCGCCAAGCGGCCTTTCAACCGGCCGTATTCCTTGGCCACGGACGGCCGAGCCCGCAGGAAGTCTCGAAACGCGAGGTGACGCAGCACGTCGGGATGGTCAAAGGCGTAGGCATGAATTTGGTGGGTTCGTGCCGCGCCCCCCTTGCGAAAATACCGCCGGCCGGGCAACCCGTTTTCCCCGAGTCCCTCGTAGCCCATCGCGGCCAGATCCGGCGCTGCCCGGTCCACCGCCTCAATGCGCCGCACGACGGGCATCATGTCGATGACGGGCTTGGCGGCGAGACCTGGCACCGCCGTGCTTCCGATGTGATGAAGGGCCATGAGCTCCGCGCCGAACAGCGGCGCCAGGCGGGCGGCCTCCGCACGGAAGTGGGCGGGCCAGGCGTCGTCATAAGGTTTCACCTCGACGCGCATCGGCACCCTCCTGAAGACGGCGACCGGCGGGCGCCTTCGGATTTTGTGGACGCTGAGACGACCATACCGCGAACGGTGGGCCGGCCGCTAGAGGGGCCGCGGGAATCTGCATCGTTGCGGACGCCGGAGGCTCGGCGGGCGAGCCCTCGTCACCTCAACCCGGAGGATCCGCGCTCCTTCGGGGGGCAACCGGCGTGCCCAGACCACGGCGTCCTCCGCCGGCCGGATCGGCATGCCCGCAACCCGAAATGCCCATAGGAACACGCGAGACGCGACGAACGCCGCGGGGGATGCCGCAGTCGCCCTCTCCGCCCGATCGGCGTCCGTCCGGTCGATGCGTCGCCCCGCTGTCCAATCCGGCAAGACATGCCGCTGCATCGGTGTCTGCGGGACGGATCGCATGCGCCCATCGGCCAAGTACGAACGTCTGTGCTACACTTTGGGTGCCGACGGATGAACCTGCGGCCGGGCGGCTCGGCGCAGCTGAGGGGCAGGCAGAGGGTCGGCGCTCTGGGCGTCCGGCGCACGGGACAATGACTGAGCGCCTCCTCGCCTCTTGGAAGCGGCCCTGCGGGCGCGATACAATAGACCGGATCGGCGTTCACCGGTTGCATGCTCAAGGGGGAGCCACATGGCAACGTTTCAGGTTCAGGCGCCATACCAGCCGGCGGGCGACCAGCCCAAGGCCATTGCCGCGCTCGCGGAAGGATTTTCCGGCCCGGCTCGCCGCCAGGTGCTGCTGGGCGTGACCGGGTCCGGCAAGACGTTTACGATGGCGCACACCATTGCCCGCGTGGGACTGCCGACGCTCGTCATTGCGCCCAACAAGACGCTCGCGGCGCAGCTGGCCGGAGAGCTCAAGGCGTTTTTGCCCACGCATGCCGTGGAGTATTTCGTCAGTTACTACGACTACTATCAGCCCGAGGCGTACATCGCGCAGAGCGACACCTACATTGAAAAAGATGCCCAGATCAACGACGAGATTGACAAGCTCCGGCATTCCGCCACGTCGTCATTGTTTGAGCGCGATGACGTGGTCATCGTGGCGTCGGTGTCATGCATCTACGGGCTCGGTTCCCCCGAGGACTACAAGGAGCAGGTGTACTCGCTGCGGGTCGGCATGGAACGGGAGCGGAACGACATCCTGCGGAGCTTGGTGGCGATTCGCTACGAGCGCAACGATGTGAACTTTGTCCGCGGCAAGTTTCGCGCGCGGGGAGATGTCATTGAGATCTTCCCCGCCAACCAATCGGAGCAGGCCATTCGCGTGGAGCTGGACGGGGAGACCATTGAGCGCATCCGCGAGTTTGATGCGTTGACCGGCGAAGTGTTGGGCGAGCGTCAGCACGTGGGCATCTACCCCGCGTCCCACTACGCCACGCGCCAGGAGCGCATGCGGCCGGCGCTGACGGCCATTCGCGAAGAACTTCGCGAGCGGCTGGCGGAGCTGAAAGCGGCCGGACTGGACCTGGAGGCGCAGCGACTGGAGCAGCGCACCTTGTATGACTTGGAGATGCTGGAAGAAGTGGGGCATTGCCCGGGCATTGAGAACTACTCGCGGCACCTGACCGGCCGCAAGGCCGGCGAGGCGCCCTATACCCTGCTGGACTACTTTCAGGGCCCGTTTCTCACCATTATCGACGAGTCGCACGTGACCGTTCCCCAGTTGCGCGGCATGTACCACGGCGATCGCTCCCGCAAGGACTCGCTTGTGGCCCACGGCTTTCGGCTGCCGTCGGCCTACGACAACCGGCCGCTGACCTTCGACGAATTCATCGCCCGGGTGGATCAGGTGCTGTTCGTCTCGGCCACCCCGGGCCCCTATGAGATGCAGCGGGCGGATCGGGTGGTGGAGCAGATCGTTCGCCCCACGGGCCTTTTGGACCCGCCGGTGCAGGTGGTGCCGACGCGGGGCCAGATTGACCACCTGCTGGGCGAGATTCGGAGTCAAGTCGCTCAATCGTACCGTGTCTTGGTGACGACCCTGACCAAGCGCATGGCCGAGGACTTGACGGAATATCTGCGTGAACATCAGGTGCAGGTGCGCTACCTGCATTCCGACATCGACACCCTCGAGCGCATGGCGATTCTGCGCGACCTGCGCTTGGGTGAATTTGACGTCCTGGTGGGCATCAACCTGCTGCGTGAAGGACTGGACTTGCCCGAAGTCGGATTGGTGGCCATTCTCGACGCGGACAAGGAAGGCTACCTGCGGTCGGAGACGTCGCTCGTGCAAACCATCGGGCGGGCGGCGCGCAATGTGCATGGCCATGTGATCATGTACGCGGACCACGTCACCGACTCCATGCAGCGGGCCATCGACGAGACCGAACGCCGACGCGCCATACAGCGCGCGTTCAACGAAGAGCATCACATTACGCCCGTGTCCGTGCAGACGGCCGTGCGCGACGTGATTGCGGCCACCAAAGAAGTGACCGACCAAGTGTTGGTGGAAAAGCCCATCCGCGAACTCAACGGGCGCGAACGCCTGAAGATGGCCAACCAGCTGCGCAAGGACATGAAAGAAGCGGCGCGCCACTGGGAGTTCGAACGGGCGGCGGCGCTCCGCGACCTGCTGATGGAGCTGGAGAGCCAGCGGCCGGTGCGGTCGGTGTCGGGAGGGGGCCGCCGTGGCTAGGGGCGCCATCGTGGTGCGCGGAGCGCGCCAGCATAATCTGAAGAACATCACCCTGGAAATCCCCCGCGACCGTCTGGTGGTGATCACCGGCGTGTCCGGCTCCGGGAAGTCGTCGTTGGCCTTTGACACCATTTACGCCGAGGGCCAGCGGCGCTATGTCGAGTCGCTGTCGTCCTACGCCCGCCAGTTCCTGGGCCAGATGGACAAGCCCGACGTGGACGGCATCGAAGGGCTGTCGCCCGCGATTTCCATCGACCAGAAGACCACGTCCCACAACCCCCGCTCCACAGTGGGTACGGTCACGGAGATTTACGACTACCTCCGGCTGCTCTACGCCCGGGTCGGCCGGCCCCATTGCCCGCAGTGCGGCCAGCCGGTGAGCCAACAGACCGTGGAGCAGATGGTCGACCGGGTGATGGAATGGCCGGTCGACACCCGGCTCGAGATTCGGGCCCCCTTGGTGCGTGGCCGTAAGGGCACGCACGAGAAAGTGCTGGAGGATCTGATGCGGCAGGGATACACCCGGGTCCGTGTGGACGGGCAGTTGTACCAGGTGGATGCCGTGCCGCCTTTGGAAAAGAACAAGAAGCACACGCTGAGCGTGGTGGTGGACCGGGTGGTGGTGCGGGCCGATGCTCAGGCCCGGCTGGCCGAGTCGATCGAGTCGGCGTTGGACGTGTCGGGTGGGGTGGTGGAGATTGGTGAGCCGGAAACAGGCGAGCCGATGGTGTTTGGTCGGGATCTCGCTTGCCCGGCGTGCGGCATTTCCCTGGAGGAGCTGACCCCGCGCCTGTTCTCGTTCAACGCCCCCTACGGAGCCTGCCCGGCCTGCACCGGGCTCGGATCCCGCCTGGAGCTGGACATCGACCTCATCATCCCCGATCCCGCACGCTCCATTCAGGGCGGGGCGGTGGCGCCGTTTTTCGTCAGCGCCTCCCGGTTCTATCCCGATCTGCTGGAGGCGGTGTGTCGCCAGTTTGACATTCCGCTGGACCGCCCCTGGCGGGACCTTGCGCCCGAGCAGCAGCAGATTGTGCTGCACGGTGCGCCGGCGGAGACGCCGTTTGAGTTCGAGACGGCCTTTGGCCGGCACCGTCGCCAGTTCATTCGCTACCAGGGAGTGATCCCCATCCTGGAACGCCGCTTTCGGGAAACGGACAGCGAGAGCCAGAAGGCGGAAATTCAGGAGTACATGCGGGAGGTGCCGTGCCCCGTGTGCCACGGCCGGCGTCTCAAGCCGGCCGTACTGGCCGTGCTGGTGGGCGGTCTATCGATATCGCATCTGACCGATTTGTCCATCGTGGAAGCCCGGCGATTCTTCCAGGAGTTGGCACTGACCGAGCGTGAAGCGACCATCGCCCGAGCCATCCTGAAAGAGATTTTGGAGCGGCTGGGGTTTTTGGTGGACGTGGGTCTCGGGTACCTCACCCTGTCGCGGGCGGCGGGATCCCTGTCGGGGGGAGAGGCGCAGCGCATTCGGCTGGCCACGCAGATCGGCTCGTCGCTGGTGGGGGTGCTGTACATCCTGGATGAGCCGTCCATCGGTCTGCACCAACGGGACAACCAAAAACTCATCGCCACGTTGAAGCGCCTGCGCGATTTGGGCAACACGGTCATGGTGGTGGAGCACGACGAGGAAACCATGCGCTCGGCGGATTGGCTGATCGACATCGGACCCGGTCCGGGCGCCTACGGGGGTGAAGTCGTGGCGGCCGGGCCGCCGCAGGCGGTGATGGCCAATCCGCACAGTCTGACGGGTCAATACCTGGCCGGGGTACGCAGCATTCCGGTGCCCGAACGGCGCCGCCGGCCCGATGGGCGCCGGCTTACGGTGGTGGGCGCCGACGCTCACAATCTGAAGCGGCTGACCGTCTCCATTCCCCTCGGCCTGTTCGTCGTCGTGACCGGCGTGTCGGGGTCGGGCAAGAGCACCCTCGTCAACGACATTATTCGTCGGCGCTTGGAAATGGAACTGAACGGGGCGAGGAACCGGCGGCCCGGCGCGCATGAGCGCCTCGAGGGGCAGGAGCACCTGGACAAAGTGATTGCCATTGACCAGAGCCCCATTGGGCGCACGCCGCGGTCCAACCCGGCCACGTACACCGGCGCCTTTGATTTGGTGCGCGAGCTGTTCGCCGGCACGCCCGAGGCCAACGTGCGCGGCTACCGCCAGGGGCGCTTTTCATTCAACGTGCGGGGCGGGCGGTGCGAGGCGTGCCGCGGGGACGGCATCCTGAAGATTGAGATGCATTTTCTGCCGGACGTATACGTGCCTTGCGAGGTGTGCAAGGGCCGCCGCTACAATCGGGAGACACTGGAGGTGCACTACCGCGGCAAGAGCATCGCCGACGTGCTGGATATGACCGTGGACGAGGCGGTGGAGTTTTTCCGGGCCGTGCCGCGGCTGGTCCGCAAGCTGGCGACGCTGCGCGACGTGGGCCTCGGCTACATCCGTCTCGGCCAGCCCGCCACCACACTGTCGGGAGGCGAGGCCCAGCGCGTCAAGCTGGCGACGGAACTGGCGCGACGTTCCGACGGGCGCACCCTCTATATCCTGGACGAGCCCACCACCGGGCTCCACAGTGAGGACATCTCCCACCTGCTCCGGGTGCTGGAACGGCTCGTGGACCAGGGTGACACGGTCTTGGTCATTGAGCACAATCTCGACGTCATTAAGACCGCCGACTGGATCATCGATCTGGGTCCGGAGGGCGGGGATGCCGGCGGACGTTTGATTGCGGAAGGGCCGCCCGAAGAGGTGGCGGACAATCCCGCGTCGTTCACGGGCCAGTTTTTGCGTCCTTATTTCCGGGGCGAGCCCCACGAACCGGAGGCGGAGGCTTATGAGTCCCGACGGTGAGTTGCTGGCCCGGGTGAAAAGCTTGCCCGAGCGGTCCGGGGTGTACCTGTTCAAGGACGCCGAAGACCAGATTCTTTACATCGGCAAGGCGCTGTCGCTCCGGGCCCGAGTCCGGTCGTACTTTCAGGACCCCGGTCGGTTGGCGCCCAAGGTGGCGGCGTTGATGCGGCGCGTGAGTGAGTTGGACGTCATCGTCACCGACACCGAGGTGGAGGCGCTCATCCTGGAGGCCACGCTGGTCAAGCGCCACCAGCCCAAGTACAACATCCAGCTGAAGGACGACAAAGCCTATCCCTATCTGCGCATCACCTGGGAGGAACCGTATCCCCGACTGTTGGTGGCGCGACGGCCGCAGGACGACGGGGGGCGCTATTTCGGCCCCTTTCCGCGGGCCGGCGCCGTGCGCGAGACCATCCGCATGCTGCGCCGGGTGTTTCCCATCCGCAACTGCAGCAATCAAAAGTTTAAAAACACCCCGCGTCCTTGCCTTGAATACCACATCGGACGTTGTCAGGGGCCCTGCCACAACTTGGTGGATCAAGACACCTATCGGACGATGATGGGACGGGTGGAGCGGCTGCTGGAGGGTCACGGCGACGACGTGGTCGTGGACCTGCGCGCCCAGATGGAGGCCTCGGCCGATCGGATGGAATTCGAGCGAGCGGCCGAGCTGCGCGACCAGCTCAAGGCGGTGGAGGCCATCACGGCCCAGCAGAAAGTGGCTTCCACGGCCGGACGGGAGCTGGACGCGGTGGCCTGGGCGGTCCTGGGCCCGATGGCGCTGGTGCATGTGTTCAGCATCCGCGACGGCCGGCTCATCGGTCGCCAGCAACTGGAACTCAAAGGCGTGGAGGATCAGGAGCCGGCCGAATTGGCCCGCGCCTTTCTGGTCCAGTACTACCAAAACGCGCGGTCGGTGCCGCGGGAAATCCTGGTCCCGGTGGAGCCGGACGACGCGGCGACGTTGACGGCCTGGCTGCGCGAGAAGCGTGGGGCCGCCGTGCACGTCGCGGTTCCGCGGCGGGGTGAGAAGGCCAGGCTCTTGGCCATGGTGAGCGAGAATGCGGCGCTGGCACGGGACGAGGTTAAGCGTCGCCTCGAGATCCAGGACCGGGATCGGGATGATGCCCTGCTGGGGTTGCAGCATGCGCTGGGATTGCCGCGGCTGCCGCGGCGGATGGAGTGCTACGATATCTCCAACACCCAGGGAACCGAGTCGGTGGCGTCCATGGTGGTGTTCACCGACGGCCGCCCGGACAAGTCCCAGTACCGGCGGTTCAAGATTCGCACGGTCGAGGGACCCGACGACTTCCGGTCCATGGCCGAGGTGATTCGACGCCGCTTCACGCACCGGGAGCTGGCCGAACAGCAGAACCGGCCCGACTTGAAACGGTTCGCGCTCTTTCCCGACTTGGTCATCGTCGATGGCGGGCGCGGGCAGCTCTCGGCGGCCGTGCGCGTCCTGGAGGAGATTGGGGTCGACGTCCCCATCTTCGGGCTGGCCAAGCAGCACGAATGGCTGTTCCAGCCGCACGAGGCGGAACCCATCATTCTCACCTGGGATTCTCCGCCGCTCAAGCTGCTGCGCCATCTGCGAGACGAAGCGCATCGGTTCGCCATCACGTTTCATCGGGATCTGCGCACCAAGCGCAACCTGCGCTCACTGCTGGATGACGTGCCCGGCATTGGCCCGAAGCGCAAGAAGGCGCTCCTGGCCGCCTTTCCCAACCTGGACGCCATGGCCGCGGCCAGTGGGGAGGAATTGGCCCGGGTGCCGGGCATGACGTCCAAGGCGGCCGAGGCCGTGCAGGCTTATCTGAGTACGAGGGGGGCTTCGCGGTGAGACGCCGCTTTTGGGTCTTTGTCGCCACGGCGCTCACGCTGCTGCTGGTGACCCAGCTGCGCATCGGCATTGGGGCCGTGGGGGTGTGGCCAGCCGTCTGGGCGGCGGTGGTGCTGGGCTTGGTCAACATCTTCGTCCGCCCGGTGGTGCGGTTGTTGACGCTTCCGCTCAACATCCTCACTCTGGGCTTGTTTGGCTGGGTCGTCTCGGCCCTGTTGCTGTGGCTGGTGAGTTCCGTGGTGCCGGGCTTTTATGTGAACGGATTTGTGCCCGCCCTGGTGGGCGCGGTGATTCTGTCCATGGTGGCGGGGGTGGTGGGTTGGATAGCGCGGTAGACATTCGGCTGCTGGCCGTGGACCTGGATGGCACGGTGATGCTGCCGGGCGATCGGATTACACCGGCGGTGCGCGACGCGCTGGCGGCGGCGCAGGCCGGCGGCATTCGAGTCATCCTGGCCACGGGGCGCATGGTGCAGTCGGCGGAGCGGTACGCGCAGAACTTGGCGTTGGTGCCGGGTCCGGTCATTTGTTACAACGGCGCCGGCGTGGCGGAGCTGCCGGGACGGAAGTTTTGGTTCCTGGACACGCTGCCGGATCTGCCGGCGCGGCGGGTGGTGGAGCGGGCGCTTCGTGACGACTATCTCCTGCAGATTTACGTGGGCGAAGAAGTGTGGGCGTCCCAAGAGGACGACCGCGTACGGCGTTACGTGGAAAGCAACCACGTGGCCATCTGGGTGCGGAGACCGGCGGAACTCACCGACTGGCCGGTCCCGCCCATCAAAATTCTGATCCAAGATACCCCGGAACGGTTGGCGCGCCTGCGCACCGACCTGGACGCGCTGGACTTGGCGGGTGTGCGGCTGGTCAGCTCGCAGCGGGACTACTTGGAGGTGCTGCCGGCGCAGGCGGGCAAAGGGCGCGCCTTGGCCCGCGTGGCGTCGTGCCTCGAGATTCCCCGGCATGCGGTGGCGGCGGTCGGAGACGGCGAGAACGACGCCGACATGCTGGCGTGGGCGGGGCTCGGGATTGCCATGGGCCAAGCCCATCCGGCGGCCAAGGCGGCCGCCGATGTGGTGGCGCCCACCGTGCAGGAGGACGGCTTGGCGGTGGCCATCCGACGCTATCTGCTGCCCCCTCGCCCGGCGGCGCTCTCGTGACGCCGCCGGGCGTTACAGGTCGGCGAGCGGCACCGGCTTTCGGCGTCGGCGGGCACGGTAGCGGGCTTGGATGGCTTCCAGGGTGAGACCGCGCGTCTCCTGCCCCGCCACGGCCATGACCAGCACCGCGAAGACGGCGACGGCGGCGATGAGGCTGAATGCCGCCCGAAGTCCGTCCTGATGCCAGAGAATGGGCATGAGCGCCGCCCCCACGATACCGCCCAGCGTCCGCGCGATCGCCTCCACCCAGGCGGATCCGCTGACGCGGCGGCTGGTCGGGTACTGCTCGGCGTAGTACATCTTCAAGCCCGGGAACGCCCCGGTCCCGAAGAAGGACATGCCCATGGCCGATGCCACCAGCGCGGGCAAGGCGGGCAGGGTGGCAAAGAGGGCGGCGCAGGCGGCCGCCGAGCCCATGAACAGCCCGAAAACCGCCTTGCGGCCCCAGATTTCTGACAAATAGCCGTTCACGAGTTTGCCCGGTATGGCCGCGGCCGTCACCAGAGCCGCAAACCCGAGCGACGTGGCGTAGGGCAGACCCAGCTGGGCAAATATCATCGGGGTGTACGTCATCACGACGTAAAACATGAAGAAGGTGCCGGTGGCCGCGGCCGTGCTGACAAGGGTGCGGCCTACCAACTCGTTCCAGGGGACGGCCGCAGGGACAGCCTCGGTCGGAGGGTCCGATACGGGAGGGCTCTCGGATTCAGCGGGGCGCATCGTGCCCCAGCTGGCCTTCTCCGCCGCTTCCAGAATGCGACGCGCCTCGAGCGTCCGGCCTTGCAGCACGAGCCACCGGGGCGATTCCGGCATGTAGCGACGCACCAGGAGGGCGTAGATCAACGGGAGGCCGGCGGCTACCAGAAACACCCGCCAAGCCCATGCCGCCGGGAACGCTGGAATCAGCAGCAGGCCGAGCAGTGGCGCCACGAAGTAGCCCACGGAGAGCGCGGCGTCCAAGAAGCCGCTGAGCCATGTGCGCCGGTGCCGATTGACCCATTCGCTCACCACCGAATAGGGCAGGGGAAAGACAGCGCCCATGCCGAGGCCGGCCAGCCAGCGCAGTGCCACCAGCATGTCGAACCCCGTGCTGGCGGCGGACAGCACCGTCAATCCGCTGTAGACGAGAATGCCTGCGGTCAAGAGGCGCACGCGACCGAACCGGTCCGCGAGCCATCCGGCGGGCGGCAGCCCCATCACCACCCCAATCGTTGAGGCCACGGCCAGCAGGCCGGTCTGTCCCGGCGTGAGGTGCCATATCTGTTTGAGCGCCGGCAGCACGACGCCCGTCGCCCCGACGCTCAGCGATTCGACAAACCAGGCGCCGCCGGCCAGCCAGACCAGTCCCCACAGATAGCGGGTCATCGGCAGGCGTTCGAGTCGCGCCGCCACCTCGGCCACCGTCAATGTTCGCTCGTCACTCATCATCCCACCCGCTTTCCCCATAGGGCGACCGACTGCCCCAGTCCCATCGCGGGACGCATGAAATCTGCGCCCAGGATAGGATTTCAGGCCCGGTGGATGGTCAAGAAATGGTCAAGGGCACCGGAAGCTTCGCTAAGGAACACCTGAAGGACAGCCGCGCGGAACGGATGGGAGGGGACGGCGGCGCGAGGCAAAGCGCCCATGGCGGCCGCGGCGGGCGCTCAATCCGCCGGGCGCCCGCGCAGATCCAACCCCAGACCGATGTCGTGCGGACCAAGCCGCGATACAGTGGCGACAGCGGATCCGCGATGCGAGACATTCAGAGGAGGACGCGCATGTCGTTACGAACAGCCTTCGAATGGGTGGAGACCGGCGTCAACAGGCAGGATCTGGCGGACGGCGGCCACAGGGTCGTCGTGATCGGCGGCACCCCGGTGATGCTGCTCCGGACGGGCGACGCGGTGCATGCCATGGATTCCCGCTGTCCCCATATGGGGTATCCCCTCACCAAGGGCACGGTCGACGACGGCATGCTGCGCTGCCACTGGCATCATTGGCGGTTTGATCTCGACTCCGGCGGCTGCTTCACGGCCGGCGGCGATGATGTGCCCACCTATGACGTGGAGGTGACGGCGGACGGCGCCATCCGGGTGGGCGCGGCGCCCCGCGGGGCGACCCGCGAGCGCCGGGTGGCGCATGCCTGGACGCGGCTGGAGGAAGGCATGCGGGAGGGGCGGTCCTTTCTCCGCGCCCGCTCCCTGGTCACGCTGCAGTCGGAGGGCATGGACCGTCAGACCGTCGCGGCGCGGATGGCGCGGATCGCGCTGCTCTACAGTCGGGCCGGGGTGTCGTCGGGGTTGGTGGTGTTGGGGGCGGTGCTGAACGTGTTGGCCGAGGCGCCCTTCGCGCCGGAGGAAGAGGTGCTGGCATTGGCTCATGGGGCGCGGCACATCGCCGGGGACATCTCCGCCCGGACGCCGAAGCGTCCCGAAATGCGGTTGCCGGATCCGGTCCCCGATCGGACGCAGCTCGCCCAATGGTTCGAGGAGTTTTTGGAGGAGCGGGAAACCGCGGGCGCCGAGCGATGCCTGAGGACTCTGCTGGCCGGGGGCGCGGAACCCGAGGAGGCGCTCCGGTGGCTGTTGCGAGCCGCCACCCGGCACGTGTTTTTGTCGACCGGCCATGTCCTGGACTTTCTCAACAAGACCCGGGAACTCACCGACCACTTGACCGCCGACCCCGCCACCTCCGTGGAGGTTCTGGTGGGCATGTTGCAGCCCATCGCCGACGGATTCCGGCACGAGGAGGACCTGGATTGGCAGGAGCTGCTGCCGCTCTTGGCGGCTGCGGAGACGCCTCCCGCGACCGCGCCCCCGCTCACCGCGGGGCTGCTGCTGGGCGAGGACCCGGAGGCCATCGCCCACGGCTTGGCCGGCGCGTACTTTGGGGGCACGCCGGTGACGGAGTTGGCCCGGGTCCTGGCTGAAGCCGCCGCGCGCCGCCTGGGTCGCTTCCCGGTGGCCAATGCGGATGACTGGGATGCCGTGCACCACCTGGTCACCAACGCCAACGGCGTGCTGGGATTGGCCGAGGCGCTGGGCGGTCACGACGCCGAGACCGACCGGGCTCTGTATCGGGCCGTCCTGCACGGCGCGTTGTACTGCTACCTCAACCGATTTCTCAATCTGCCCCGGCATTATCTGCCCGGCGAGCATGGGCCGGTGAGCCCCCCCGCCGACGCCCAGGCGGCCGAGGCTCGGTGGGTTGAGGCCATGGCCAACGGGCAAACCGATCAGGCGGCCGTGTACATGGCCCAGTTGTTGACGGTCCGTCCGGAATCCGCCGTGATTGCGGCTTGGAGCCGGTCGGTTTGGCGGGAGGATGCGGGATTTCACGCGCTGCAGGCGCTGGATGCCGCGCTGTCCCTGCAAAAGCGTCTGGGGGACCGCCTGGCCGGCACGTTGCCGCTGTTGGCCGGCGTGCGCTTCACCACCGCCCAGCGCGACCGGCGGCTCGTGCAGTGGGAGACGGAGACCGCCTTCAAACTGTCCCGCGGGGAGCACCTGGTGGACCCGGAATAGGAGATCGACGCCGGCGGAAACATTTGGCGGCCGGCCCCCGTTATGGGAAGCGAACGGGGGGATAGGGTGGGAGCCGGCCGGCCGGAACGGTGGCGTCACGTCAAAGGGTGGACCGCGGGCATCGCCCTCGGCGCCGGAGTGGTGGTGTTGGGGATTCTGGGCGTGCGGGCGCTGGCGGGCGGAGCGGCGGCCGGGGCGAGCGCGGCCTCCATGGCGCCGCCGGCGGCGTCGGCGATGCACGCCGCCGTGGGCGTCCAACGCGCGCCCGGTGCCGATGCCCGCGCGGTGGTGGAGACGGCGTCGGCCACCGTCTATACGCGCCATGTCCGCCGGGCGGCCGACCGGCTGGAGACCCTTACGGTCGACGATGGGGGTTTTGTCCAGCAGGCGGACCTCTCTTCGGGAGGCGCGCGGGAGACCGCGCTCGTCGTGCTGCGGATTCCGCGCTCCCGTTGGGCCTCCGCGCTCGCGAGCCTCGGAGGCTTCGGCCGGCTTGCCAATCTGACCCAGTCGGGTGTGGACGTCACTGCGGAGAGCACGGGCTTGGCCGTGCAGATCGCGGCGATGACAGACGAAGTGGCCGCTTATCAGCGTCTGTTTCAGCAAGCCGGCACGCTCGCCGACATGATCCAGATTGAGCAGGCCCTGAGCCAGGCCGAGGCGACGCTGCAGAGTTTGCAGCTGGAACAGGCCGGGTTGGACCGGCAGGTGGCGTTGGGGACACTGACGGTGTCTCTTCGGCCCGTCGTGTCCGTGCCGCCGCGCCGGCCGCCCGTGCCGCTCGCCCGCGTCTGGGCCGGATCGCTGGCGGCCTTGGCGGTCGTGGGCCGAGGTCTTCTGGATGCCGTGGTGTGGATATCCCCCTGGGCGGCCATCGTCGCCTTGGTGGCAGGCCCGCTGGCGTGGTGGCGCAGGAGGACCCGAGCCGCGCGTTGAGGCGAACAGGGCCCGGCTGCGTGGGCGCGGCGGGGTCGCATCGCCACCGCAGGCCCGAGCCGGCGGACTGATGCCGGAGCGGGGAATCGGTCGACCAGAGTGGAGGGGCGGCACATCGGCGCACTGCATCGGGGAGACCATCTGGACGAGGAAATCGCACAGTGGGTGAATCGCCACGGTGACGCCGTGGTGCGCTACCTCACCCTCAGGCTGGCCGATGCCGATTTGGCGCAGGATTTGGCTCAAGAGACGTTTGCGCGGCTGTATCTGTTCCGACGGCGGCATCCGGACCGGCGCATCACGCCGGCCTGGCTCTACAAGGTGGCGGGCCGCCTGGTGGTGGACCATTGGCGGAGCGTGCAGGCGCGGCCCCGAGTGCAGTGGGCGGACGACCGGGACCGGGAGGCGGGCGGTGAGGAGGATCCGGCCGCCGCCATCGTCCGTCGCCAACAGATTGCGGAGATTTTGTTCCGCATGCCGCCTCGAGAGCGGGAGTGTCTGGTGCTGTTCTATTGGGAGGATTGGCCGCTCGACGCCATCGCGCGGGAGCTAGGCTGCTCGCCGGTCACGGTCCGGGTGCGGTTGCATCGGGCCCGGGAGCGCTTTCGGCGTCTATGGCGCGTCGAGGAGGAGGTGGGGAGCGATGGGCCGCGACCCTGACGACACCGACGAACTGCGGGCCTGGTTTCGGCGCCGCCTGGACGGACTGGCAGTGGGTGCCGTCTTTGATCAAGACCGTTTTACGGCGCGGACGCTGCCCGCGGCGCGGGTCGAACGGCCCACGCGCCGGTCATGGCTCGCGGCGCTGGCGGCCATGGCGGTGATGGGAGCGGCGGCCGCCGCCCTCCTTTATCTGGGAGGCCCTGCGGGAGCACCCGCGCAGGCGGGGCCGGCCGCGGCCGCGGGACCGGCGATTCGGCCGCCCGCCGGGCTGCCGCTGGCGCTCGTGCGGCCCGGCGCCACGCGCCTCACCGTCACGGAGACCGCCGGCGGGAACCGGCATACGGTCCGCGTGGACAATTCCGAACGGATCGAGGCGCTGGTCGCGGTGCTGGAGCGAGGCGTCCGCGTCCGTCCGGGCACCTACCACTGCCCGGCGGCGATGGCACCGGTGCACGATGTGCTGCGTCTCCGGTACGGAGCGGCGGGATTTCCGCGCACCGTGACCGTGAACTGGGAGGACCAGGGCTGCTCGTGGTTCACCGTGGGAGCGGGGACGGCACCCGTGCCCCTGACGCCGGGGGTGGCGGGCCAGGCACCGGTGTACTGGGCGCCGGCCGCTCTTTCGGCGGCGGTGCAGCAGGCCGTCTCCGGATCGTCGGCCCCCTGAGCGCATCGGCCGGGACGGGCGGTCGGGCGCGCCGGGCCGTCGTGCAGGGAAGATCGGGGCCGGCACCGGGCCCGGCCTCCCAAGTCGGCGGCCTGGAGCGAGCCCTGAGCGGTTCGCAGCCACTCGCCCCCGGCGAGTTTATCGCGGCGCGGCCCTGTCAGCCGGCGTGGCGCGGATCGTGACCGCCGCCCTCTGCCGCGCGAGGGCGAGAGGGATAGAGCGCCGGGGAGCCGAGCAGCGCGGCGCCGCTCCGCCAGACCACGACGCCTGAGGCGGCCACAATGGTCAGGAGCAGGCCGGCGGCGGCGACCAGGTACTCTTCCACGACGCCCACCAACGGGAAGGTGGCCGCACTCAAAAAGTCGCTGGTGGCCCGCACGACCCCGGTGGCCGAACCCACCCGGCCCTGGCCCGCCGCAATTTGCACCTCGTTCACCCAGACGGTGGCCAGCAACTGTACGCTGATGCCGACCACGGCCAGCCCCACCATGAGCGCGGCGACGCCGGAGAAGGCCAGGAACACGGTGAGGCCGGCGGCGAGCAACACATAGAGCGCATGCAGCGCGCGGCGCGAGGACAGCGAATGGGCGCGGGCGAACAGCCACGCTTGCCCGAGCAGCGTACCGCCCACGATGACGGCGTATTCCCCCCCGATGATTTGGGCCGACATGCCCGCCCGGACCAGGAGGACCGGCAGTGCCCCCACCGACAAAATGGCCGGGAGCTGGGAGCAGGCGACAATGAGCGCGGTGCGGGCCAGCCGGCCGGAGGACAGAGGGCCGGCGGGCGGGCCCGCTGGATGGGCGGGCGGTCGGGCTGCGGGGGCGGCGCCGCCTGGGGGGATGCGGGCGGCGACCGCCACCAATCCGACGCACAGGACCGCCGCCACGCCCATGTTGACATGGATGCCAAATGCCATCAGCCATCCGCCCAGCAGCGAGCCGACAATGCCGCCGACGGACACCAGAGCATTGAAGACGCTGAGGCGGCGAAGGCGGGTCGCCGCCATCTGGGTGCCGCCGGCGACGGACAGCATCACCGACCAGTAGAGCCCCGCTCCCACGCCCTGCACCAAGCGGACCAGGACCAGCACCGCGGGCGTGGGCGCGATGGCGTAGCCCACCGCGGCTGCCGCAAACAGTCCGAAGCCCAGGGTCAAGCCGCGGCGGCCCCCGATGCGGTCATATTGGCGCCCGCCCCAGAGGCCCATGACCGACCGCCCCAACGCCCAAGCCGTCATGCCCAATCCGACCACATAGGCGGCGCCGCCCAGGCGCAGGATGGTCAGCGGGATGGCCACGGCCATCATGTAGGCCACGGTCGCCTGGGTGAAGCCCACGGCCGCCACCAGGCCGAGCCCGACATCTGGGGAGCGGGAGTTCTCTGATGCCGCGATGCCCGTTGTTCATGCCTCCCTGTCTCCGACACGGGGTCCCGAGGGCCGGTGGTGACGAGGGCAAGGCAAAGCCCAGCCCCGTCCCCGACGTCCGGGCGCCGGCGTGGACGGATGCCGCGGCGTGCATTTACGGCAGGCGCTGCAATACTCGCACAATCCCCGTCCAGAATCGGTCGCCCAATGCCAGGTCGGCGGCCACCACCAAGGCGGTCAGCACGAACAGTACGCCGTACCAGCGCTCCGCCCGACGGTGCCGCCGGACTTCATGGCGGTTTCGTCGCGAGCCTGCCGCGGGCGGTTCGGGTGTCGATTCCTGAGAGTCCTGCTCCGTCCGTGTCGCCTCCTGGCGCCCAGCCTCGTCTCATCCTACAATACCGTGGCGCCCCGCGCGACGGCGACCGCGGCGACGGCCGGGATTGATGATAAGCTCGGAGAAGGGGGGACGGTTGACGGCACGCTTGGTCATCGTGACGGGCCAGTCGGGAGCCGGACGCACTCTGGCCCTGCGAGCGTTCGAAGACCTGGGGTATTTCTGCGTGGACAACTTGCCTCCGTCCTTGCTGCCCACCTTTGCCGATTTGGTGCAGAAGAGCGGCGCGGGCGGCGCGGCCATCGCCATTGACATCCGGGGCGGGGAGTTTTTTCGCGACTTGGACCGCGCCTTGGCCGATCTGCGCGAGGCGGGCCGCGACACCAGCGTGGTGTTCCTGGAGGCCGATGAAAGTGTCCTGGTGCATCGCTACAAGCTGTCGCGGCGCGCGCATCCGATGGGGTCGGAGCGGTCGCTGCTCCAAGCTATCCGGACGGAACGGGTGGCGCTGGAGGAGCTGCGGGGCCGGGCCGACGCCGTGTTGGACACGTCCCATCTGACTCCCGCCCAGCTGCGGGAGCAGATTGCCTCGATCTATTCACTGGACCAGAGCGGGCTGCCGTTTTCCGTGCGCCTGGTCTCCTTCGGCTTCAAGCACGGGATTCCGACCGACGTCGATCTGGTGCTGGACGTTAGATTTTTGCCCAATCCCCACTATGTGGAGGACCTGCATGACCTCACCGGGGAGGATGCGCCGGTGGTGGAGTGGGTGCTCAAGTGGCCGGTGGCTCGGGAGACCCTCGTGCGTCTGGCCGATTTGCTGCAGTTTTTATTGCCCCTGTACCGAGCGGAGGGCAAGGCGCTGGTGGCCGTGGCCGTCGGCTGCACGGGCGGCCAGCACCGCTCGGTCGTGTTTGTCAATCACTTGGCGGAGCGGGTGCGGCGGATGGGATATCCCACCGTGGTGGAGCACCGCGACGTCGGCGCATCGCCGGCGGGAGATGAGGCCTGATGTGGCGGTGGCTGGTGCCGGGATTGCACTTGAAGCGCTGGCTGGCCCTGATTGGGTTGGGTCTGGTGGCCGTGGGCATCGGATTGGCGTGGGCGTTTTTGGCGGCGCACCAACCGACGCGCTGGCGAGTCCCTCTGGTGGCCGGGTCCGTGGGGGTCGCGGCCGTGGTGGTGGGCACGCTGCAGGTGCTGCGCTCATTGGGCCGCGCCTTCAACGTCCCGCAAAGTTCGTTGGCCGACTGGCTGATGAGTCGGCAGCGCGCCGTGCGTGGGCCCAGGGTGGTTGCGTTGGGCGGCGGCACCGGGCTGCCCGCCTTGCTGCGGGGCTTGAAGCAATACACCAGCAATATCACCGCCATTGTGACCATGGCCGACGACGGGGGAAGCTCGGGGCGCCTGCGGGGAACGCTGGGGATGCTGCCGCCGGGTGACGTGCGCAATTGTCTGGTGGCGTTGGCTGACGCTGAACCACTGATGCGCGATTTGTTCCAGTATCGATTTTCCGAAGGCGAGCTGACCGGGCACAGCTTCGGCAATTTGTTCATTGCCGCCATGGAGCGCACCACCGGTGACTTTGTGACGGCGCTGGGCGAGCTGTCGCGGGTTCTGGCCGTGCGGGGGGCCGTGTATCCGGTGACGCTGGACCCGGTGCGCCTGGCCGCCGAATTGGACGACGGGACGGTGGTTCACGGCGAGAGCCAGATTGGCGCCAGTCAGCGTCCCATCCGGCGCGTATGGCTGGAGCCGGATGACGCGACCCCGCTGGTGGAGGCCATTCGGGCGATCGAGCAGGCCGACCTCATTGTGATCGGGCCGGGCAGCCTCTATACGTCCGTCATTCCCAATCTGCTGGTGGAGCCGGTGGCCGAGGCCATTCGCCGGAGCGCCGCTCCCACGATTTATGTGGCCAACGTCATGACCCAACCGGGGGAGACCGGCGGCTACACCGCCTACGACCATCTGGCCGCTCTGGAGGAGCACGCCGGGCGTCCGCTGGTGGACGTGATGGTGGTGAATGACGAGGCGGTGCCGGAGGCGGTTCGGCAGCGGTATCGGGAACAGGGTGCCGACGCGGTGCTGCTGGGCGCGCCGCGCGGCCGCCGGGTGTCGGTGGCGGCGGCGCCGCTGCTGGCTCCCGGAGAGGTGGTGCGCCACGATTCGGACAAACTGGCGGCCATCGTGCTGCGAACCTTGCTGGATCTCAAGCCGGACTGGGTGCGACGGCGGCCGTTCGAGAGCTTGGCGCTGGAGCAGCGGCTTCGACAGGCTCGGGAGGGGAATGGCGATGGCGTGGTCGCATACGCAAGAGGTCAAGGCCGAGCTTAGCCGTCTGCCGGTGGGCTCGCCGGCGCAGGCGGCGGCCGAACTGGCGGGGATGTGGGCCGTGTTTGGCAGTCCGGCCTGGTTGCCGTTGGCCTCGGCGCTGGTCGCCCGCCGGGCCTATCGATTGGCGCGGCGGGCCGGCGCCGAGCCCGCGCTGCTGGTGGACCGCGCCGAGGGGCGGCTGCGCGCCCGCCTCGTGCTGCGACACATGGAGGTGCTGCCGGATCCGGACGGTCTGAAGAGCGCCCGACCGTTCCTTCGGGGCGCCTTCGTTTCTCGTGGATACGTGGCCGATCCGGAACGCACCTACCATTTGGAGATGCTCATCCGCCGACCGGACATGGCCGACCTCATCCGCCGTCGTCTCCAGGAGTACGGGATCGAGGCGCAGCTTTCCGCGCGGCGGCGCGACGCAGTGTTGTACATCAAGAGCCAGGAGCAGGTGGGAGAGTTTTTGGCCTACCTCGGTGCGTATAATGCGCGGCTCGGGCTAGAAAGCTTGCTAGTGATGCGGGCGGTCCGGAATCGGGTGAACCGCCTCGTCAACGGCGAGGCCGCGAACCTGCGGCGGACCGCCGAGAGCGGGGTGCGGCAGCAGACCGCCCTAGCGCAGTTGATGGCCGGACCGGAGTGGGCACGTCTGCCGGACGGACTGCGGGAGCTGGCCGTGCTGCGCGTGCGTCACCCCGACTGGAACCTTCGTGAGCTGGGCCAGGCGCTCCATCCCCCCTTGTCCAAGTCGGGTGTGGCGCACCGTCTCCGACGTCTCCTGCAGTGGGGGCGAGGATCGGGCCGGACCCCAAGCGAGAGCGGACACGCGCGCGGTCGAAGAGTATAATGAAGCATGTGAACGGCGGAACAAGAGTCGGAGGAGGAGGCGCCAGCCCATGCTGACCCATTATGGGGCCATCCTGGTGTATCTGCTGGTGTCGGCGGCGGTGGCGGTCACGATCTCGTTCACCTCGGAGCGGTTCGGGCCGCATGCGCCGGGTGGATTAAAAAAGGTGAGCTACGAGTCCGGTATTGTGCCCGACCAGCCGGTCTCCCATTTTTCCGTCCGGTTTTACCGGGTGGCCATGTTGTTTTTGATTTTTGACGTGAGCGTGATGGCCATTTACCCGTGGGCCACCAGCATGCGAAGCTTTCATGCGGCCGGGTTCGTCAAGGCGCTCTTTTTCCTGTTGGTGATGGCGGTGGCGTTTGCCTATGTGTGGCGACGGGGGGGATTCAAGTGGGATTGAACGAAGCCACCCACGCTGAGGATCTGGCGCTCAGGCGGGAGGCGGAGAAGGGCATTCTGCTGACCAGCGTCGACAAGATGGTGCGTTGGGCCAGAAAGTCTTCGGTCTGGCCGGCCACCTTCGGACTGGCGTGCTGCGCCATCGAAATGATGAGCACTACGGACTCGCGGTACGACCTGGCGCGCTTCGGGTCGGAGGTTTTTCGGGCTTCCCCCCGCCAGGCCGACCTGATGATTGTGGCCGGACGGGTCAGCCAGAAGATGGCGCCTATCGTGCGCACCATTTGGGAGCAGATGCCGGAGCCCAAGTGGGTGATTTCTATGGGCGCCTGCGCCTCGTCCGGGGGAGTCTTCGACAACTACGCCATCGTGCAGGGTGTGGACCACGTCGTTCCGGTGGACGTCTACGTGCCCGGCTGTCCGCCGACCCCGGAAGGGCTCATCTTCGGCATCATCAAGATCCAGGAAAAGATTGCCCGGGGTCTGCCGCCCAAATATCAGGAGCTGCAGGACGCGGGGGCGCGGGCATGATCACCGAAGCCGAGATCCTGGCGGCGCTCAATCAGCGCTTTCCGGGGAGCCTGGAGGTGGTGCCGGCTGTGGACCAGCCTACGGTGGTGGCGCCCAAAGACATGCTGTTGGCGCTGATGACCTGGCTCAAAGAGGACCAGGGATATGCGCTGCTGCTGGATGTGTGCGGGGTGGACTGGTTTCCGGCGCGGCCCCGCTTCGAAGTGGTGTACCACCTCTATCAGCCCGTGCGACATGAGCGTCTGCGGGTGAAGACGTGGGTGGCACTAGGGGAAGAGGTGGAGAGTGTCACGCCCCTCTGGCCGGGCGCCAACTGGCCGGAGCGGGAGGCGTATGACCTGATGGGCATCGTGTTTGCCCACCACCCCAACCTGACGCGCATCTATATGCCCGACGACTGGGAGGGTCACCCCCTGCGCAAAGATTATCCGGTGGCCGGTCCCCGTGTCGACTAGGAGGTGAGTCCCATAGCGATCGACACCGCGTTGCCGAACGCGGATCCGGAACTGCGGTCGGAATTGTCGCGCGAAACGATGGTCATCAACCTGGGCCCTCAGCATCCGGCGACCCACGGCGTACTGCGGGTGCGCTTGGAACTGGACGGGGAGCGGGTGTTGGCGGCCGAGCCCGTCATCGGCTATCTTCACACCGGCTTTGAAAAGACGGCCGAAACCCACACCTATCAGCAGGCCAATACGCTGACCGACCGCATGGACTACCTCTCTCCCCTGACCAACAACCTGGCCTACGTGTTGGCGGTGGAGAAGCTGATGGGGCTGGAAGTGCCCAAACGCGCCCAGTATATTCGGGTGCTGTTTGCCGAACTGTCGCGGCTGGGCAGCCATTTGGTGTGGTTGGGCACCCATGTGATGGACCTCGGCGCCATGAGCCTTTTCTTCTATTGCTTCCGGGAGCGCGAGGTGATTCTCGACCTCATCGAGGCCACGGCCGGCGTGCGCATGAATCCGAGCTACTTCCGGGTGGGCGGTTTGGCCTACGACCTGCCTGAAGGCTTCCATGAGCGGGCGCAGGCGTTTGTGGACGACTTTCCGCGTTGGATGGGCTACTACCGGGGCATGGTGGAGAACAATCCGTTGATTGAGGATCGGCTCCGGGGCGTCGGGATGCTTGATCAGCAGCAGGCGCTCGCCCTATCGGTGACGGGACCGATGCTGCGGGCCACCGGCATCGCGCACGACCTGCGCAAGGTGGAGCCCTACTGCTACTATGACGAGTTTGACTTTCGCATCCCGACGCGGACGGAGGGTGATTCCTTCGCCCGCTTCTGGGTGCGGGTGGAGGAGATGGAGGAATCGATCAAGATTATCCGTCAAGTCCTGCCCAAGATTGAGCCCCGGGGGCCGTACATGACCAGCGACCGCAAGGTGGCCCTGCCGCCCCGGGAGGAGATCTACGGCAACATGGAGGCGCTCATCCACCAGTTCAAGCTGGTGAGTCAGGGCTTTCCGGTGCCCAAGGGCGAAGTGTACCAGGGCATTGAAGGGCCCAAAGGCGAGATGGGATTCTACATCGTATCGGACGGCGGGCCACGCCCGTATCGGTGGCGGGCGCGCACGCCCTCCTTCTACAACCTGCAAAGCCTGCCGACGCTTTGCCGGGGTGAGCTTGTGGCTGACGTGATCGTCAACATCGGCACCATCGACATTGTGCTGGGGGATGTGGACAAGTGAACGGGGAGACGCCCGCTGCCCGGGAGGGCTGGAACACGGCCTGGCCCGCATGGGCGGATGAGGCCAAGCGACAGTTCCCGCGCGGTCAGTCGGCCTTGATGCCGTTTTTGCACCGGGTGCAGGAAGACGAGGGCTGGCTGCGGCCGGAGGCACTGGATGCTGCGGCGGAGCTATTGGCGCTGCCGCGGCAATACGTGGAGTCGGTGGTGTCGTTCTATTCCCTCTTTCGCACCGAGCCGACCGGCGCGCGGACGATTCATGTGTGCGTGAGCCTGTCATGCGCCTTGGCCGGCGCCGACGATTTGGTCAAGAATTTGGAGCGGGAGTTGGGCATCCAGGTCGGTCAGACCACGCCGGACGGCCGCTACACCCTGCTGGAGGCCGAGTGCCTGGCCGCCTGCGACCTGGCTCCGGCCTGCCAGGTGAACCTGCGTTACGTGGGACCGGTGGAGCCGGACGCTTATCGCGCGCTCTTGGCCGAGGAGGTGGTCGAACGTGAGTAGGCTGGACCGCCACTATCTGCTGCGCAATCGCGATGTGCCGGGCATCGAACGCTGGGACACCTACGTGGCCGACGGGGGATACACGGCCCTGGCCAAGGCGTTGGCGGAGTTCGAACCCGAGCAGCTGGTGGAGATGGTCAAGAGTTCCGGCCTGCGCGGCCGCGGCGGCGCGGGATTCCCGACGGGCCTCAAATGGAGCTTCCTGCCCAAAGACGGCCGGCCGCGCGCTTTGGTGGTAAACGCCGATGAGGGGGAGCCGGGAACCTTCAAGGACCGCGAGTTGTTGGAGCGCAATCCGCATCAGGTCATTGAGGGCATGCTCATCGCCGCCTACGCGACCCGGGCGCCGGAATCGTTCATTTATATACGGGGCGAGTTTTTGCATGGCTTCGAAGCGGTGACGCGCGCCATCGCCGAGGCCGAGGCCCATGGCTACTTGGGGAAGAACATCCTGGACAGCGGCTTTGACCATCGCATGTATGTGTACCGGGGCGCCGGGGCGTATATTTGCGGCGAGGAGAGCGCGCTCCTGGAATCCCTGGAGGGCAAGCGCGGCAATCCGCGGCTCAAGCCCCCGTTTCCGGCCACCCACGGCGTGTATGGATTGCCGACCGTCGTCAACAATGTCGAGACGCTGGCGAACCTGCCGCCGCTGGTCTTAAACGGGGTGGATTGGCACCGGCAGTGGGGCACCGAACGAAGTCCCGGCCTCAAGATCATGTCCGTGAGCGGACATGTGCGGCGCCCCGGCAATTACGAGGTGCCGCTTGACATCACCTTGGCCGAGCTCATTGACATGGCCGGAGGGGTTCGCGACGGCCACCAGATCAAGGCGGTCATTCCCGGAGGCTCTTCCATGCCGCTACTGCCCCCCTCCAAGCTGGATACGCCCATCGACTACGAGTCGCTGGTGAAGGCCGGGTCCATGCTGGGTTCCGGCGGCTGCATCGTCATGGACGACAGCACCTGCATCGTGGCGGCGGCTGAGCGGGTGGTGCGCTTTTATCGCGATGAGTCCTGCGGCAAATGCACGCCCTGCCGCGAAGGGACCTATTGGATGACGGATGTGCTGGATCGGGTCGACCATGGAGACGGCGAACTGAACGATCTCGACACCCTGCTGGACGTGGCCGACAACATCAACGGCAAGGCGTTCTGCCCGCTGGGTGATGCGGCGGTCGGCTTCATGGTGTCGGCCGTCAAATATTTTCGCAGCGAGTTTGAAGAGCACATCACCGGGCGCACATGCCCGCTGGGAGCGAGGCTGTATGATACGGTTAACTATTGACGGCCGTGAGGTGACGGTGCCGGAAGGCACGTTGGTCGTGGATGCCGCGAGCCGCGTGGGCATAGACATTCCGGTCTACTGCTACCATGGGGCGCTGGGCTCGCTGGGCGCCTGCCGCATCTGCCTGGTGGAGATTGAGAAAATGCCCAAGCTGGCCACCGCCTGCACGACGACGGTCGCCGAGGGCATGGTGGTGCATACCCAATCGGCGGCGGCCGAGAAGGGTCGCAAGGGCATTTTGGAGTTTCTGCTCATCAACCATCCGCTCGATTGCCCCATCTGCGACAAGGGCGGAGAGTGCTTTCTCCAGGACTACACATTTCTTTACGGGCCCGGTAAGGCACGGTTCGAAGAGGCGAAGATCCAACGGCAGAAAGAATATCCGGTCAGCCCCTACATTCTCCTGGACCAGGAGCGCTGCGTTCTCTGCCAGCGCTGTGTGCGCTTCATGGGCGAATATGTGGGGGAAGAACAGCTGCTGCTGGACGGTCGGGGCGTGCACACCGTCGTGACCACGGTGGAGGGGAGGCCCGCCACGTCGCCGTTTGCGGGCAACGTCATTGATCTCTGCCCGGTGGGGGCCCTGTTGTCGGAGCCGTACCACTTCCGAGCCCGGCCGTGGAACATTGAACGGGAGGAATCGGTCTGCAGCCAGTGTCCGGTGGGATGTCCGAGCTTCATCACCGGGCGGGATGGGCGGGTGGTGCGGCAGGAAGGGCGTCCCACCCCGGGCCAATGGGGCTGGCTGTGCGACACGGGCCGGTTCACGTACGACTTTGGCTACCATCCGACCCGGCTGTTGGACCCCGTCTTGGATGGACGCCCGGAGGCGATGGGCCGCGTGACCCAGGCGATGGGGGAGCGGCTTCGCGCCGTCGTGGAGCAGCATGGCCCGGACAGCGTGGCGATTTTGACCGGCGGCGTGCACACGGTGGAGGAGGAATACGCTCTCAAGCGCTTTGCCGAGGACGTGGTAGGGACCCGGCGGACGGCATTGGTGAAGCCGGTGGCGGGCGATCTGCCGCTGGCCTTGTTGGGCACGTTCGGCGACTTGGAGCAGGCCGACGTCGTCCTGCTGTTGGGCACCGACCCGTACGAGGCGGTGCCGGTGGTCCATTTGAAGCTCCGCGACGAAATCCGTCGGCGTGGCCTGCGCGTGCGCGCACTGGGTGAGCGCGCTCTCCTCCGTTCCACCCTGCCGGGGGAAGAACGGATCGTGGAGCCGGGCGGTGTGGCTCGGGCTCTGGCCCGGGCTTTGGCGGCGGCGGATCCGTCCGATGACGCCAAGGTCTGGGCGAGCCGGCTGGAACCGGCCGACGACAGCCTGGCGGCTTGGGGCCGGGAGTTGTTGGAGGCGACCCACCTGGCCGTCCTGTGGGACGGCCAGGACCCCAGCGTGGCGGGCGTTCTGGCGGCATGGGCACAGGCGCGCGGCGAGCGTCCGACGGCGGTGCTGCCGGCGCACGGGCCGCGGAACTGGCTTGGGGCGAGTCGCGTCGGCATCGCGAGCGATCACCGTGTGGCCGACGAGATTCTGCGCGATGCGGCCGAGGGGCGGATTCACGCGCTGCTGCTCTGGGGAGCCGACCCGATTCGGGACTTTCCGGACGGAAATCTGGCGGAAGCCGCCGTGACCCGTTGTCCGGCCGTGTATTTCGCCGGCTGGTTTCCGCCCGTCGGGGCCGAGGCGATGACCGGGCTTTTGCCCACGGCGGCTTGGGGTGAAACCGCCGGCACCTATGCGAACATGGAGGGGCGGCTGACCACGGTCAACGGATCGGCCCAGACGCCGGGACATGCGCGGCCGACGGCGGCCGTGTTGCGGGCGGTGGCACGGGGGTTCGGCACCGTGCTCCGCTTGCCTGAAGACTGGGATCCCTACGCCGGTCTGACGGACGATCGCATCGCGCGGCCGGCCGGGGTCGAGGCGGCGCCGATGGCGCTGGCGCCGGCGGTGCCGGGGCCCGAGGGGACCTACGCCGTCCTCACCGGCTCGGTGGTGGCGGTGGCCCACGCGCCCAGCGAAATTGCCGAACGCACGCGTGACCGGTTTCCTGTGCGGGTGAACCCCGGGGACGCGGACCGCTTGGGGTTGCCGCCGGAAGGATGTCGCCTCAGCCTCCGCCACGAAGACCGGGAGTTTCTTGTGGGCGCCCGGGCCGATGAGCGCGTGCCGGCCGGATCCGTCTTTGTGCCCCAGGGATTGGCCGAGGCGCCGGCCAATCGGTTGAGCGGCGTCTTCGTGCGCCTGGCGGTGGCGGAGGAGGTGTCCGCCCGATGACGGTGCAACTCATCATCCTCATCGTCAAGATTCTGCTGCTGATTGGCATCCTGATGGGAGGATTCGCCTACACCATGCTGCTGGAACGGCGCCTGTTGGGGTTCTTCCAGCTGCGGGTGGGCCCGAACCGAGTGGGGCCGGCGGGCTTGCTGCAGCCGATCGCCGACGGGATCAAGATGATGATGAAGGAGAACCTGATGCCCGCCGCGGCGGACCCGATGGTCTTCCGTTTGGCGCCGGTGGTCTCGCTGCTGGCCGCTTTGGCGGTGGACGCGGTGATTCCGTTCGGCGCGCCCATCCACCTGTTCGGCGCCACCATCAATTTGGACATCGCCAACCCCTCGGTGGGGCTCCTCTATGCCTTCGCGTTCAGCTCGCTCGGCATTTACGGCATCGTGCTCGGGGGGTGGGCGTCGCAGAATAAATACTCCCTGCTCGGCGGCATCCGCGCTTCGGCTCAGCTGATCTCCTACGAGCTGGCCATGGGCTTGTCGGTCATGGGGGTGCTGGTGATGACCGGCACCGCCAACCTGGAGCAGATTGTGCTCTGGCAGCAGCACCACACCTGGTTGTTCTTGCCGCAGATCATCCCTTTCCTGGTCTTTTTCATTACCATCATCGCCGAGACCAACCGGACGCCTTTCGATCTGCCCGAGGCGGAGTCGGAGCTGGTGGCGGGCTATCACACCGAATACTCGGGCATGCGCTTTGCGATGTTCTACATTGCCGAGTACGTCAACATGATCACCGCGTCCGGACTGGCGGCCACCCTGTTTTTCGGGGGCTGGCTGGGGCCGGCGTTTCTGCCCCCGATCCTGTGGTTCTTCATCAAAGTCGGGGTGTTCGTGTTCATCTTCATCTGGATTCGCGCCACGCTGCCGCGGTTTCGCTATGACCGGCTGATGAATTTTGGCTGGAAGGTGCTGCTGCCCATCGCCTTCGTGTACTTCCTGGGCACGGCGGCCTTTGTCACCGGAGCCCTGTAGCGGGATCGCCGCAGCGTTGTGGAGTCCGGGCGGGAAGGGAGAGTGAATCATGCTGGACGGATTGAAGGGATTGGCCTCGGGCCTGAAGACGACGCTGTCGATGCTGGCCGAGCCGCGCGACACGTATCCCTACCCGGAGAAGCGCCGCGAGTTGGCGCCGCGCTACCGGGGCAAGCACATGCTGGCCGTGGATGCCGACGGGCATGAATTGTGCGTGGGTTGCGGGCTGTGCGAGGCGGTGTGTCCGGCCCACGCCATTCGCGTGGTGGCGGCGGGCGCGCCGGGCGACCATCCGGTTTCGTGGACGGAGCGGTATGCGGTGGATTACGAGGTGGACCTGATTCGCTGCATCTTCTGCGGGATGTGCGAGGAGGCCTGCCCGACCAACGCCGTCCGACTGACGCCGTTCAACGAACTGGCGGCCTATGACCGCCAGGACATGATTGCCAAAAAAGAGGAGCTTCTGGCGCCGGCGGTGCGGCGCTAGCGCCGCGCCCCGACGGCCCGGCCCCCGGGCGGCGGAGGGGCGGCGCAGGAAGTGTGGGGGAGGAAGCATCGTGGCGGTGGGATTTGGCATTTTAGCCATTCTGAGCTTTGGCGCGGCGCTGGGCGTGGTGCTCGCCAAGAACCCCGTGCACAGCGCGCTGGCGCTGATTGGCAACGTGGTGACCTTGGCCGTGCTGTACCTCGTCCTCCAAGCGGAGTTCTTGGCGGCCGCGCAGGTGATCGTGTACGCCGGGGCCATCATGGTGCTGTTCCTGTTTGTGGTGACGCTGCTCACCGCCGGCAAAGAAGACGAGGAGTCCGCCGAGTCTCTGGCCGGCCAACGCCTCTGGACCGGCCTGCTGGCGATTGTCGGCGGGGTGCTGTTGGCCGGCGTGGCCATTCGCTACAGCGGACCGCCGGCCCCGGGCGCGGGTCCGCCCGGCTACGGCGGACTGGCGCTCATGGGCCGGCTGTTGTGGGGACCGGACTTTCCTTACCTGGCGGTGGTGGCGCTCATGTTGCTGACGGCCGCGCTGGGCGTCATGGTGCTCAATCGGCCGGAGCGCAAGCCCGTCGTCCCCAAGGGAGGTCAGTGATGCCGTCCGCATGGATTGTGGGATTGGCGGCGGCGCTGTTTGTCGTGGGGGCCGTGGGAGTGCTGGTGCGCAAGAACCCCATCATCATGTTCATGGCGGCCGAGATGATGTGGAATGCGGCGGCGCTCGCCTTTGTGGGCTACGCGCGCCAGTATCACCAGATGAGCGGTCAGGTGATGGCGTTTTTGATCGTCGCCACGGCCGCCGCGGAGGTGGGCATCGGGTTGGCGCTCATCGTCTGGATCTATCACCGGCGCCCGCGCCTGGATGTGGACGACATCTCGGAGATGAAGGGCTGAGCGGTCGGCGCCGGCCGCGGGCCGGAGCACGCGCGGCCGTGGGGGGCGCTTTGGACTCGTCGACGACAAGGGTGCCAAGTATTCGGGAGGGGACGTCATGAGGTTGCTGATGGAGATTATCGGCTTGCC
>DAHVOH010000039.1 GCA_027318915.1 Clostridiales bacterium
CCGATCTGGCCTGTCGGGCCTCACCATGGCGGAATATTTCCGCGATGCCGAGGGGCGCGACGTGCTCTTGTTCATCGACAACATCTTCCGCTTCGTCCAGGCGGGCTCGGAGGTGTCGGCGCTGTTGGGACGGATGCCGTCGGCCGTGGGCTATCAGCCGGTGCTGGCGACCGACATGGGCGCGTTGCAGGAGCGCATCACCTCCACCAAGAAGGGGTCCATCACGTCCATCCAGGCGATTTACGTGCCGGCCGACGACTACACCGATCCGGCCCCGGCCACCACCTTCGCGCACCTGGACGCCACCACCAACTTGGAGCGGCGCATCTCGGAAAAAGGCATCTTCCCGGCCGTCGATCCGCTGGCGTCCACGTCGCGCATTCTTGACCCCGGGTCGGTCGGCGACGAGCACTACCGGGTGGCGCGGGGCGTCCAGGAGGTGCTGCAGCGGTACAAGGACCTGCAGGACATCATCTCCATCCTGGGCATGGACGAGCTGTCCGACGACGACAAGCTGACGGTCACCCGGGCCCGGAAGATTGAACGCTTCCTGTCCCAGCCCATGTTCGTGGCTGAAGTGTTCACCGGCCAAGAGGGCCGCTACGTCCCGATCAAGGAGACGGTGCGCGGGTTTGCCGAGATCTTGGAGGGCAAGCACGACGACCTGCCCGAGATGGCGTTCTACATGGTGGGCGGGATTGACGAGGCGCTGGAGAAGGCCGAGAGGCTGTAAGGGAGTCGGTCATGGCGGACTATGCGCTCAAAGTGGTGACGCCGGAAGACACCGTGTATGAGGGTCGGGTGACCGAGATAATCCTGCGCGGCAGCGAGGGCGACTTGGGCGTGCTGGCCCATCACATGTCTCTGATAACCGCCGTGCGGCCCTGCGTGCTCCGCATCACCACGGCGGAGGGAGACGCCGTTCGCTACGCGTTGAGCGGCGGCTTCCTGGAGGTGAACGCCACCGAGACCGTGGTGCTGGCCGACACGGCCGAACGCCCCGAGCACATCAACCGGCAGCGGGCCGAGGAGGCGCGCCAGCGCGCGTTGGAGCGGCTGGGCCGGGCCGGCACGGACGTGGACGTGTTGCGGGCGAAAGAGGCGCTGGCTCGGGCCGAGGCGCGGCTCCGGGCCCTGGGCGATCTTTGATCGGCGGCCGGGCGGCACCGCCGCCTCGGCCGGCCTGAGCCGAGGTTCCGGAGACGAGGGGCCGCCGCGGCTGCTGCTGGGGCTCTCCTCGCGGGGACTGCTGCACCTGCTGGTGGTGTACGTCGTCTGGGGCAGCACGTACCTGGCCATTCGTCTCGCGGTGGAGGGCCCGCACGGGTTTTCGCCCTTTGTGCTGGGCACCGTGCGGATGGGGCTGGGCGGCGGGCTGTTGTGGCTGTGGACGCGCGTGCGCGGGCTGCGGGCGGTGGCGACGCCCCGGTCGCTGCTGGTCGCGATGGCGTCGGGACTCCTCATGTGGGTGGGCGGCAACGGGCTGGTCATGGTGGCGGAGCAGCATTTGGCCTCCGGCTATTCCGCTCTTCTGATGGGCACGGTGCCGCTCTGGGTCACGCTGGCGGAGTTGCCGCGCGCGCGCCGGGTCTCTCCCCTGCTGGCCGCGTCGCTGGCCGTGGGTCTATCCGGTTTGGTTCTGCTGACCGCCTCGCACCTCAGCGGTCCCCATCATCCGCTGCTGGTGCTGGCCATCGTGGCGGCCTCCATTCTGTGGGCCTTGGGCATGCTGCTCCAGCGGCGGCACCTGGCGGACGTGGATCCGCAGGTCAGTTCCGCCTGGCAGCAACTGTTTGCGGCCGGCGGCTTCCTCCTGCTGGCGGGCGTCACGCGGGCGCCATGGCCCCATCCCTCCGCCGTGGCGTTGGGCGCGGCCGCTTACCTGGTCGTGGTGGGATCCCTGTTGGCGTTCACGTCCTTCATCCTGGCCACTCGCCTCCTGCCGATGACGGTGGTGACCACCTATTCGTACGTGAACCCGCTGGTGGCGGTGGTCCTGGGGTCGTTGGTGCTGGGCGAGCCCCTGACGCGGCTGATGGTGATGGGGGGCGCGCTCTTGCTGTGCGGCGTGGTCGGCGTCATTCAAAGTCACCGCCCGCGACCGGCCCGGGCCGGACCTGTCGCGGCGGCGGATGGGTGAGGTGGCGGCCGTCTGGCGGGGGCGTTTCCGGACCCGGGGTGGCGCCGTCAGGGCGTTTCGGCGGCCGCGACCGGCAGCCGGACTTTGAAACTGGCGCCGCCTTCGGCATTGTTGTGGGCGCTGACGGTGCCGCCGTGAGCCGCCACGATGGCGGCCACGATGGCGAGGCCCAGCCCCGCGCCGCCGTTGGCACGAGACCGAGACGAGTCGGCTCGGTAGAAGCGCTCAAACACCCGTTCCTGCGCTTCGAGGGAGAGCCCCGGTCCGTTGTCGGCCACCTCAACGACGGCCCATCCGTCCTCCTCGGTGACGCGAAGGCGCACGCGGGTGCCCTCCGGCGTGTGGGCGCGCACATTGGCCAGCAGATTGTCCAGCACTTGGCGGAGGCGGCCCGCGTCGCCCAGCACTTCCACCGGCCGGCGAGCTTCCAACTCCACCGGCCATGCCGGGCCCACCGTCCGGGCCGTGGCCAGCGCCTCGGCGGCCAGACCCACCAGTTCCACCGGCTCCCGCTCCAAGGGCCGGCCCTCGTCCAGATGGGCCAGCAGGAGGAGATCCTCGACCAAGCGAGCCATCCGGGCCGTCTCGCCCCGTATCCCGGCGAGAACCCGGGCCAGGTCCTCCGGACGCCGGCTGGCCCCGCGGTCAAACAGTTCGGCGTACGCCGCCACGGCGGCGACCGGGGTCCGCAGCTCATGGGAGGCGTCGGCCACGAAGCGCCGCAATTGCTCTTCGGATCGCCGCAGTTGAGCCTCGGTCGCGTCGCGGCGCGCGAAGGCATCCTGGATCCGGTCCAGCATGACGTTGAAGTGGCGCGCCAGGCGTCCCAGTTCGGTGGCCTGGTTGCCTTCCGGCACCCGCTGCTCCAGGTGGCCGGCGGCAATCGCGGTGGTGGTGCGCTCCATCGTGGCCAGGGGTCTAAGACCTACTTCCACCAGGCCCCAACCGAGACCAATCGCGCCCGCCAGCGCCAGCGCCGCTACCACGAGTTCCACCAGCAGCAGGAAGCGGAGAGTGGCCGTCGCCTGGGTGAGGGGGGCGGCCAGGACCAACAGGGCGCCGCCCACCAGCGAGGAGATCTGGACGCGAAAGGCGGGCCCGCCGGGTTGGCGCGCCGCCGCCGTGAAGCGCACGCCGGATCCGGGCACCGATGACTTCAGGGTAATGCGCGCCGGCAGATCCGGGCTGTACGCCTGACCGCCGGGACTGGCCGCGTCGAAGATGATGATGGGGGCGCCGTTCTGGCCCACCACCTCGACAAACATGCCGGGGGCAAAGCGACCCACTTCGAGCGGGCTCGGCAAGTCGCCGTTGTCCAGCATATTGGTGAGCGGCCCCTGCGCGGAGGCCAGCGTGGCGTCCACTTGAGCATAAAGGCTCGAGCGGAGAGCGGAATAGGTCACGCCGCCGGTGACCACCAGGGCCATCAGCACCACCACAGCGACGGCCAGCAGAAGGCGGACTCTCAGCGACACTTACGGCTCGCCTTCGGGCTCCCGGAGGCGGTAGCCGACCAAGCGGACGGTCTGGATCAACGGGGGACCCAGCCGGTCCAGCTTCTTGCGCAGATAGCTCACGTAGGTTTCCACAATGCTCGGGTCGCCACCGAAGTCGTAGTGCCAGACGTGATCGACGATCTGCGCTTTGGATAGCACCCGGCGGGGATTTTGGAGAAAAAACCGCAGCAGCGCGAACTCCGTGGCGGAAAGATGGACCGGCTGACCCGCTCGCCACACTTCGTGGGTGTCTTCGTCCAGCACCACGTCGGCGAAGCGGAGACGGGCGCCGTCGTCCCCGTCATTACCCGTTCGTCTCAGAATGGCGCGAACGCGCGCCACCACTTCGGCCAAGGCAAACGGCTTGGTAACGTAGTCGTCACCGCCCACCGTGAGGCCCGCAATCTTGTCTTCCAGAGCGTCGCGCGCCGTCAAAAAGAGAACCGGGGTGCGCACCCCGTCGGCGCGCAGGCGCCGGGTGACCTCCAGCCCGTCCATGTCGGGCAGCATGATGTCGAGCACGATAAGGTCGGGAGGCGCTTCCTGGGCCGCTGTCAGCGCCGCGCGGCCGGTGCGCGCCTCGCGGACGGAGAAGCCCTCATAGCGCAGCGTGGTGGCGACGGCATCCACGATCGACGCCTCATCATCCACCACCAGCACGTCCGGATGTCCGTTCATGTCCGCTGTCCTCTCTGTTGCTGATAAGGCGCCGGCACCGAACGCGGAGGTCTGGGTGCCCACACGATCGCCCGTCTTCTCTACGTTATCAAAGCATTCCTGAACGGCGGCTGAAAGCATTCGGGGTGCCGGCTGGGGAGTGCCTGTGAAATGCGGGTCGGATGGGGCCGGACCTCGCCGGCCGGCGACCGCGTGCGGGCATCGGACGATGCATCGTGCCCGCAATCATTAAGGCGACATTCATACATCGAACGGTCAAGAGAGGTAGGATGGAACAAAGAAGGGATGGCGATGTACGACCCGAATGACGAACGTCCGCCGACACCGCTCCCCAACCAGGGCGACGGCGATGTGGCCGGACCGCGCGACGGACCGCAACCAGCCATGGGATCCGATGACCTCCACCCGTCCACCGGGGCGTGGGCGGCCGTGACGCTGCCTCCACGGCGGCGACGCGGCGGCCATGGCGGCGGCCGTTGGAGCCGGCGCGCCGGGCGCCTGCTGCTGTTCATCATCGTGCCGGCGGCTATCGGGGTGGGGGCGGCGGTGGCCTACCATGACTTTCACCAACCGACCATTGCCGTGGCGCGACCGGCCAGCCCCCAGCAGCTGCAGGCGCTCCCGGCCGGCAAGTTGAACGCGTCCGCGCTGGCCAGCCGGGTCGAGCCGGCGGTGGTGGACATCACGGTCAGCCTGGCGGCGGGTCAAGGGTCGGCGGCCGGGACCGGCATGATTCTCACCTCCTCGGGCGAGGTGCTGACCAACAATCACGTGGTGGACGGCGCCTCGATTATTCAGGTCAAGATTCACGGCCGGGCGGGAGTGTACAACGCGCGGGTGCTGGGCGTGGATCCCACCAAGGACGTGGCGCTGCTGCAGCTGGAAGGTGTTTCCGGACTACCGACGGTGACGCTGGCGGGATCGGCGCCGTACGTGGGGGAATCGGTGGTGGCCATCGGCAATGCGCTGGACCTGAAGGGCCCGCCCACCGTCACGGAAGGCACCGTCACGGCGCTGAACCGGGCCATCACCGCCACTGACGACTTCGGTGGCAACAGCGAGCATTTGGTGGGGATGATGCAGACCGACGCGGCGCTGGCTCCCGGCGACTCCGGCGGACCGCTCATCAATGCGCTGGGTCAGGTGGTGGGGATGGATACGGCCGCGTATGCGGGTTCGCCCACCCCGTCATTTTCTGACGTCGGGTTTGCCATTCCCATCGCCACGGCACTGCAGATCGTGGAGCAGATTCAGGCCGGCGACAGCAGCCCCACCGTGCTGATTGGGGCCCGGCCCATGATGGGGGTGGAAGTGATTGATCCGAGCGTCGCGGGTCCTGCTTTCCATCCGGCCGTGCAGTCTGGGGCCCTGGTGGTGAAAGTGGTGGCCGGCAGCCCGGCGGCGGCCGCCGGGTTGGTGCCCAATGACGTCATCGTGGGATTCGACGGCCAGACGGTCACCTCCGTCGAGCAGTTGAGTCACATGGAGCAGCGATTTGTGCCGGGCGACAGCGTCACGGTGACGTGGGTCACGGCTTCGGGCAAGAAGATGACCGCACGGGTCCGGCTGGTGCCGGGGCCGGCCGTTTAGGGCAAAGAGACCCGGACGGGCCAGACCTCCGGTTGACCGCGCCGTGCGCTCATAGTACAATCGCGCCAATTTCATATGCGGCTATCCTTATCAAGACAGGCAGAGGGGTCGGCCCGATGAAGCCTGGGCAACCGGCGCATGCGCGTGCGGTGCCAATTCCGACGGTCTTGGGACCGAAAGATGAGGAGGAACCTGCGCCCATGTGCAACGGTCCTCCGGGACCGTTTTTCTTACGGGGGAAATGGAGTGGGGGTCGTGGAAGAGCACATTGTCGCCACCTATGAGGCGCCTTTCACAGAGCGTGGCCCGTTGCGCCCCCCGCGGATCGGCGCGCGGGGAGCCTTGACGGACGGACCGGCTGGGAGGCGGCCTCACGAGGACGGGAATCGGGGCTGTGTGGTGGACGTCGCCGAAGATGGTCCGAGGCTGACGGTCCGGGTGGCTTACTCGGCCGACGGTCTGGCCCCGCAACTGTCCACGCTGTTGGCGGTGGTGGCGCCGGACGGCGTGTCCGACGGCCACCTGCGGCTGGTGGGGCTGGACCTGCCGGTCCGCTGGCGGCAGGCGTTGGGCGGCCCCCAGTATGGCGTGGGGGGAATCCGCCGGCGTCTGGCAGTGCATGATCGCCCGGTATTGCTGTCTACCCTGGCCAACGAGAACGGGCAGGGCGGTGCGAACTGGAAAACAGCGCTGGCCGAACAGTGGACGGCGGGGGCGGACATCGTCCAAGACCGGGAGAGCTTCTGCGCCGATGACCAGGGAGCCGCCGCGTGGCGCGCCGAGACGGCGCGGGAACTGGCCGACCGCCTGGCCGCGGACGTGGGACGCCGACCGCTGTACGTCGTCAACCTGACGGCGGCCGGTCCCGCCTTGGTGGACCAGGCGGGGCGCCTCACTGAGCGGGGAGCGGAGGCGTTTCTCATCGCGCCCTACCGGGTGGGCTTGGATGTGCTCGGCGAAGTGGCCCGGCTGCCCTCTCGTCCCCTCATCTTCGCTCAGCCGGCCTTGTCCCCGACGGACGTCGGGTCGTCTCGAGGCGCACTGGCCGATCGCGTGCTACTGGGTTTCCTCATCCGGGCGGCTGGGGCGGATGTCGGGATGTACCCGTCATCGCCGGGAGGGAACGCCGGAATCGGCGACGAGGCCGTCGCCGTGGCCCGGGCGCTCACGGACCCGGGCCCGTGGCGAGCCACCGCCCCCGCCCCCTCCACCGGCGTCCATCCGGGCATCATCCCGCAGTGGGTGCGAGAGTTTGGACCCGACGTGGTCATCAATGCGGACGGCGCTGTCCACGGCCATCCGTCCGGTGCCCGGGCGGGAACCCTGGCGTTTCGCCAAGCGCTGGATCGGTTTTTGGGGCGGGGCGGTCCCGTGCCCGATGAGCTGGCGCGGGCGTTGGCCCGGTGGGGTGGCGCGGCCTGACCGAGCCCGAGTGAGGTGGCGCGGTGGCGTACGGTCTGGACGGGTCGGGGCGCCGCCGATCCCCATCCATCACCCATACAGGGGGAGGAACCGAGGTGTCCGAATTTGTTCCCGCTCGCCGGCTGGATCGGTTGCCCGATCAGTTTTTCGCCGAGTTGGTGGCGCGCACCGAGGCCCGCCGGGCGGCGGGGCATGACGTCATCAACCTGGGTCAGGGCAATCCCATAGACGCGACGCCCGACTTCATTGTGGACCGGTTGGCGACTGCGGCGGCCGATCCGCGCTATCATCACTACATCCCTTTCAGTGGCCTGCTGGCCCTGAAGGAGGCGGGCGCCCGCTGGTGGTTCACGCACCATGGCGTCAGGCTCGACCCCGGCCGCGACATTGCGGTCACCATCGGCATCAAAGTGGCGCTGGCGGAGCTGGCCCTAGTCGTGCTGAACCCCCATGAAGTGGCCCTGGTGCCGAATCCCGGCTATCCCGACTATCGGAGCGGCATTGCGCTGGCCGGTGCCCGCCCGCACAGTCTGGTGTTGGACGCGTCCCGCGGGTTTCAGCCGGACTTTTCCGGCCTGGCGCCCGACGCGCGGCTGGTGTTTCTCAACTATCCGCACAATCCCACCGGCCGTCTGGCGGCCGCGGGCGTCTTTCGGGAGGCGGTGGCCTACGGCTCCCGGACCGGCGCCGTCATTGTGCACGATCTCGCGTACGGCGACGTGGTGTTCGACGGGCGGAGCGCCCCGTCGTTTTTGGCCACGCCGGGGGCCAAGGAGGTCGGGGTGGAGTGCCTTTCGTTTTCGAAGTCCTACAGCATGGCCGGTTGGCGCATAGGCCTCGTGGCTGGTCATCCTGAGGTCATTCGCCAGTTGGAAGTCCTGCAGGACCATCTGCATTGCAGCCAATTTGGCGCCATCCAGGAGGCGGCGATCGCCGCTCTGGATTCTCCCGCCGCGGTCACGGCGGCCGTCGCCGCGCGCTACCAGGCGCGACGGGACGTGCTGATTGACGGTCTGGCCGCGGCGGGATGGCAGGTTCCGGCGCCGGAGGGCGGCATCTTCTGCTGGGCACCCGTTCCTCAGGGCGGCGACGGCGCGTCGTTGGCCAACTTTCTCTTGGAGACGTGCGACGTGATGGTGGCGCCGGGGGCCGGGTTCGGATCCGAAGGGCGCCGGTTCGTGCGCTTCTCGCTCACGGCCGACAGCGAGCGGCTCCAAGAGGCGGCCCGTCGCATAGGCAAGAGGCTCCCGGACTTTCAGAGCGCGCCGCCGCCCCCGTCTTCTTGACGGGGACGGTGGAACGCTCGGGGAATACGAGGCGCGGGCCGGGGACATCGCGGAGAACGCCGGGCCGGGGACCCGGCATGCTCAGCGATTGTGATCCTTAGCCTTTGTCTGTGGGTCGGCGCCCGGCGGCCTTGCCTCATCCCGATAGCCCAGGTCGTGTTTTCGATTCTCCCGCTCCAGCGCATAGCCCTTTTGGATGAGCCAGAACGTGGCGACGAGGCCGGCCAGTCCGATGAGAGCAATCACCCAGAGGAATGGACTCAAGACGTCTTCCTGGTTCAAAAGCTTGGTGGAGTCATCGATTCCACCAACCGCCCTCCCCTGACCAGGTTCTTGCTCCTTTCGGCTTGGATTTCCCCTCCCGGGGACAAGCGACGGGAGGACTGGGCCCGGGAGTCCCACCCGGACGGAAGCGGCGCCGGTTGGGTCCTCGCCCGGTTCCGGATCGTCCGACCGACGGTCAAGCCCTCATCGGCCGCGAAGCCTCCGGCTGTGTCCGACGGGTGTTTTCCCCAAAACCTCCGCGATCTGTTGGATACGCCTACGAATCTTCAGCAGATCCGCTCACTGCCGCCCGGCCCATCGATCCCGCCTCCGCTCCGCCGACGGGGATGCTCGGAGGCATTTGGCACTGCCCCTGAGCTTTCGGCGCGTTCCTTCCGGTGGTGCGCGCCGTTGCCGCCCGGTTTCTTCTGCCGCCTCGACCAGCGTCTCTCGAAGCCGCAAGGGGTGGGGATGGACCTGCAATAATTCCGCTGCCTTTCGGGCTGGTGGCACCGTTTCATCCCGCGTTTATTTTAGCAGGCCATCGCGCTATTGGCACGGAACGGGATGGCCGCTTCGGCCTCCTTTGCCTCGCGGCGCCGGCATGACGACGCGGGCCCATGGCCGCTCCCCGTCGCGGGCGCGCGGAGATCGTAGGGACCCGCGGCTCGGCATGGTGGGTGCGAGCGCAGAGAGGCGGCTTTGCCGCCGGACCGCACGGAAATTGGACAGCCATGACCCTGCTCCCGCGAAGTCCGGCGGCCGATCCCTCGGACGCGGTGAGACCGCCCGCCGCCGGGCGGCTGTCCCCCGGGTTCTGTCATCGGCATCGGCCACGTAGGCTGGCGTATAACCGGCGCGCCGATCAGGAAGAATCTGGATGCAGGAGGTGTCCAGATGCGTTGTCGAGCGTGGAAAGCCGTGATGGTCGGGCTTCCCCTCCTGGCTCTGATGTGGCACGCCGCCCCCGCACCGAGCCCGTTGACTACCGCCCTGCGGGCGGCCGGCGCCGCGCCGTCCGGATATTCCCTGAACGATTGGGTCGAGGTGAGCCCATCCGGGGTCTGGCCGCCAGCGGTCGTCGATGCCACCGTGGTCCGGGTGGGGCGGGCATTCGGCTGCCGCGGGCCCGTAGTGCGCTCCCGTGGCCGGGACTATCAAAAGTGGCAGGTGAGCTGCCGTATCGGCAGTATCGCGACCCGGGTGGTGGTGGAGCGATTGACCTCGGGCGGCGTCTACGTGGTGGTGGATCGCGCCGTCAGCGGGGGATTGATCGGCTTGGCGGCGTCCGTCCGCGCCGCCCGGCTGGCGCTGGCTCCTTGGGGGACCGTGCACGCCGGATTGACACTGGAGGGCTGGCGTCCCGGCCTGCTGTCCCGCCGGGCCACGCGGCGCCTGGTCGCGCGCGCCTTGACCGCCGTCGGGGGCCGCGAGGTGAATGCGATGGAAGCGAGAGAGTGGGTGTCGGTGAGCGCCTACGCCCCCCAGGCCGGACCGCCTTTGATGGTTCAGCACCGCCCGGTCGATCTGGAGGTGGCGGTCGTCCGCAATGTGGCCCGTCGTCGGACCGAGGTGCTGGTCGGGAGCCCGCTCATCGCCATCACCTATTGACCCGTCAGCCTTGGGATCGATCGGGAATAGATCCGGCCCGCGCGCATAATGGATAAAAGTGGGAAACCCTGGACATACTCCCAACGAGGTGATGTCCATGGATCCCAACACGCCTGCCGGACCCCAGCGCGGGTTTGGCTGGCCGATTGGACCGGTTATCAGGAAGTGGCTGCACACCGTGTTCGCCGCACCCCGTTGGATTTTGTGGGGCGCTCTCGCCGCTCTCGTCATTCTTGGAGGCGGTTTGTATCTGGCCGCCGGGCGGGGCGGGTTTGCGCACCCGCAGCATCAGGTGACCGCACCCTTAAAGCGGCAGCCGGCGCCCCGCAATCAACCCAGGATGAAGCCGGGCCGCCGGAGCACCACGAGTGTCGGCGCCCCTTTGATGATGCCGGTGTCGGGTCAGCTGGCGGCCGGATACGGGTGGGTATACAGCAGCCACTTGGGCGAGTGGTATTACAACCCCGGGTTGACGCTGGCCGTTCCCCAGGGTACGGCGGTGCATGCGGCCTGGGCGGGTCGAGTGCTGTCCGTGTCCAACCAGCCGCTGATGGGTCTCACGGTGGCGGTGGATGACGGTGGCGGTATGGAGACTGTGTATGGCCATCTGGGTCAGGCCGATGTCGCCGCGGGCAACGCGGTCAGTCAAGGGACGGTCATTGGAACCGTGGGCGGGCCCAGTCTGTACAGCCGGCAGCCGGACGCGCATCTGGATTTCCAGGTGTGGCAGGGCAGCCAGTCTGTCAACCCGGAAAATTACCTGAACGGCTCGTCCTGAGCTCGAAACGCCGGTGCCAGGGCAGTTTCTGCCCTGGCATTTTTCATTTTGCGGGTTCATAGACTCTAGCAAATCGCGGGGGGAGAAAGGGGCCGGAAGAGTGAGAGATCACATCTGGCAACGAGTTGTCGACATCGGCAACTACATCCTCAAGAGCCGGGCCACCGTCCGCGACACGGCCAAGGTCTTCGGCGTCTCCAAGAGCACGGTCCACAAAGATGTGACGGAACGCCTGCCCAAGGTGAACGTCCAGCTGGCTGACGAGGTCAAGAAGGTCCTGGAGTTCAACAAGGCCGAACGCCACCTTCGGGGTGGGGAAGCCACTCGCCAGAAGTTCCGCCAGACGCCGCCGCCGCTCAATCCCGTCGGCCGACCACCCGAAGGCTTGGACTGAGGGTCGGGCAGGAAATGTTCGCGCCTCCCTGGAATGGCAGTCGGGGAGGAGTGCCCATGCAGTTGGACATCCAAGAAATTCTCGCCCGCTTACACCACCGTCACCCTTTCCTGCTGGTGGACCGCGTGTTGGAGAGGGTTCCCGGACAATCGGCGCATGCGTTCAAGAACGTCACCATCAATGAGCCGTTTTTCACGGGGCATTTCCCGGATCGGCCGGTCATGCCCGGTGTGCTGATTCTGGAGGCGCTGGCCCAGACGGCCGGACTGGCTCTGGATGACCGCGACGAGAAGGTCCTCGGCGTTCTCACCGGCGTGGATCGGGCGCGCCTGCGACGCATGGTCGTGCCCGGCGATCGGCTGGACCTGTACGCTACGCTGGCGCAAACAAAGAACCGGTTGGTGCGCGCGGAGACACGGGCCGAAGTGGACGGCCAGCGGGTGGCCTAGGCGACGATCCTGTTCATGGTGCTGGCCCCGGAGTCCTGATCGCGGAAAGGCCAGAGGCTCGACGACATGAGCCTCTGGCCTTATGCTGCGCGGCTTGACTTCCGGGCGCGCCCGAAGCCCTCCTCGACCCCTGTGGTGCCCCCGTTGGTGATTTTCGTATCGTCCGCGGGCGCGGGGTGGCGGCCGTCTGATCCCGCCGGGGAGGCCGCCGCCGGGTGTGCCTGTCCCCGCTGCCGGCGGTGGAACCGAGCCAGGCCCGGACATCCAAAATCCAGCCGCCCCGGGAAGCATGGACCATGGCAGCGGAAGTCGGACCAGCGGTGGGCGGGGTATTCTGTTGACAAGGCGGATATAATTAACATGGCGTAAACAGAATGCGGGGGGCGGAGACATGCCGGAGCCGGCCGTGAGCGAGAGCGTGAAGGACGCCGTTCGGGCGTTTATGCGGCTTGCGGCGGTTGTGGAGACGATCAGCGGCGAGCTGTGGCAGTCGCACCAGTTGACGCTCACTCAGGCACGCTGTCTACGCCTGCTGCAGGACCGGCCGCTCGTAGCGGGCGCGCTGGCGCAGAAGCTCGGCTTGTCGGCGGCGTCGCTGACGCGCGTGCTGGAGCGCTTGGAGGCGCGCGCGCTGCTCGAGCGCACGGTGGACCAGCAAGACCGTCGGCGCATCACCGTTTCGCTGACCGGACTCGGGCGGGAAACCCTGGGCGGCATCCAGTTCTGGATGGCGTCGCCGGTGGTGGACGCCATCGCCGGCATGAGCGAGGCGAGGCGCAGCCAGTTCACGGCGGTGCTGGAAGAGCTGCTGCGGGATGTGGGACAGGGCGAGGCTCAGTCCCGGGGAGGGTCGCCGCCCCCCGGTGAAGGGGGTGGCACGGCGTCAGGGGTTGAGGCAAGGGGGATCAAGGCGCGATGACACTATCCCAGGGGGCGTCGGACGACCGTCGCTTCGGACATATTCCCTATAAGTGGATCGCTCTCTCCAACACCACGTTGGGCGTTCTTATGGCGGCCATCAACGGCACGATTCTCATCATCTCGCTTCCCGCCATTTTCCGGGGGATTCACGTCGATCCCCTGGTGGCCGGCCAGACCAGCCTCCTGCTCTGGGTGCTGCTGGGTTTCAATGTGGCCACCACCATATTCCTGGTCACCTTCGGGCGCATCTCCGATACCTACGGTCGGGTGCGTCTCTACAACATGGGCTTTGCTGTATTCACGCTCGGGTCCATTTTCCTGTTTCTCACCTGGGGCACCGGCATCGCCGGCGAATGGCAGCTCATCATCTTCCGGTTTGTCCAAGGCATCGGCGGGGCGTTCCTGTTTGCCAACAGCGCCGCCATCCTGACCGATGCTTTTCCGGCCAATGAACGGGGCCTCGCCCTCGGCCTGAATCAGGTGGCGGCCGTGGGCGGCGCCGTGATCGGCTTGGTGGTGGGCGGGCTTTTGTCCGCCTGGGATTGGCGCATGGTGTTTCTGGTCAGCGTCCCGGTGGGCCTCCTGGGCACCGTGTGGGCCTATCTGGCGCTGCACGAAATCGCGCGCCCGCAGCGCCAGCAGCGCATCGACCTCTGGGGCAATCTCACCTTCGGTTTGGGCGTGCTGGGCGTCCTCCTCGGACTGACCTACGGTATCATTCCCTACAAGACCCAGACGATGGGTTGGCACAGTCCCTTCGTGCTGACCGCTCTCATTGGCGGCACCGGCCTGCTGCTCATTTCCGTGGCCGTGGAAAGCATCGTCGACGATCCCATGTTCCCCCTGGGCCTGTTTCGCAACCGCGCCTTCGCGGCCGGCAACATCAGCGGCTTTTTGGCCTCGGTCGCCCGGGGCGGCCTCCAGTTCATGATCATCATCTGGCTGCAGGGCATCTGGCTGCCGCTGCACGGGGTGAGCTACGCCAACACGCCGCTGCAGGCGGGCATCGATACCCTGCCGCAAATGGTGGGCTTCCTCATCGCGGGACCCTTGTCGGGACGGTTGTCGGACCGCTTCGGGGCCCGGTGGTTTGGATTCGCGGGCATGATGGCCAGTGCCGCCGGCTTCTTCTTGATGCAGACGCTGCCGTCGGACTTTTCCTACTGGGCCTTTGCTGCCTACCTGTTTCTGATTGGCCTGGGCATGGGGATGTTCGCTTCGCCCAACACGACCGCCATCATGAACTCCGTGCCGGCCAAGAACCGCGGTGTGGCGTCGGGGATGCGGGCCACGTTTCAGAATGCCGGCATGATGGTGAGCATGGGCATCTTCTTCACGCTCATCATTATCCGGCTGGCCACGGCGCTGCCGCCTGCGATGACGCGGGGTCTGAGCCACTTTGGGCTGCCGGGCGCAATCGTGCACGGCCTGGCGCATTTGCCGCCGACGGCGACCCTGTTTGCGGCGCTGCTGGGCTACAATCCGATGGCGCACTTGGTGCCGGCGGCCGTGCTGGCGCATCTGCCCCCCGTGACGGTGCACCAGCTGCTGGGGGAGCGGTTCTTCCCCACGCTGATTGCCGAGCCTTTCAGCGAGGCGCTCGGTACCGTGTTTATCTTCTCGATGGTGTTGTCGCTGGTTGCGGCGTTTGCCTCTCTGCTGAGGGGGCGGCGCTACATCTACGACGAGGATGAGGGGGAGGTCCCGTCCTCGGGGCAGCTGGCGCCGCGGCGTCTGTTGGGAATCGCGGTGCTGGCGGTGTGGAACGCGCGCCATGGCGCGGCCGCCGGCGCCAGTCCGAGCGAGCGCCAGCAGTTGGAGCGGGCGCTGATGTTGATGGCGTTGGCCCTCCGGGATGCCGGTCCGGCGCCGCCGGGGACCAAGGCGGCCAGCCCCGAGCCCCTGGCGGCGGACTAAACAGGCGCCGCCGGGGCCGGCCGCGCCTCGTGTCGGAGAGCGGTCCCCAACGGCGATTATGGTGAGGAGGAGATGGAATGACCAAGTACCTGTGGCCCATCACGACCCTGGGACTGGTCCTGTTGATGGGTGTGGCGCTGTTGATGGCGCCGTTCGGCCTTCATTTCCACCCGACCGGCGGCGCGTGGAACCGGGCGACCGAGGCCGCTTTTTGGTCCGGTGTCGGCCTCGTGGTCGTGGCGCTGGCGGGCATCTACGGCTGGATGAACGGCCTCGGGCAAGAAGCCGGGGCGCTGGCGGCGGCGGCATCCGAGCCGGTGGCGGAGGAGCCCCCGCGGGAGCGGCCGGCGGCGGCGCCTACCCCGGTGCCGGAAGACCCGGATCTGGCGCTGCAGCAGTTGGCTCGGGCCGTGCTGCGGGACCTCAACCAGAAGCTTGGAGAAAATGGGCCACATGCGGCCGGAGGGGGCGACTGATGGTGAAGACCGGGTTATGGATGTCCTTGCTGGCATTGCTGGGTGGCATCTGGGTGGCCCTAATGCCGTCGTTGGTGGGTTTTCAACCGGCCAGCGGCGATCCCTGGACGACGCCGACGCTGGTCTCGGTGCTGCTGGGCCTCGGCATCGTCTTGGCCGCCTTGGTGGGACTGGTCGGGTTCTATGGATTGAAGCTCAAGGAGCAGCAAACCGTCCTGCGGCAAGAAGCTCGTCGGCGCGCTTGGGAGAAGGCCCGCGCCGCTTCGGAGCCGCCGGGTCCGACCGCAGCGCCGCGGGCTGTGGCCGAAGCGCGGCCGGAAGATCGGGTGCGCAAGTTGAGTCGGGTCGAGCGCACCGCCGCGCCGGCTCCGGTCGCGCGCGTGGAACCGGAGTCCAGTGATGCCGCGTTACGGCAGCTGGCCCAAACCATCCTGCAGGATCTGCAGCGCACCCAGACCCACTGACCGGTCGCGTCGCTGCAGGGCGTGAAGCGGCGGGCGCGATGGCGCCCGCCCGCGCGTCGTTGACACCCCTCGGGGTGGATGCTATGCTGTGGCCAATCTTGCGCAACCGCCAAGAGACCGGCCTCTTATCGAGAGTGGTGGAGGGTACGGGCCCGATGAAACCCGGCAACCGGAGCATGACTCGCGGTGCCAATCCCCGCACGGCCCGGCCGTGAGGGATGAGAGGGAAGAATGTTTACCTCTCCCTGAGCACGGGAGAGGTTTTTTTTGTGGAGGTGCAGGTGTGAAAAACTTGACGCTGTTCACGTCCGAGTCGGTGACCGAGGGGCATCCGGACAAACTGGCTGACCAGATTTCCGACGCCGTCTTGGACGGCCTGCTGGAACAGGATGCCGAATCGCGGGTGGCGCTGGAGACACTGGTGACGACCGGATTGGCCTTGGTGGCCGGCCAGGTGTCGACGTCGGCCTACATTGACATTCCCAACTTGGTCCGAGCGACCGTGCGCCGGGTCGGATACACGGATGCGGCGATGGGCATGGACGCCGCGACGATGGCGGTGCTGACCAGCATTGAAGAGCAGTCGCCCGACATCGCGGTGGGCGTGAATCGAGCGTTGGAGCAGCGGGCGGGAGAAGCGGACGAGTTGTCCCGGGTCGGTGCGGGGGACCAAGGCATGGTGTTCGGCTACGCCTGCGAGGAGACCCCGGAGTTGATGCCCATTCCCATCAGTTTGGCGCATGCCTTGAGCCGTCGCCTGGCAGTCGTGCGGAAAGAAGGGGTCGTGCCCCATCTGTGGCCGGACGGCAAGACCCAGGTCACGGTCGGATACGAGGGTGGCATCCCGCGCCAGGTGGACACGGTGGTGGTGTCCGCCCAGCATGCCCCGAGCCTCACCATGACCGCTTTGCAGGAAGCGCTGGTGGAGACGGTGGTCAAGCCCGCACTGGGGGAATGGTGGCATCCCGCCGTGCGCGTGCTGGTCAACCCGACCGGACGCTTTGTCGTGGGGGGCCCGCATGGCGACACCGGCTTGACCGGCCGCAAGATTATCGTGGACACCTACGGCGGCAGCGCCCGCCATGGGGGCGGCGCCTTTTCCGGCAAAGATCCCACCAAAGTCGACCGCTCGGCGTCATATGCGGCGCGGTGGGTGGCGAAAAACGTGGTGGCGGCGGGGTTGGCTTCGCGGGTTGAGATTCAGATCGCGTACGCCATCGGGGTGGCTCATCCCATTTCCGTCGGGGTGGACAGTTTCGGCACCGGCCGCCTCGGCGACGCGCAGCTAGCGCAGGTGATCGAGCGGGTCTTCGACCTGCGCCCGCTGGCCATCATCCGCACCTTGAACCTGGCTCGGCCCCTCTACCTTCCGACGGCGGCGTACGGCCATTTCGGCCGGCCTGACCTGGACCTTCCGTGGGAGGCCGTCGACCGCACCGAGGCGCTGCTGGGGGAAGCCCGGCAGTTGGCCTGAGGCGGTGCGCGCCCGAGGGAGCGGCACACGCCATCCCTGCCGACCGGGCATAGACTGGCGCGGGGGTTTGGATGCGGGTGCCGTGGTGGCTGGGGATGGCTCTGGGATTGGTCTGTGTCGGGGAGTGGCTATATGATCGGTGGCGACCCGCGCCGCCAAAAACGCCGCTCTTGGTGCGGTGCCGCAACGCCGACGCGGTGATCGAGGGGAGCATCCGCCGGTTGGCGGCATCCGGGCGATATGACCCGATTCTGGTGCAGGATGAAGGGTCCGTGGATCAGACGCCGCAGATTCTTCGCCTCTTGAGCCGCGATGGCCGGGTTGTCTGGTTGGATGAGGGGCCGGCGGAGCCGACCGGCCTGCCTACCCTTGAGATTGGGCCGCCTGGTGTGGACTGAGCGGTCCGAACGACTCATTTAGTGGCGGCGTCTTGACGATCCATCGCGAGGACTGTGATTGGGGGCGGGGGCCCTGCTGGAGCTCTGCGCATGGTGGTGGGCCGCGTTCATCATGCGCCAACAGGTGCGCGTCCGCGCCGTGCCGGCCCGGCACGGGCGCGGCGAATTCGTTTTGCTGCGGGCCAACATGTCCGTGAAGGCGGCGCGCCTGGTCATGGATCGGGTACAGCGCCCCCTGGCGGCACGGCCGCTCGCCGGCTTGCCCCCTCGCCTCTCGAGCTCGGTGGGGGCCGCCGGCTACCCCGTGGAAGCGACAGAGGCCGCGACGCTCGTCAGTGTTTGCGACAAGCGAATGTCCCTTCAGCAGTCGGTTCGGGGCCACCGCGGACGGACCGCGTCGCATCCCGTCGTTGGTTGACGAAATCCGTCCGATTCTCGCCGAAAACTTGGGACTGATCACCGCGAACCATGTCAACCATGCCTTATCAACAGAGTTATCCCCACTATCCACAAGTGAGAACGGGCGGCGGCGCTGCCGATTCCTGTCGCCCGATTGGGTTTGATTCCCTGCCTCGTGCATGCTATAGTCAGCGACGACTCGCATGCGGGTCGCGAGAAAGGGGACAGCGGGATGCAGGGACGGGTGAAATGGTTCAGCGCGGACAAGGGCTACGGGTTTTTGGAGAGCGACGAAGGCGGCGACGTCTTTGTGCATTACAGCGCCATCACCGGTGAGGGCTTCCGGACGTTGAACCAGGGCGATCGCGTGGAGTTCGAAGTGGTGGATGGGAATCGCGGCCCGCAGGCCAGCAACGTCGTGCGGTTGTAACACCCGCCTTTCATCCCGGGGCAATCCCCGGGATTTTTTCGCCTATAATGAGATTGCTGATTGGCACCCGAAGGCTTCGAGTCGACCTGCGGGGGACCGGAGCCGAGGCGGCGATCGGCCGTCGCACGCGGATGCGAGGGGGAATTCACCGTGCAGGTGATCGTGCGTGGGAAGAACGTCGAGATTACAGAGGCGCTCCATGATCATGTGGTCAAGAAGCTCGGCAAGCTGTCCCGCCTGTTGGACCACGATGACGTGGTGGCGGAGGCCCTGTTGAGCGTGGAGAAAGATCGGCAGATGGTGGAGGTGACGGTGCCCCTGGAGGGGCGTTTTTTGCGTGGTGAGGAAGCGACCCCGGACATGTACGCCTCGGTCGACCTGGTGGTGGACAAGCTGGAACGGCAGATGGAGAAGCTGAAGGCGCATCTCAAACACCGGGCCACCCGCGCCCCGGGCGAGCGTTCGGCGCATCCCTTCGAGGCCCTGTCGGAAGCGGCTTTGGTGCGCCGCAAGACCTTCTCCTCCAAACCCATGACCGTGGATGAGGCCATGCTGCAGATGGAGATGCTGGGCCACGCCTTCTTCGCCTTTGCCAACGCCGACACCGAGCAGGTCAACGTCCTCTACCGGCGGCGAGACGGCAATCTGGGACTGCTGGAGCCGCAAGCCTAGGGACCGGGTGGGGGAGCGCGCTGAAGGCGACAGGCCCGTCCTGATGAAAATCGGAGAAAATTAAAGAATTTGGGTCGGATCGGCGTGCCCCGGCAGGAAAGTGTAGGAAACTGTCGAAGTACGTGCCACCGGAGGTGAGGTATGGACGCACCCGCGGAGGCTGAGGGCTTGATCCAGCGGCTGGTGGGGGTCAGGTCGGCGCGGGTGGAGTGGATTTCCGATGTGGAGGCATCCCGGGTGCATGTGTTGAGCGACGGTCAACGTTCTGCTCGATCCTTGGCCCGGGAAGTTCATGGTCTCCTGGAGCTCCAGTGCGGTGTGAGGGTGGCGCCCGAAGAGATCAACGTCGTGGAAGTGGCGACAGGTCTCGGTGGAGGCGGTGGCCGCCCCCGCTTGGTGGGGTGCGAGTGGCTGAGCGATCTCGAGGGGATCGAGGTGCGCTGCCGTTTGGAGGATGGCGGCTCGGTCGTCGAAGGAGCCGGTCGGGGCCGAAGACCGGAAGGGGCGGCAGCCCAGGCGGCGGTCGCCGCGGTCAACCAGCTGACGGGTGGCGTGTTGGACCTCTCGGTCGGGGACCTGCAAGTGCTGGAGACGGTGCGAGGAGCCGTGGTGGTGGCGATCGTGGATCTGGGCGCCGGTGACGTATTGAGCGGTAGCGCGCTGGTGGGGGAACGGGACTTGGTGGAGGCCGCGTGCCGTGCGACGCTGGACGCCATCAACCGGCAGTTGGTGCGTCGGAGAGGCGCCGTCCGGACGGGGGAGATAGCCGAACGCAGGCACTAGTTTTGAAGATTTAGGTCTTGGTGGTTTGGCCGATCGCGATGCGATTCCCGAGCGGAGCAAACGGTAGGCGGTCATGGAGCGGGACTGCTACTGGGGTGTCCACGGGGGTTTAGTACGAAATGCAGCGGGTGTATCAGATTATTCGGGGCTTGCTTGATGTGATGGTTGCGGGCGCCGGCATTCATTTCGACTAGTACCGCGCGATCGGTCAAAAGATTAGGGGGGACGTCATGTATCCACGGCCCTTACGGTGGTACATCGGACTGGTGTCTCTCGCTACTGCGGTGGTCTTGGCTTTCAGTGCCGTGCACATCGTGGCGCGAATCGGACAACAGCCGTGGATCCCGTTTTTTGTGCTGGCGATCATGACGCTCATGGCATCCGTGTTTCCCGTCAAGTTCATTCGGGGGAACGGATGGGCCTCAGTGCAGCTGCCTGTATTGGTAGCGGCTTCCATCATATTGGGTCCGGCCTTGGGGGCTTGGGTCGGGACGTGTGCCCCGTGGACGTGGCGGGAGATTCGCGGCGAGGTGCGCTGGCCGTCCATCGTGTTCAACCGGGCTCAGTTCGGGCTCATCGCGTGGATGTCCGCCAGTCTGTTTCAATGGTTGGGCGGCAGCATGGCGCACTTGAATCTGGCCCAGGCCAGTATTCCGCTGGCCGCCGCCGCCATCGCCGCGTTTTTTGTCAACATGCTCCTGGTGATGATTGCGTTCCACTATCGTCTGGACCGGCCTTTGCTGGAAATCTGGCGTGTGCACTTCAAGTGGATGACGTTTAACTTTTGGGCCATGCTGCCCATCGCCTACCTGATGGCGGCTGTGTACCACGACGCGGGCGTGTGGCCCGAGTTCCTGTTCCTGATCCCGCTCGGCCTCTCCCGTTGGATCTTCGCGTTGTTCGTGGTGGTGCGGCGCTTTTACCAGAACACCGTCAACATCATGATGACGGCCCTGGATGCCAAGGACCCATACACCAGCGGGCATGCCATGCGGGTCGCCCGGTATGCCGGACTGCTGGCGCGCGAGATGGGCGTGGCGGAGGACCAAGTCGAAGAGATTGTCCGGGCAGCCGCTCTGCATGACATCGGCAAACTGGGCATTCCCGATCAGATTCTCAACAAGCCGGGCCGCCTCAATCCGGAGGAGGTCCTGGTCATCCAGCGCCATCCGGTGTTGGGTGGCGCCATTCTGGGCCAGATTGAGGGGATCGGCTACTCCCGCGACTGGATTCTGCACCACCATGAGCGCTGGGATGGGCAGGGATATCCACATGGACTGCAGGGCGACTCCATTCCCTTGGCCACGCGCATCATTTCCGTGGTGGACGCCTATGACGCGATGACCAGTGACCGCCCATACCGTCAAGCCATGTCGCACCGGGAAGCCCTGCTGGAGATCCAGGCGGGCGCCGGGACGCAGTGGGACCCGACGGTGGTGGACGCGTTCCTGACCATGGTGCAGGATGGTGACTTGGCGGACGAGCAGAGCTTGGGCAGCGACTTCCAGCGGACTTTCGGGGGCGACTTGGCGTACAGCAACACGGCCGCCGGAGGCGGTCGAGGAGCGCTGGCGCAGCACGGCGCGTGAGGGCGTGCGCACGCGGGGATGCGTGAAGGCGGCCCGGGTTTTTGCCGGGGGTCCTCAGGGGAGCCCGCCCGGCGATTGAACCTGGGCCCGCCCGGTGATAAATTGAGAAGACCAAAACCAAACGGGGACCGGTCGCGGTCCTTTTGTTGTGGGAGGGTGGATCATGCTGAAGGTGTTGTCCAGTTGGCTCAACCGCTTCTCGGAACGGGAAGTGCGCGGCTACCTGCGGGTCGCGGAGGACATCAATCAGTTGGAGCCGGAGATCCATGCTCTCAGCGACGAGGAGCTCCGGGCCAAGACGGAGGAATTTCGAGCGCGCCTAGCCGACGGGGAGACGTTGGACGATTTGCTGCCCGAGGCGTTCGCGGTCGTTCGTGAAGGCGCGGTCAGGACCATCGGCCAGCGTCACTTCAACGTGCAGCTGGTCGGCGGCATGGTGCTGCACGACGGTCGCGTGGCGGAGATGCGAACCGGCGAGGGCAAAACCTTGGTGTCGACCCTGCCCGCCTATCTCAATGCGCTGACCGGCCGGGGCGTGCACATCGTGACCGTCAACGACTATCTGGCCCGCCGGGATGCCCAATGGATGGGCCAGATCTACGAGTTCTTGGGTCTTCGGGTGGGTCTGATTCAACATGACATGGAGCCGCTGGCCCGCCGGGACGCGTATGCGTGCGACATCACCTATGGCACCAACAACGAGTTCGGATTCGACTACCTGCGCGACAACATGGTGTTGAGCCTGGACGAGCGGGTGCAGCGGGAGCTTCACTATGCCATCGTCGACGAGTGCGACTCGATTTTGATTGACGAGGCGCGCACGCCCCTGATCATTTCCGGTCAGGCCGATCGGCCCACCGAGCTGTACTACACATTCGCCCGACTGGCCAACAACCTCCAGCGGGATGTGCACTACACGGTGGACGAGAAGCTGAAGACCGTGGCACCGACCGAAGCCGGCATCGCCAAGGTTGAGCGCATGCTCGGTGTGCCCAACTTGTATGACAACCAGAACCTGGACCTTTCCCACTACCTGAACCAGGCGCTGCGCGCCAAGGCCTTGATGTTCCGGGACCGGGACTACGTGGTCAAAGACGGTGAGGTCATCATCGTCGACGAGTTCACGGGCCGGCTGATGTTTGGCCGCCGGTACTCGGACGGGCTGCACCAAGCCATTGAGGCCAAGGAAGGGGTCAAGATTGCCGAGGAGACCCAGACCCTGGCCACCATCACCTTTCAAAACTATTTTCGGATGTACGAGAAACTGGCCGGCATGACCGGAACCGCTGTGACCGAGGAGGAGGAGTTCCGCAAGATTTATGGGCTGGACGTCATCGTGGTGCCGACCCATAAGCCGATGATTCGGGTCGATCACCCGGACGAGGTGTACAAGACCGAGGCGGCCAAATACCGGGCCGTGGTGCGGGAGATTGAGGACTGCTACCAACGGGGACAGCCGGTTCTGGTGGGCACCACCTCCATCGAGAAGTCGGAGCGGGTCTCGGACATGCTGACGCGCCGCGGCATCCCGCATAACGTGCTCAATGCCAAGCAGCACGAGCGCGAAGCGCACGTCATTGCCCAGGCGGGACAGAAAGGCCAGGTCACCATCGCCACCAACATGGCCGGGCGCGGCACCGACATCGTGTTGGGCGAAGGCGTGGCGGAGTTGGGCGGGCTGCACATCGTCGGCACCGAACGGCACGAGGCGCGCCGCATCGACAACCAGTTGCGGGGCCGTTCGGGTCGTCAGGGAGACCCCGGGTCCAGCCGCTTTTACCTCTCCCTGGAAGACGACTTCCTGCGGCTGTTCGCCGCGCCCGCGCTCAGTGGCTTGATGGACCGGCTGGGGGTGGACGAGGACGAACCCATCGTCAGTCCGGTGTTGACGCGGGCCATCGAGAGTGCCCAGAAGAAGATGGAGAATCGCAACTTCGAAATACGCAAGCAGCTTTTGCAGTACGACGATGTGATGAACGCGCAGCGGGAGATCGTGTACCGGCAGCGCACCGAAATCCTGACCCAGGAGAGCTTGCGCGAAAACGTCCTGCACATGGTGCGCGAGATTGTTGAGGCGGCCGCTCTGGTGCACTGCCCGCCCAACCAGCATCCGGAAGAGTGGGACCTGAAGGGCCTGGTGGAGAGTTTGGAGGAATTCTGTCTCCAGCCTCACCAAGTCGACCCGGCCAATTTGGGCGGTGACATCGGGCGCGAGGCCCTGGTCGACGAGCTGATGGAAATCGCAGAGGCCAATTACGCCCAGAAAGAGGCGGAGATTGGCGAAGAGGGCATGCGGGAGCTGGAGCGCGTCATCCTGCTGCGCGTGGTGGACAGCAAATGGATGGAGCACTTGGACGCCATGGATGCCCTGCGCGACGGGGTGGGGCTCCGCGCCTACGGCCAGCTGGATCCCCTGGTTGAGTACAAGCGCGAAGCCTACGACATGTACCAGGAGATGTTGGGCGCCATTCGCGAAGAAGTGGTGCGCATCCTGTATCACGTGACGATGGCGGCGCCGGAAGCCCTGGCGGAAGTGGAGCCGGTCGCCCAGATCGTGGCCGAGCGGCATGGGGACGAGGTGATTGAGACGGGGCGTCCGTTTCAAGTGATTGCCGGCGGCAAGCCCAACCAGACGCCGGGACGCAACGACCCCTGCTGGTGCGGGAGCGGCAAGAAGTACAAGCGGTGTCACGGGCTCTCGCAGGCCACCTGACGAGCACGGGGGTCCCAGGGGCGTGATTGCCGCCCTAAAGCACGACACCGCCTGCGGGGTGGGAACGCCGCGCGCGATACTCTATTGGGCAGAGGAGACGGGATGCGATGTTGTTGAACGATGCCCTCAGCACGCGCCAGCAGGAACTGGAGGGCCTGCTGGAACGAGTCAGGGGGTCTCTTTGACCCGGATCGCCGCCGGGAACAGGTTCAGCGTTTGGAGGAACAAATGGCCGGCCCGGACTTCTGGGCGGATCCGGCCGCGGCGCAGGCCGTCATTCGACGGCTGGGCCGTCTGCGGGCACCCCTGCAGCAGTATGACCAATTGCGGAGTCGGGCGGCCGACTTCGCTGAGCTGCTGAGTCTGGCCCAACAAGAAGACGACGCCGCGACGCTGGCGCAGCTGGAGGCGGAGGGCCAGGAGTTGTTCGACGCCCTGGCGGATCTGGAGCTCACGCTGATCCTGACCGGGACGTACGACGCGGAATCGGCGATCCTGACCCTGCACGCGGGAGCGGGGGGCACCGAAGCCCAGGACTGGGTCGAGATGCTGCTGCGCATGTATCTTCGCTGGGCGGAGCGGCACCACTACGAGGCGAACATCCTCGACAGCCTGCCGGGCGAGGAAGCCGGCCTGAAGAGTGTCACGGTCGCGATCCGAGGCGACAACGCCTATGGTTTCCTGCGTCCCGAGCGGGGCGTTCATCGGCTGGTGCGCATCTCGCCATTCGATGCCTCCGGGCGTCGGCACACGTCCTTCGCGTCGGTGGATGTGCTGCCCGACCTGAAAGACGAAGGCGCCGTGGAGATACGGCCGGAGGATTTGAAGATCGACACCTTTCGCGCCAGTGGGGCGGGGGGCCAGCATGTCAACAAGACCGAATCGGCGGTCCGCATCACCCATCTGCCCAGCGGCATCGTGGTCAGCTGCCAAAACGAGCGCTCGCAGCATGCCAACCGCGAAACGGCCATGCGCGTCTTGCGCGGCAAGCTGGCCGAGCTGCAAGAGATCGAGCGCCGGCAGGCCCTGAGCCAGATTCGGGGCGTGCAGCAGGAGATTGGCTTTGGCAGTCAGATCCGGTCGTACGTCTTCCAGCCGTACACGGTGGTGCGGGACCACCGTACCCGAACGGAGGTGGGCAATGTGCAGGCGGTGATGGACGGAGGGCTGGATCCTTTCATCCGCGCCTACTTGCAGGCGGAGGCTCGGGGCGGCTTGTCCCTGGAATCGCCGGGTGAGTAACCTCATCCGGATCTTGATCGGCGCCGTCCTCGCCTTGGCCGTGGCCCAGGTGGCGGTGCCGCGCATCGTGTCGGGCGAGATGGCGGCTGAGCTGCGCGCCGTCACCGGACCCGCGAGCCAGGACACCGTCGCCGTGGATGCGGTTCCCTTCTGGCAGTTGTTTTCCGGACAGTTCCAGGATCTCACCTGGACCGCCCATGACGTCGCCGCCGCCGGGCTGACCCTCAACACGTTGACACTGGTGTGGACGGACGGCGGACTGGATCCCGCCGAGCTGGTGCGCGATCACCGTTTGGTGGTCACTCGTCCGGGACGGCTCAAGGTGACGCTGGAAGTGGACGGGCCGGCATTGGCCCATTTCCTGGCGCAAAGCGGGCGCCTGCAAAATGCGGTCGTGACGGTGACGCCGAGCGGGCTGCATGTTACGGGCGCCGTCCATGTGGGCGGGCTGTCGGGACCGCTGGACGCCACCGGGCAACTGAAACTGAGTGCGGACGCCCAGCAGATTCTCTTTGAACCCACCCGCGTGGACGGGTACAGTGTGCCCTTTGCCGCCACGCTGGTCGTGTTTGACGTGCGCACACTGAACCTGCCGGTGCCGCTCCGGCTGACGGGCGTGCGGCTGGCGCCGCCGTTCGTGGTGGTCACGGCCGCCTCTCCCTAGAACGCGCTCGACATGTGGTCAGGCGGCGCGACGCGAGCTACGAGCGGCGGTTCTGGAGCGCCTCCAGCAGGCGTCGGGCCGCATCGGGGGTGATGCGCCCGGCCTGCAGCTCCTCGAGGATGAGTCGCTGCTCGCGCTCACGATCCACCTGCTGTTCCATGTCGTCATCCAGCGTGCGGCCCCGCTCCACGGTGATGGATCCCCGGCGGGTCTGGACGTACAGGAGGGGGCCCCCGTCCGCGAATTGCAGCACGGCTCGTTCGCCGGACCGGGGCGCGCCGGCGAACGGGACGCTGACCCGTGGCAGCGAGCTGACCACCCGGCCCCGGTAGGCGACGGCCTCGAGCCGCCCCGGCTGCCGTCCGTCCAGCAACAGCTGCGCGCTTCCTGTCTCCAGCTCGCAATGGGCGCCCAAGATCCGGCTCTGATGCACCGCGAGGCTGCCCCGTCCCAGTTCGGCGGTCAGCTTTTCCAGCACGCCGCCTTGAATGCGCAGCGAACCCATGCCGCTGTCGACGCCCAGCGTCAGACGACGCGGACTCTCCACCGTGACCGATCCCATGCCGCTGTCGATCTCGGCCGAGCCGGCCATCCGCACCAGGGTCACGCTGCCGGTGCCGCTGTCAATGTCCGCGTTGCCGTCACTGTCCAGCACATGAACGGATCCCACGCCCGCATCGATGCTGAGCGCCCCATGCACGCCCACCACCTGCACCGAGCCAAGGCCGGCGTCAACGTCGAGGGCCCCCTCCAGGCCGTCCACCAGGACATCCCCGCGGCCAATGTCCACGTTGACCGACCCGGTTACCCGCTCGGCCCGAAAGCGTCCGTTGCCGACGTTGGCCTCGACCCGGGCACCAATGCCCTCCAGCAGGACCTGCCCGCTGCCGACGTCGACGTGCAGCATCTCAAGGCCAGGGCCGGGGATGCGCACCGTGAGGCGCACCTCGACCCGTTCCCGGCAGGTGAGATCGAGCCGATCGCCCTGGACGTCGCCGTCGACGCGGTCGGGGCTGGCCGACCACGCGAGGCGGTCATCGGCGGCCGGCGTCACCGTGACCATGCCCCGCCGCAGCTGAATGTGAATCCGCCGGACAGGGGCCAGGTCCGCGTCGCTCATGAGGGATCTCCCGGCTCTCCGATCGCCTGCAGCAGCCGAAGCGCCTCGTCCACCGAGAGTTCCTGCGCGGCCACTTTGGCCAGGATGGCGTCCTTGTCCAATCGGCCGGGGGTGGGCGGCGTCGGCGCCGAGTCTCCGCCGAACACCTTACTCATGACGTCCTGGGTGATGTGCCGCGTCACCTCCGCCACATGCTGCGACACACCGGACCAGTCGCCGGTGCTCGACGACGCGGCGGCGCGGTCTGTCTCTCCCGCTTCAAACGCACTCACCAACTGGTCGAGCTTGGACCGGACGGTGGGGTAGGAGACGCCCAGCATGCGTTCCATCTCGCGCAGGTTGCCGCGGCTTATGACAAACAGACGCAGAAACTCTCCCATCTCCGGAGTCAGCTGGCCCAGAACGGGCAGGTTGAAATGCGCGCGCAGGGTCAGCCCGCAATGGGGACATTCCAGTTCCCGGACCACCAAGCCGTGCTGGCAGGCCGGGCACACGCCGATGAGGTCCGGCATTTGCCTCTCCTCCTTTGGCCGCGGGTCCGCCGGAACGCGATCGAGGGCGTGCCCGCAGACGCGGTTCTTGCTGACAGTATACGCCTAGGCAAAAAAGAGTCAACGAATAATTTCTGATGCTTAGACACCGATTAACATTATGGCGTTCTAAGAGGCACTGGCTTCCGGAACAGACTCTCGGGCCGCCATGGGATGGCGGCTGTAGCCCAGGGCGACCAGAACCGCTGCACCTGTCGTGACCAGGAGCCAAGGCGACGGCCCGGCCGCTAGCAGCAAGCCGCCCAACAGAGGACCGACTGAACCGCCGAGCCGGCTTGAGAGCGAAAAGAAGCCCAGATACCGGCCGCGTTGCGACTCGGGAGCGCGCTCCACCACCCAGGCCGACGCGGTGGGGTTGATGGCGTCCTCCCCCATGGTGATGGCCACGACGGCGAGGTACAGGCCGATGCCGTGCGAGAACAGCCAGGCGATAAAAAAGCCCAGGGCATAGCAGCCGACACCGAATGCCATGGCATGGGACCGCGTCAGACGACCGGCCAGCCGGGTGATGGGCAGCTGCAGGAGCACCACCAGGGCGCCGTTTTCGGCGGCCAGGTAGCCGAAATTGCCCGGGGGCAGGTGCAGATCCAGATGCATATACGCCGGCATGACCTGATAGAGCTGGGCGTAGACCGCCCAGGTGGCGAGCCAGAGGAGGGCGAAGCCCAGAAACGCGCGATCGTGGCGGACGGCAAAGGTGCCGCCAATCACCTGGCGAGCCGACTGCGGGAAGCGCCGCGGGCTCTCCGGAATCCGCCAGGCGACCAGCCCAAAGAAGAGAATCAACGTCATGGAGTCCAGTGCAAACAGCCAGAAGTAGCCATGGTCGGCCAGGAAGCTACCCAGCATGGGGCCGATGATGATGCCGGCGTTGGAGGCCACCCGCGTGAGCGCGTAGGCGTTGCTCAACCGCTCCTGGGGAACCCAGTCGGCGACGATGGCCATGGAAGCGGGCTGAAACAGCGGCAGCGAAAAACCCATGACGAACAGCGCGGCCAGGACCAACGGCAAGGGTCCGAGACTGCCCACCAAAAATGCGGCGACCGATCCGACGCCGAGCGACACCAGCATGACCCGCTTTTTGCCCCAGCCGTCCACCAGGATGCCGCCCACCAGCACCGACAGCACCTGCGTGAGCCCATAGAGCGACAGCACCACGCCCACCAGCGCGATGGACCCATGGAGCCGACTGGCCAAAAACACGGCCAGAAACGGAAACACCAGGGAGTTGCCCACCATATTGAAAAATCGGCCCAGCAATAGCAAATAGAAGATGGGGGGCAGATCCGGATCAAGCCATCGGCCCATCATGCCGGGATCGAGAGTCGAGACGGCGCGGTGCGCCAATGCAATGCGTACATCATGACCGGTCCCAGCATAACACGCCGGGGGCGGCGGGCAGGTGACGGCGGAACCCGGCTGGCACTCGGCAGGATTCGGTCGCTTATCGGCGAATGATTCGACAATGAAATGAGGCGATGAGGCTGCTCTGGGTGGTCGGCAGCATCAACCTGGATGTGACGGCGCGCATTCAGCGAATTCCCGCCATCGGCGAGACGGCGCTGGCGCAGGACGGATACCTGAGTCCGGGGGGCAAAGGCGCCAATCAAGCGCTGGCGGCACGGCGCATGGGTGGACCTGTGAGTTTGATGGGGCAAGTCGGCCAAGACGCCTTGGCCGAGTTGGCTCTGTCGTTGTTGCGCCGCGACGGCGTCAATCTGGACGGCGTGCGGCCGGTGGACGGGATGACGGGCACGGCCCTCATCTGGGTGGATGACGTCGGCAACAATACGATTACGGTCGTTTCCGGCGCCAACGCGCAATTTGCACCGCAGCGCCTGGAACCCGGGCCGCCCCTGGGGCGTCAGGATTGGGTTTTGGTGTCTTTGGAAGTGCCGTTGGCAACGGCGCGGGCGGCGGTTCTGTGGGCTCAGAATCATCGGGCCGGCGTGCTGGTGGATCCTGCGCCGGCACCGGTGGAGTTGCCGCGCGAACTCTGGGCGGTCAGCGTGCTGATGCCCAATCGGGGCGAGGCCGAGCGCCTGCTCCAGGTGAAGATTCGCGACGTGCGCGACGCCAAGGCAGCCGCCCGCGCCCTTCGGCAGCGGGGCGCCGAGGTGGGCATCGTCAAACTGGGCGGGGAGGGCCTTGTGTGGGCATCGCGGCATGGCGTGTTCTACCTGCCTCCGACGCCGGTCCGGGCCGTGGATACAACCGGAGCCGGCGATTGCTTCGCCGGCGTCTTGGCGGCGGGCCTGGAGGCAAAGATGAGCGTGGGCGACGCCATCGGGCGGGCCGCCCGGGCCGCGGCCATCGCCTGCACTCGCCCGGGCGCGCAGACGGCGTTTCCGTGGGCGGAGGAATTGACGGAGCCCTTGCCGCCGGGTGAGCAGGAGCGCGACCCTGGGGCGGGGAAGGTCTGACAAGCGACGAGGAGGCGACCCATGGCGCGAGTCGAATTGGAAGCGGTGAGCAAGCGGTTTGGCAATGTG
>DAHVOH010000003.1 GCA_027318915.1 Clostridiales bacterium
AGCGAAAGCAGATCGCGCGACAGTTCCCGAACCTCGTCGACTACGAGGCGAAGCGCGCCTTCATGCACGTCTACGACACGGCGCCGATGCCTGCCGACGGTCTCCGGCCACGCGCCCCACGACCTCGTGCATCACGGGCCGCACCGGCACCTGCAGTCCCCCACCCATCATATTGTCTAAGAGGCGGTCATACCATGACACGAGGGACAGGCGAGGACCGGCGCCGTCTCACCCGCATGGGGAGGGAACAGTCGGGATGGAGAAGTTTGACCTCTTCAAGGATCTGGCCGAACGAACCGGAGGCGACGTGTACATCGGCGTGGTGGGCCCGGTCCGCACCGGCAAGTCCACCTTCATCAAGCGTTTCATGGAGCGCATGATTCTGCCCGCCATCGAGGATCCCAACGACCGCGAACGGGCCATCGACTCGCTGCCCCAAAGCGGGACGGGGCGGACCATCATGACCACAGAGCCCAAATTCATCCCCGATGAGGCGGTGTTGGTCGCCCTGCAGGACGGCATCAGCTTTCGCGCCCGTTTGGTGGATTGTGTCGGTTACAACGTGAACGGCGCGCTGGGCTACGACGACCCGCAGGGGCCGCGCATGGTGTTGACCCCCTGGTCGGAAGAGCCGATGCCCTTCGGCCAGGCGGCCGAGATGGGCACCCAAAAAGTCATCGCCGACCATTCCACCATCGGTCTCGTGATTACCACCGACGGCACCTTCGGGGAGCTGCCCCGAGAGGCCTTCGTGGAAGCGGAAGAACGGGTTGTCGGCGAGTTGAAGGAATTGGGCAAGCCGTTCACCGTGGTCCTCAACACCACCGAGCCCGATGCGGAGGCCGCCCGCCTGTTGGGACAGGATCTGGCGGAACGGTACGACGTGCCCGTGATTCCGGTGAACTGCCAGGACCTGCGCGCGGAAGATATCGCCCAAATCCTGGAACAGGTGCTGTACGAGTTTCCTGTCAGTCAGCTCGACATTGAACCGGAAGGCTTTGTGACCGCGCTGCCTGCGGGTCACTGGCTGCTGCAGGAATTGAATCACGCGATGGAGCAGGCGCGGCTGGGGGTGAGCCGGCTGCGGGATGTGGAGGCGGCCCTGGCCGACCTGCGGGCTCTGGAGTACACCGAGGCGGTGCGTCTGGCGCACATGAACCTCGGCACGGGGGTGGCCGCCATTCGCCTGGCCGCCCGCTCCGACCTGTTCTTCCGCGTTCTGGGGGAAATGGCCGACCGTCATGTGGCCGACCCGGGCGATGTCGTCAAGCTGTGGCGGGACTTCGTGGCCGCGAAGGCGGCGTGGGAGCAGGTCAAGGACGCCGTGTACGAGGTCCGCCACTCCGGCTACGGGATGGTGGCCCCCACGTTGACCGAACTCAATCTGGATGAACCGGAGATCATTCGCCGGGGCAATCAGTTCGGGGTGCGCCTTCGCGCCACGGCCCCGTCCATCCACATGATCCGTGCGGACATTGAGACCGAGATCACACCCATCATCGGCACCGAGCGTCAAGCGGACGAGTTGGTGCAGTACCTCATGGACCAGTTTGAGGATGACCCCAAACGGCTGTGGGAAACCAACCTGTTCGGCAAATCCCTGCACGATCTGGTGCGCGAGGGCATTCAGGCCAAACTCTTCAAAATGCCGGACAATGCGCAGGAAAAGCTGCAGGAAACACTGCAGCGCATCATCAACGAAGGGTCCGGGGGTCTCATCTGCATCATCATTTGACCCAAGCGGAGCGCCGGCGCTTGGCGGCGCGGTGAAAACCGGCTATACTGAGAGCGAAATCGGGCTGTGGCGCAGTAGGTAGCGCGCTACCTTGGGGTGGTAGAGGTCGTGGGTTCGAATCCCGCCAGTCCGACCATTTGAGGCCGTCCGCATAAAGGGCGGCCTCGTTCTTGTGCGGGAAAAAGCCCGGCCGGGTCTGTTAGGATGGTGCGGGTACCCGAAAGGAGCAACGCGGTGGAGGATGGCATGGGTCTCCTGGATCGCTTTGGGGCCGTTGTCAATCCCGGTTTGGCCCGGGCGTTTCGCTTCATGGGGCTGGACGCCGTGGAGGCGTCGGGGCACGGCGCCGTGCTGGTGGATGAGCAGGGCACGTCCTTTTTGGATATGGGCAGTGGGTACGGGGTCATGGTGCATGGGTACGGCCATCCGCGCCTGGTGGCGGCGGCGGAGCGTCAGCTGCATCGTCTGTCCATGTCGTCCCGGGTTTTGCTCAACCGGCCCATGGTGGAGCTGGCGGAATTGCTGGCTCAGGTGACGCCCGGAGACTTGAGCTACAGTTTCTTTGTCAACAGCGGCGCCGAGGCCGTCGAGGCAGCGCTCAAATTCGCCCGGGCGGCGACCGGCCGGTCCGGTTTCGTCAGCATGACCGGGGCTTTTCATGGGAAAACCTTCGGCGCCCTCTCGGTATCGGGGCGCGATTTGTACCAACATCCGTTTCGTCCCCTGCTGTCCGAGGTGTCGCGGGTGCCGTACGGGGACTTGGCCGCGGCCCGAGCGGCGGTGAACGAGCGCACGGCGGCTGTCATCGTGGAGCCCATTCAAGGCGAAGGGGGCGTCATGGTGCCCCCGGACGGGTATCTGCGCGGTCTTCGCCGGCTGTGCGACGATTCGGGCGCCCTGCTCATCGCCGACGAGATCCAGACCGGTATGGGGCGCACCGGCCGGTTGTTGGCGATCGAGTATGAAGACGTGGTGCCTGACCTCTTGGTCCTGGCCAAGGCTTTGGGCGGCGGCATTGTCCCCATCGGTGCCGTCGTGGGGCGCCCGGCGGCGTTTGAATTTTTCGACGCGGCCCCACTGATCCACACCTCGACCTTCGGCGGCAATCCGCTGGCCTGCGCGGTGGCGCAAGAGGCGATCCGCGTCATTCTGGACGAGGACCTGCCCCGCCAGGCGGAGATCAAGGGGGCCTGGCTCACCAACCGATTGGAGGAGCTGCGGCGGCAATATCCTCGGGTCATTGCCGATGTGCGCGGGCGCGGTTTGATGATTGGCATCGAAGGCGTCACCGCCGGGGTCGGCGGGGCGCTCATGGCGGCCATGTTTCAACGCCATGTGTTGGTTATCCACACGTTGAACAACGAAAAGGTCATTCGGCTGTTGCCGCCGCTGGTCATTGAGCCCGCGCAGTTGGAGCAGGCGTGGGAGGCGTTGGAGGCGTCGGTGGCCGAGGTGGACGCGATGGGGCTCGAGGAGTAGAACCGGAGGCGGGGCCGATGCGCCCGGGCCGTTTAGAGAGAAGGGAACTCTTTGCCGCGGGTGGAAGTGGAGCTGTGGATGAAGAGTCCGCCGGAACCCATCTACCGGCTGTTGTCGGATATGGAGCGGTTTCCGCAGTTTATGCGCAGCGTGGAATCCTTGACGGTGCTGGAGCGCGGAGAGGGCTACACCGTGAGCGAGTGGGTGGCACGGCTGCAGGGCGCCCGTTTTCGGTGGGTGGAGCGGGACCAGTTTGAGCCGGACCGCATCACCTACAAGCAGCAGAGCGGCGATCTCAAACAGTTTGAGGGCGCCTGGGAACTGATGCCCGAAGGGGAGGGCACCCGGGTGCGCCTCATCACCGAGTTTGAATTCGGCATGCCGATGCTGGCCGCCTTGCTCAATCCGGTGGCCCGCGTCACCTTGCGGGACAACGCGATGGCCATGCTGCGCGCGGTGCGCGAGCAGGTGGAGCCCTAGCATCCATCCGGAGGCGGCCGCCGCTCGGAGCGCGGGCCCAGGGCGGGATCGGAGGGAGATTGTGAGCGCCATCCGGGTCCTCATGCTGGTCGGGGCGGATGTCCGGCCGACCGCTGTGGCCGGCTATCTGCAGCGGGCCGTGAAGGGGCTTGAGGCGGAGTGGTTCCGATGCACCCTGGTCGGGTCGGTGGGTGGACTGCCGGACGAGGGCCCCGCGCGGATCCCGCTGGATGCCGGGTGGGCCTGGTGGTCGCACCGCCGGGAACTGGCGCGCCTCCAGGCTCTGGCGCAGGAAGCGGACCTGCTGGACCTCCACGGCTACCAGGCGCTGCTCTGGGCGGCGCGGGGCGGCTTGCTGCGGAGTCCCTGCGTTTATACCCGGCACCATGCTCCGGAGGGACGAGGCGCCCGCCAGCGCGAGGCGTGGCTCATGGGACGCGCCGACGCCGTCGTCGCCCCGGCCCGGGATTTGTTGCCGCCGCAGTTGCGCCGGGCGCACCTGGTTGCGCTGTCCGAAGAGGGGGCGCTCATGTCGCCGGCTTTACACCCACCCACCCCGACCGGGAGGGCCGCACTGCGGATCGCTGTGCTGGCTGACGGCGAGGCACCGACCGAGGTGTTGGACGCACTGGTCCACCGTGTGGAGGGCGTGGAGTGGCTGCCGCTGCGCGGCGCCATCGGCCGCTGGCCGCCGGCCGACGACCCCTGGGCGGCCATGGCGGAGGCGGATGTGATCCTGTTGCCGGCCCGGCAGCAGGGGGACGGCGCGTTGCTGGACGGGGCGCTGGCCGCCGGTCGTCCCGTGGTGGCGGCGCGGGTACCCGGGTTTGTGGGCCGATTTCGCTGCCCGCTCGAGGGCCTCCTGGTGGCGTCGGACGATCCCGAGGCCTGGGTCGAAGTCGTGCAGTCCTTGGTGGCGGATGCCGATTGGCGACAGGCGCTCGCGGACGGGGCTCGGACGGCCTGCCAGCGCGCCGGCGCCGCCGGTCCGGTGCGGGTGCTCCAGAGCATCTATGCCGGTGTGCTGCTGAGTCGGACCGGCCGCTGCGCGGTCTGTCCGGAACCGGTCCGGGTTCGCGAGTCATAACCGCGACGTGAAATCCTGCGAAATCGCGTGTGAGACAGCGTGCGCCGGAGGCTTCTGAGGCGTTTTAACGCTCTGGCGGCTCATTTCCCGTTTTCCGCGAGTATTTTATTGACAGGCAGGGTTCCTCTGTTACAATGTTGGGTGGCCGCGGGCCCTGCGCGCCTCTGGCGCCGAAAATCCGCACCAATCGGGCTTTGAGGGGGTTGGTGATGCGATGAACGCGTTGGGTCGACACGTGCTGGCGGAAGTGCACGGCTGTGAACCCCAAGTGTTGAACGATATCGGCGCTGTGGAGCGCATCATGGTGGAGGCGGCCTTAAACGCCGGCGCTGAGATTCGGGAAGTGGCCTTCCACAAGTTCAGCCCGCAGGGAGTCAGCGGGGTCGTGGTGATTTCGGAGTCCCATTTGGCCGTGCATACGTGGCCGGAGCATGCCTACGCGGCGGTGGATGTCTTCACCTGCGGAGACGCGGTGAACCCGTGGGACGCATGCCGTCACATCGTTGAGCAGTTTGGAGCCAAACAGTTCACCGCGTCCGAAACGCTTCGCGGCGTCATGGTGGGCAAGCCGATCGAGCAGGCGGCGGTCTAGACGGGACGGCCGGCATTATCGCGCGCTTAGGTGTCATCCCGAAGAGACATGATGAGGAGGGCCTCGGCGCACCCGCGTTCGGGGCCGCACTCATGTCCGGGGCGGTGGGGCTCCTCGGGACGCGGGGGACTGACACACAGACGGAGAGGGGACGGGATGTGGCGCGCACATTTGTGATGGTGAAGCCGGACGGCGTCGAGCGCGGATTGGTGGGCGAGGTGATTCGCCGTTTGGAATCCAAGCAGCTCCGGATCGTGGCCCTGAAGCTGCTTCGGATCTCGACGGAATTGGCCGAACGCCACTATGCGGAGCATCGCGCCAAAGCGTTTTTTCCGGAGTTGGTGGCATTCATCACGCGGGGTCCGGTGGTGGCTATGGTGGTGGAAGGGCCCGAGGCGGTTGCCGTCGTCCGGACCCTGATGGGAGCCACGAACCCGGTCCAGGCGGCGCCGGGGACGATCCGCGGCGACTACGCCTCCCTCATCACGGAGAATTTAGTGCACGGGTCCGACAGTGACGAGGCGGCGGAACGGGAAATGGGGCTCTATTTTCGCCCGGACGAACTGACGGCATCGTCCGGGGTTTGAATCTTGGATATCCTGGTCGCTCTGGCGGCGCTGGGCGCGGCCTGGGCGACGCTGGTGGAACCGTTCTGGATTCGCCGGGTGACGTATGAGGTGCGCCTGGCCGGATGGCCGACGGATCTGGACGGCCTGGTGGTGGTGCAGCTGTCCGACTTGCACGGCCGCGTGCGGGCGTTCGGCGATCCGCGGGTGCAACAATGGCTGGGCGCGGCGGATGTGGTGGTCGTGACGGGCGACCTGTACAGTCCCACCATTCCGCGCCGCCGGGTGGCGCGCCGGCTGCAGCAGTTGGATCCGGCGCGACTGCTGTTCGTCTCCGGCAATCACGATTATCGGCGCGGCCGCCTGAGGCTGGCCCCGTGGCAACCTGCCCCCGATGTGGTCCTGGACAATCGCGTGGTGAGCCGCCGGCGCGGTCAGGCGTGCTATCTGGTCGCCGGCCTGCCCGATCTGCGGGAGGGTCGGCCCGATTGGAGCATCCTGGAGTCGGTGGCGGGGCCGGCCATCCTGTTGGCCCATCGCCCGGACGTGGTGCTGGCTCCGGAAGCCGCGCGCTTTGGCCTGGTGCTGGCCGGGCACACCCACGGCGGCCAGGTGGCGTTGCCGGGCATCGGTCCGATTCTGCGCCACACCCGCCTTCCTCGGCGCCAGGCGGCAGGGTTGTCGTGGCCGCGTCCCGGGCAAGCCCTGGTGGTGTCCCGGGGCCTCGGCACCTCCGAGTTGCCCGTGCGGTTCGCGAGCCGTCCCGAGGTGGTCCGGGTGGTCATTCGGACCGACGCGGAAGGAGATTCGGCCCGGATGGCCAACGTAGAGGGCGGGCCATAGCGGCGGTCACAGCCACGAGGCGGGAGGAATGCGCATTGTCTGGGGATGCGGGGCCGGTGGGCGTCATCGGGGGCACGGGGGTCTATGATCCGACATGGCTGGAAGGGACATCGCCGCGCATCGAGCCAACCCCCTACGGGGATGCCTCGGTCACGGTGGGACAAACCGGGGGCCGACGGGTCATTTTCTTGAACCGGCACGGGGCCGGCCACAGCGTGCCCCCGCATCGGGTCAACTATCGGGCGAATCTGTGGGCCCTGGCGCGAATGGGAGTGCGGTATGTGGTGGCCACCACGGCGGTCGGCTCTCTGCGGCCCGCCATCGCACCGGGCAGCTTGGTGTTTTGCGATCAATTTTTGGATTTCACCAAGTCGCGGGTGATGACGTTCTACGATGGAGATCACACGGGCGTCGTGCATACCGACATGACCGCGCCGTACTGTGCGGGGGCCCGGGGCGTTCTGGCGGCCGCGGCGGAGCGCCTCGCCGTCCGGGCGCTGCCTGCCGGCACGTACGTCGCGACGGAGGGTCCCCGCTTTGAGTCGGCGGCGGAGGTGCGCGCACTGGGGCTGTTGGGCGGCGACGTGGTGGGGATGACGGGCGTCCCCGAAGTGGTGCTGGCGCGCGAACTGGGCCTCTGCTACGCCACCGTCAGCATCGTCACCAATCTCGGCGCGGGCCTTTCCGCGAGCCCCCTCACGCACGACGAAGTGCTGGGCCTGATGGACGAGATGGCGGGCACCGTCCAGCGGCTGCTGGGCGCGGTTCTGCCGGAACTGGGGAGCACGCCCTGCCACTGCGCCCCGGCGCCGGCCCCGCTCCCGTATGCCGGTTGGAGCGCCCGCGCGGATTCTTAACCGCCGAACCTGGGGAACGGCCGGGCGACGGCTCCGCGCAAGACGCGGCGGCGCGGCCCGACAACGCGCGGTGATGGTCGGACGGAGACTACGCGAGAGAGAGGGGCGAAGGCATATGGGGGAACGGCCGGGGAGCCTGGAGAGCGGTGGCGCGAAGCTGGCGTGGGTGCGGGATCGCATGCCCCTGCTGGCGCTTTTGCGGGAACGATTCGAACAGCAGCGCCCGTTGGCGGGCCAGCGCGTTGCTATGTCGCTGCACCTCGAGGCCAAGACCGCCGCCTTGGCGGAGCTGTTGGCGGTGGGTGGCGCCCAGGTGTCCATCACCAGTTCCAATCCCCTCTCCGCCCAGGACGATGTCGCGGCCGCGCTGGCCGAGCGCGGCGTGGACGTGCATGCGCGGCGCGGTCTGACGGCCGAGGAATTTGACCGCTTGCATCACGCCGTCCTCGACATCGAGCCCACGCTGATTCTGGACGACGGGGGAGAGTTGCTGTCGAGACTGGTGACCTCGCGGGCGTCATTGGCGCCCGGCGTGCGCGGCGGAGCGGAGGAGACCACCACCGGCGTGACGCGGATCCGGGCTCTGGCGGCGGGGGGCCGCCTGCCGTTTCCCATGGTGGCGGTCAACGACGCGCCGATGAAGCATCTGTTTGACAATCGCTACGGGACGGGCCAGTCCACCTGGGAAGGCATCATGCGCGCCTGCAACACCAACGTGGCGGGCTCCACCGTGGTGGTGGCGGGATATGGATGGTGCGGGCGCGGCATCGCCGAACGGGCCCGCGGTCTCGGCGCCCGCGTCGTGGTGACCGAGGTGGACCCGGTGCGCGCGAACGAAGCGTTGATGGACGGGCACCAGGTGCGATCGATGCGCGCGGCCGCCCCGCTGGCCGACTATCTGATTACGGCCACCGGCTGCCGTGACGTGGTGCGCGCGGAGCACCTGGCCCTGACTCACGAGGGCGTGGTGCTGGCCAACGCGGGGCACTTCGACATTGAGATCGACGTCGCCTGGCTGAGGGAGCACGCGGTGTCCAGTCGTCCCGGCCGCACGCCCGACCTGGTGGGCTACACGCTGGCCGACGGCCGCACGCGCTGGGTTCTGGCCGAGGGGCGTCTCGTCAATCTGGCCGCCGGCGACGGCCATCCGGTGGAGATTATGGACTTGACCTTTGCCCTGCAGGCGCTGACGCTCGAGCAGTTGGCCAAGACCCGACGCGCGCCCGGCTTGTATCCGGTGGACCCGGCTGTCAACACCTGGGTGGCGCAATCGCGGCTGGAGGTCCTCGGCGTGCGCATCGATCGCCTGACGGCGCGGCAGCGCCGGTACCTGGCGTCGTGGGAAGGGGAGAGCCCGGCATGAGCGGACCGGGTATGACGACGCTTCGGGCCGGGACGGTGCTGGTGGGAGATGCCGCCGGCACCGTATGGTCGCCGGGCGAAGTGTCCTGGTCCCGGGATCGGTTGGACTACGTGGGGCCGCCGCGACCCGGGCATCCCACGGGCCGCCTCATCGACCTGGCGTCGGGCGTCGTCTTCCCAGCTCTCGTCAACGCCCACAATCACGCGGCCATGAGTCTCTTGCGCGGCTACGCCGACGATGTCCGCCTCATGCCCTGGCTGGAGCAGTTCATCTGGCCGGCGGAAGCGCGCCTCACCGCAGACGACGTCTATTGGGGCACGCTCCTGGCGATTGCGGAGATGCTGCGATCGGGGACGGGTGCCTTCCTCGACATGTACATGTTCCCGCGCGCCGTCGCCCGGGCGGCGGAAGCAGCCGGGGTCCGGGTGGGCATTGCCCGCGGGATCGTCGGCGATCTGCCCGAGGCCGAGGCGCGCTTGGCCGAGGCGGTGGAGCTGGCGGAGGAATGGCGCCCGTCCCGATTGGTTCGCGGCTGGCTGGGGCCTCACGCCCCCTATACCTGCAGCCCGGACCTTCTCCGGGCGGTCGGACGGTTGGCGGAGACGCATGGCCTGCCCATTCACATTCATGTGGCCGAGAGTGCCGAAGAGGTCGACGAGGTGGCGCGCCGCCATCAACAGACCCCGGTACAGTACGTGCGCGATCTGGGCCTCCTGGGACCGCGCACCGTGGTGGCTCACGCGGTGGCGATCACGCCGGCGGATGTGGCGATTCTGGCGGCCAGCGGCACGGCGGTCGCCCATTGCCCGGTGTCCAACTTGAAGCTCGGCAACGGCATTGCCCCGGTTCGCTCGCTGCTGGACGCGGGCGTGCGGGTGGCGCTGGGAAGCGATGGGCCCGCCAGCACCAACACGCTGGACATGTTTTTGGAGATGCGCCAGGCCGCCTGGCTGCAAAAGTCCGTCGGCGCCAACCCGGCCGCCTTCACCGCCAGGGACGCCCTGGCCTTGGCCACGCGGCTCGGTGCCGACGCGATGGGGCTGTCGGGCGGGGAACTGGTCGCGGGCCGGCCTGCGGACCTGGCGGCGGCGCGCTGGTGGACGCCCCACACGGTGCCGTCTCACGACCCGTTCTCCACCTTGGTCTACGCGACGCGCCCGGAGGATGTGTGCTACACGGTGGTGGACGGACGCATACTGCTGGACGACGGCGTCATCACCACCTTTGACGAGTCCGCCGTTCTGGACGAGGCCCGAGCCCGAGCGGCATCCCTGGTTGGTTGAGGAGCGAAGCCCATGGTATTTGATTCGGAAGACAACCCGTGCGTCATCTGCGGTCCCGACAATCCGATCGGGCTTCACGTGCAGTGGACCATGGAGCCTCCCCGGGCGTCCGCCAGCGTAATCGTCCCGGAGCCTTTTCAAGGCTGGCGGGGCGTGGTTCACGGGGGCTTGGTCGCGGCGCTGCTGGACGAGGCTATGTGGTACGCGGTTTACGGTGCTACGGGGCAATCCTGCTACACGGTTGAGTTGACCACCCGCTACCATCAGCCGACCCAGGTGGGCGCCGTGCTGACGGTGACCGGGGAGGCGGGCGAGACGCGGCACCGGGTGACAGCCGCCCAGGCCTGGGTGCGGGACGCCGGCGACGGCCAGCTGTTGGCCAGCGCCCGCGGCCGTTTTATGCCCGACCGTCGTGGCGGTTGAACGTCCGTTCCATGAGGTGTCGGTCGCCCTGCATGTGCATTCGCGCTACTCGGACGGGACGGGCCGCGCGCACGACATCGTGCGTGCGGCGCAGGGGCTGGTGGATGTGGTCTGGCTGACCGACCACGACACGCTGGCGGCGCGGACGGATCCGGGGGAAGGTCGGTATGGGTCCGTGTTGCTGCTGGTGGGGACGGAGATGACCCCCCCTACCGATCATCTGCTGTGTCTGGGCACGAGGACAGTGCCCGATCGCAGCCGGCCCTGGGCCGAGAGCGTGCAAGCCGTCATGCAGCAGGGTGGCTTGGCTTTGGTGGCGCACCCCGAGGACCCGGGCAACCGGCGTCTCAAGCTGCCCTCATACCGGTGGACTCAACGGGACGTGCGCTCGTTCACCGGACTGGAAGTCTGGAACCACTTATCTCAGTGGATGCGACCGATCCGCGGTCTCCTCTCGGGGGTGTCGGCGTACGCGCACCCGTGGCGCAATGCCGAGTCGCCCGACCCGGCCGCGCTTCACCTCTGGGATGACTTGGGTCGCGAGCGTCGGGTGGTGGGCGTCGCCGGCATCGACGCTCACGCGGTGCGGGTGGGCCCTTTGACGGTCTTTCCCTACCGGCTCTTGTTTCGCACCGCCTTGACCCACGTGCTCGTGGACGACGCGCTGACGGGGGACGCGACGGCGGACACGGCCCGTCTCGTGTCCGCCATCGGCCGCGGCCGCGTCCAGATGGTCAACGGGCATCTTCCCGCGCCGCGCGGCTTTCGCTTCTGGGCCGAGGCGGGCGGAAGACGTCTGGATATGGGCGGGGAGGACCGCTGGCGCCCGGGTTGGCGCGTCCGCGCCACCAGTCCCATCGATTGCTGGTTTCGCCTTCGGCGTGACGGCGTGGCGGCGTCCGTCCATTGGGGACGCACTTTTGACGATCGCGCGGACGAGCCGGGAGTCTGGCGGCTGGAAGCCTATCGCCCCGGACGGGGCCGCGCGGTGCCCTGGCTCTTCACCAACCCGGTGTATCTGCGCGCCTAGCTGCCGCCGCGCTTCCCGGGCGGTCCCCACGGCGGAAGCGGGGCGGCGGGCGGCCGCCTAGAGGCGGCCGCCAAACTTCCTGATCGTCCCCCGTACCGTCTCGGCGTGCTCACTGTCCACCACCGCCGTCAGCAGGACGGCTTCGCCGAGATTCAGTCCGAGCGGGTTGTCCCATGCCGCCGCACTGGTCCACTTGTCATCGGGCAGCGTTGGCTCGTAGCCGTACCGGCCCCATTCCACCACAGGGACTTGCGGACTCTGTGGCACCTCCCCGACCGTGTCCACCTGGACCACATCGACCCCGGCGGCGCGGAGGGCTGCCTGGGCTTTTTCCGCCTGGTCAGGAAAGGTAAAGTGAGCGAGAATAGTAATTTCCAGCGGGGCGGCCTCCTTGACCCTAGAGTATCCGGGTGAGGCACGAGACATGCGAGGCGAAGAGAACGATGGCGGGCAGCGAACGCACGCTGGCGGGTGGACGCCGGGCACGGACGGGGCGGAGGCAGGACGGGTACCTGGTGGTCGATGTGGAGACCACGGGACTGGACCCGCGGCGTGACGAGGTCATCCAGGTGGCCATGATCCGGGTTGCGCCGGAGGGTCCGGTGAGTTGGTCGAGCTGGATTCGTCCGGCCGGGGTGGTCCCGGACTTTGTCCGGCGCCTGACCGGGGTTGACCCGGCCCTGTTGGCAGCGGCGCCGGATGCGGGTGAGGTGTGGGCGCAGGCCGCCGCCTTTGCGGACGGCTGGGCGGTGGTCGGCCACAACGCACGGTTTGACTTGGCGTTTTTGGCTGCCGCCGGACTGCGGCTGCCATTGGCCGTCGATACGCTGGCCTGGGCCCGTATCGCCTTCCCGCGGCGGTCTTCATACCGACTGGAGGACTTGGCCGATCTCACGGGATGGGAGGGGGCCGGGTTCCATGACGCCCGCACCGACGCGCGGGTGACAGCTGCTCTGGTGGAGGCGCTGAGCGTGCGGCTGGCGGCCTTGCCGCGGTCCGTCCAAGGTTGGCTCGCCTCCCTGTTGGGCCGGGAATGGGACTGGTGGGAGGTGGCGGACAGTCAAGAGCAGCGACCCCACCCCCTTTTGACGCCCGCCCCCGATCCCCATGGACCCGCTGGGTGGCGCCCATCCTCCGCACCGGTGCCGGAGCCCGACACCGTCATCGGTCGCGACGGCACCCTGCAGAGCCGGCATCCGGGCTGGCAGGAGCGACCCGCCCAGCGGGCCATGGCGCGTGCCGCCCACGAGACCCTGGCGGCCGCGGACACGTTGCTGGTGGAAGCGGGGACCGGTGTCGGCAAGAGCCTTGCCTATCTCCTGCCGGCCCTGTACCGCGCCGCCCAGGGCGAACGGGTGGTGATTGCCACCCATACCTTGGCTCTCCAGGACCAGCTCTGGGTCAAGGATCTGCCGGAGGCATTGGCCGCCATGAATTTAGACACACTCCCCGTGGCGCTGTTGAAAGGGCGGTCCCGGTACGTGTGCCTGCTGAAGGCGGAAGACCTGTTGATGGAAGTGGGCACGCTGGGGCTGGAGGAGGAGGACCGCGTGGCCCTGGCGTCGTTCCTGGTATGGCTGCAGGAGACGGAGGACGGCGAGCAGGACGATTGGGGATCCGGTCGGGCCCCGGAGACCATGAGCGTGTGGGAGCGCGTGCAGGCGGATGTGGAGGCATGCGCCGGAGCCCGCTGCCGGTTCGCGGGGCCCTGCTTCCTGCGGCGCAGTCGCCGTTTGGCTCAGCAGAGCGCTTTGGTGGTCACCAATCACGCCTTGCTGCTGAGCGCGGAACCCGGCGGACCGCTGCCCGAGTTCCGACATGTGGTGGTGGATGAGGCGCATCGGCTGCCGGATGCGGCCGATCAGGTGTTGGGCATCACCGTGAGCCTGGGGCGGGAATCCCGACGGCTCTATGACGCCGCGTCGGCCCATGGACCGCTCGGGCGTGTCACCAGCCCGGACTTGGTGGCCTACGCGAGTCGCGCGGCCGATCGCCTCAAGCTGGCGGGGGCGGCGTTGGCCCGGGCGGACGAGATCTGCCGGCGGCTGGCGGAAGCATGGGGGATGGAAACCGAGGCGGTGCGGCTGGACGAGGCCGCACGGGCGCGGTGGGCCGAGGGCGGAGGCCAAGCGATGCTGGCCGAGGCCGCGGCGGAGCTTTCGGCGGCGGACGACGCGACGCGGGAACTGCTCGAGGCGGCTACGGGCGTGGTCGGTCCGAGCGCGGTGGAGGAGGAGCCGCTGTGGCTGGGGGTGGGTCGTCTGGCCCATACCGCCGAAGAACTGGCCGCCGCGCTCGGTGCCTTTGGCGATGGGGATCCGCAATGGGTGGACTGGTGGGAGAGTCGCGGGCGTCGAGGAGACACGGTGCTGCGACGGGCGCCGCTGGAACCGGCACGGCTGATGCGCCAGCGCCTGTGGTCGCGCATCGACGGCGGGATCGTCCTCACCTCCGCCACCCTGACCGTGGGCGGCCGCATGGACTATATGCGAAGCCAGTTGGGCGTGGAGGATCGGGAGCCGCGCGCCTTGGCGCTGCCCAGTCCGTTTGCGGCGGATCGCCAGGCCCTGCTGGCGTTGCCCGACGACGCGCCCGATCCCCGCTCTCCGGACCACCGCGCGTATTGCGCGACAGCCGTGGCCGCGCTGGCGACCGCCGCCCAGGGCCGTACGCTGGTGCTGACCACGAGTCGGAGCCTGCTGGAGTACTTGGGCCACGCGCTCGGACCCGTCCTGGCCGAACAGGGTCTGTCGGTGCTGGTGCAGGGTGTCGACGGACCCGCGCAGCGCCTGGTCGAGCGCCTGCGGCGGGAACCGCGCACCGTGCTGATGGGCACGTCCAGTTTCTGGGAGGGCATTGATGTGGCCGGACCGGCCCTGTCCCTGGTCGTGGTGACCCGGCTGCCCTTCGCCTATCCCGGTGATCCCCTGGAGGCGGCGCGCGCGGAGTGGTGGGAAGCCCAGGGTGTGTCCCCGTTTTGGAGCCGTACGCTGCCAGCCGCCGTGCTGCGCTTTCAACAGGGCTTCGGACGCCTCCTGCGCACGGAGACCGACCGCGGCGCCGTTGTCGTGCTGGATCCGCGCGTTCTGCCGCACCGTGGCGGGTACGGCCGTCTGTTTCTACGGTCGTTGCCCAATCCCCGCTGGGTCCGAGGATCGCTGGGCGCCGTCGTCGAGGCCGTGTCTCAGTTTCTGGATGGGGAGGACACCGTCGGTGCGGATCTTGCTGACGAATGACGACGGGATTGACGCCGAGGGACTGAACGCCCTCGCGCGCCGTCTGGCGGACTGGGCTGACCTGAGCGTGGTGGCGCCGGACGCCGAGCGAAGTGCCAGCGGTCACTCCATCACGTTGAAACGGCCGCTCGTGGCCGAGCCACGTCGCCTCGACGCCGTCGATCAGGCCTGGGCCATTGGGGGAACGCCCGCCGATTGCGTCAAGCTGGCTTTGGAGGTGCTGCTGCCGCAGTTTCCCGACCTGGTCATTTCCGGCATCAACCACGGATCCAACCTGGGCCGCGATGTTTTTTATTCAGGTACCGTGTCCGCCGCGATTGAGGCGTCGTTTTTGGGCGTGCCGGCCTTGGCCGTTTCCCTGACGCGACCCAACTCGGCCGGTCTGGCCTGGGGCGCGGGATTCGTGCGTTGGTGGCTCGAACACGCGTTTGTGTTTCCGCCTTCGGGTGTCATCTACAACCTCAACCTGCCGGAGTATGTCGGCACGCCGCCTACGCAGTTGGTGCCGGCCAGCCTCGGACGTCGCGTCTATCGCAATCAGTTTCGACTGGAAACCACGGTGGACGGACGGCGCGCCTGGTGGCTGGGCGGCGAGCCGCTGGTCGAGGACGAGGCGCCGGACAGCGATGTGGCGGTGGTGGCGCGGGGCCAAATTGCGTTGACCCCCATCCGGCTCGAGGTCACCGCCGACGATGTGCTGCACACGATGGAGCCGATGTCGTTCCGCATAGCGCCGGAGCGTCCGGCCATCCTACCCAAACGGGGGGGTGGAGCGCATCGCGCATAAGCGACGCCCCGTGCTTCCCCGGGCGAGGCCGTCGCTCGACGCCCTGAAGCACGAGGTGAGCCGGGAGCTGGGACTTGATGACGAGGTGCGGGAGCGGGGCTGGGCCCATATGACGACCCGGCAGGTGGGCCGCATCGGCGGCCACATGGTCCAGCGGCTGGTTCGCCGCGGTGAAGAGGCGTGGGGACGGTCAGAGGCGGACGGGGACTAACCCCGCCCGTCTTTCGCCGGATGGCGGTCGCCGCCATCGTTCGTCCGACCCGGTGGTCGAGAACCTGGGAGACGCCTTCCCAGGGCCGAAAATGGCCGGCCCCTCCCGAGCCCGGGGGATGGGGCGGTGGCGCCTCGGGTGGCCGGGGACGGCGGGACGAGGGAGAGGAGGCAGTCGACCGTGAAAATCTTTCGCCTGGCCAAGGAATGCCTGCACCGCGTGGACGCCTACGGCAGCCACGGATTCGCGCACACGTTGGTCGTGGCCGGTCAGGACGTGCAGGTGGGGTGGATCCGCCTGGAGGAGAGAGGTCGGATTGGCCGCCACGCGGCGTCGGGCAACCAGCTGTTGTGGGTGATGGTGGGCACCGGTTGGGCATCGGGGAACGACGCTCGTCAGATGCCCATCGGCCCGGAGATGGCGGTCTGGTGGGCCGATGGAGAGCCGCACGAAACCACCAGCGAAGGGGGCCTCGTCGCCGTCGTCATTGAAGGGACCATCGCGGAGCCGTCGGGACCGGCGTGGGTGCCGCAGTGGCCTGAGAAGGGCACCGGGGACTGAGGGCGCGTCCGACCGGTCGGAGCCCCGGCCATACCCGGTTCTGGGGTGGCGGCCCTCCTCATAGGGTGATGGCGGGGTCTCAAAATGAACGTGGCAGCCACCTTGCGCGGAACGCTGGCCGGAGCGTTCGTGGCTGCGCTCCTGGCGCTCACCGTCGCGCTGCTGGTCTACCACACCACAACGCCACCGGCGACCGTGCGGTGGGTGTTGCGGGCACTGGGTCTGGCGGTCAGTTTCACCGCCGGTTGGACGGCCGGCCGGACGGCCCCCGGTGGTGCCGTCCTGCAGGGCGCGCTGGCGGCGTTGGCGGTGACGGTCCTGGGCAATCTGGCCGCCAGCTGGGGCGGTTGGCCCGTCGGCGCGCTCTGGTCGTCGCTGCTGACCGCCGCCGTGCTGGGGGCAGCCGGCGGCCTGACCGCCGCCCTGTGCTGAATCTGCCCGCCGCGGCGTCCGCTATAGATCCCCGGTCTGGTGCGCCATTTGTGCTTCGGCGTGGCGGATCAGCACGCGGACCATGTTGCCGCCGATGGTGCCTCCGATTCGTCCCAACTCGCGCGTCGGCAGGTCGGCCCAGCCGCGCTCCGCCACGTCGTCCAGCAATCCCAGTTCCGCCGCCACTTCGTACTTGAAGCGATCACGGACCGTGAGCGGCAGGAGATGCCGCCGGCCTTTGAGCTCCCCCATCTGTCGTCACCCGCCTTTCGCATCGACTGCCGATTCCAAGGGCCGCGGGGCGGCACTCGCTTCGCCGACACGCCTTAGCATGGGCCGTCTCGCAACCGGCATGCTGCCCGCCCGCTGGCAGACCGACCCTGGACATGGACGCCCACGCCCGAAAGCTTGATAATGACGCCGGGAGGATGCCAATGCCGGTGCGTGCGGACCATGATCGCCTGAAACTGCTGGGCAAACGGCTGTTCGAGACCTTCGACCCGGCCGTGGTCGTGACCTACTTGAATCAAACCCTGAAGGGACAGGGATTGACCTTCGGGCTGCGCCGCATTGACAATCATTATGAGCTCGCCATTTACGAGACGGGCGGGGTCGTGAACGACGATGGCGCTGACTAAGCGGCCCCGGTTGGCGGTGGCCGCCATTGTCGGAGATGGGCAGGGTCGGTGTCTGCTGGTGCAGCGGGTCGATCCGCCGGCGGTCGGCACGTGGGCCTTTCCGGGCGGTTCGCTCGAATGGGGCGAATCGATTGCGGAGGGTGTGGCCCGCGAAGTTCGGGAGGAATGCGGCCTCACCATTCAGGCGGGCGATGTGTTGTATCTGGCCGAACTGCTCCCGCGCGGGGACGACGCGCAACAAGACCATTTCGTGATTTTGGATTTGGCCGCCTTATGGACGGCCGGGGAGCCCGAGGCCGGCAGCGACGCCGGCCGGCTGCTCTGGGTGGATGCGGCCGGCTGGCGTCAGCTGGCGCTGGCGCCCGGGATGCGCGATGCCTTGCAACATGGCGCGGTGCGACGGTTTTTGGGATGGGCGTGAAACGATCTCGCCGTGTTCGCGGGCAGACGGGCGGACCCAAGCGCCGTGAGGGGAGGGACCATGGAATCTGACGCGATTTTGTTGAGCATGTACGACGGGCGTCCCGGGGGGCGCCAGCGGGCGGAGGCGGACCTCGTCGAGCTGGAGGCTCTGGTGCGGGCGGCGGGAGCCGGAATAGTCGGGACGGTGCTGCAGGCGCGCGAAGCCGGCGAGGGCTTTGGATCGGGCAAAACCGAGGAAGTGGCGGAACTGGCCCGCAGCACCGGGGCCGGCATGGTCATCACGGCTTGGGAGCTGCGTCCGTCCGAGGCGCGAGCGCTGCAGCAGCGCCTTGACCTGCCGGTTTATGATCGGACGCAGGTGATTTTGGATATCTTTGCCCTGCGGGCCCACACGCGTGAGGGGCGGCTGCAGGTGGAAATGGCGCAGCTGAGCTATCTTTTGCCGCGGCTGGTCGGGCGCGGCCAAGCTTTGTCGCGCACCGGCGGCGGCATCGGAACGCGGGGGCCGGGGGAAACCCGGCTGGAGACCGATCGGCGCCGCATTCGCGCTCGCTTAAGCCGTCTCGGCCGCGAGTTGGAAGATTTAGGCCGGGAGCGCGCCGCGCGTCGGCAGCGACGGAGCCGCGGCCTGGTGCCCGTCATCGCGCTGGTCGGATACACCAACGTGGGCAAGTCGACCTTGTTTCAGGCGTTGACGGGCCATGCGACGCCCATCCGCGACCAGGTGTTCGTGACGCTCGATCCCAGCGTGCGCCGCATTTTTGTGCCGGGATTCGGATTGGCGCTGCTGGTCGACACGGTCGGGTTCGTGAGCCGTCTCCCGCACCACTTGGTGGAAGCCTTCCGTTCGACCCTGGACGAGGTGCGCGACGCGGACCTGCTGCTGCACGTCGTGGATGCCGCCTCGCCCCGCCGGCAGCTGGAGCAGGCGGCCGTGGAGGGGGAGCTCCAGCGCTTGGGCGTCGGCTCCACCCCGTCCCTGCTGGTGGAGAATCAATGGGACCGCGTTGCCCCTGAACAGGTTCCCGAGGGCCTTCCGGTGTCCGCGCGCACGGAGTGGAATCTGGATGCGCTGATGGCCGCCGTTGCGGTCCAACTGGGTCGCACACGCCCCCTGCAGCAGGTCCTGCTCCCCTGGGGGGAGCAGGAGACGCTGAACTGGATCCGGGCGGAGGGGGACGTCGTGAGCTTGATTCCGCGCGCGGACGGCGCGGGCCTCGCTCTGACCTTTCGGGCGCCCAGCTCGGTGGTGGCCCGCGTGGAACGGCGTTTGGCCGCGCTGGGACAGACTTCGGTGGGGCCGTGACCGCGCGCTGCGCGGCCCTGGCCGCACCAGTTTCCCTGAGGAGGAGATCGCGATGACGACAGCACCCCGGCGCTACTTTATCCGCACCTATGGCTGCCAGATGAACGAGCGCGACTCCGAGATCATGGCCGGAGCGCTGGAGGAGTTGGGCTACCGTCCGGCGCAGGTCGACCGCGACGCGCACTTGATCATCGTCAACACGTGCGCGGTGCGGGCGAGCGCGGAAGCCCACGCCTTTGGCTATATCGGCCAGCTCAAGGCGTTGAAGGACGAGCGTCCGGACCTGCGCATCGCGGTGTCCGGCTGCAGCGCCCAGGAACCCGGCACCGTCGCCTACCTGAAAAAACATGCCACCCACGTCGACCTGGTTTTCGGGACCCACAACCTCCATCAGCTGCCCGAGCTGCTGGAACGGGCGGACGCGGAGCAGGAGATGGTGGTGGACGTTTGGAAGTCGGCCGGTGAGGTGGCGGAACATCTCCCCTCGCGTCGCGCCGAGGGTGTCCAGGCGTTCGTCAACATCATTTATGGCTGCGACAAGTTCTGCACGTATTGCATCGTGCCCTTCACGCGGGGCCGCGAGCGGAGCCGCACGTTGGACAGCATCGTGTCGGAAGTGCGCGGACTGACGGCCGAAGGATACGAGGACGTGACCCTGCTGGGCCAAAACGTGAACTCCTACGGGCACGATCTGGAACCGCCGCTCGATTTGGCGGATCTGCTGCGAGCCGTGGAACGGGTGGACGGGGTGCGGTGGCTCCGCTACCTGACGAGTCATCCCAAGGACTTCAGCCAGCGTCTCATTGAAACGATCGCCGCCAGTCGAGCCATCACGCGCCATGTTCATCTCCCGGTGCAGTCGGGCAGTTCCGCCGTGCTCAAGAAGATGAACCGCAAATACACCCGCGAGGCGTACTTGGATTTGGTGGACCGTGTCCGCGCCGCCATTCCCGATGCCGCGATGACGACCGACATCATTGTGGGCTTCCCGGGTGAGAGCGAGGAGGACTTTGCGGCGACGCTCGACTTGGTGCGCCGTGTTCAGTACGATGCCGCCTTTACGTTTATTTTCTCCGCTCGGGAGGGCACCCCGGCCGCCCGCTGGGAGGGCCGGACGCCGGTGCCGGAGACCGTGAAGAAGGACCGCCTGAACCGGCTGATGGAGCTTCAGTACGCCATCAGCCTGGAGAAGAATCGCGCGTGGCTGGGGCGCGAGGACGTCGTGCTGGTGGAGGGCCGCAGCAAGAAGGATCCCGACGTGTTGGCCTGCCGCAACTTATCCAACAAAGTGGTGCTGGTCGCGCGCGACCCGGCGCGTGACCTGACGCATCGATTTATTCCCGTGCGCATCACCGGGGCCCGCACCTTTTTCCTCACGGCAGAGCAGGTGGGATCGCCCCTGGAACCGTTGCTGGGCCGCCGACGGGTTCCGCTGCCCATCCTTTAGGGAGGGTCGGGCGGACAGACAGCATCCTGAGGGAGTGGGGCGCGCCGTGAATCTGACGCTGGGCCACGTGCTGATTGTGGCCGTGACCACCGTGGTCGGTGCCAGCCTGGGGCGGTTTATCCGCCGCCACTCGCGCCGTCTTCAGTTTTTGAACGAGGTGACCCGCGCCGCCCTGTTTCTCCTGGGCATCACCGCCGCCGTGGTTCTGGTCGCGTTGAGCCACGCGTCATCCATCGAAAAGGCGGCCCTGGTCGGGTTTTACATCGGCGCCGTGTACGGCCTGGTGGCTTCCGAGCCGCGCCCGCCGCACGCGAGCGGAAAAGGAAAGGCCGAGGCGGGGACGGCGGCCAAATCCGGAGCCGTCGATCGGCGCTGAAGGCGAGGACCGAGCGAGCTGGTCCGGACGCGGCGCGCGGTGCTCACCCGCGGGCGTCGAAGCGGTCACGCCCGTCCTTTGTGCTGGGGACTTCGATGCGGACGGGGAGGCTGACGGCGAACAGCCGCTGCCGCCGGCGGTCCGGTGACGGCTTGGGCCACCGCCGACCACCAGCGGCTGTCTTCATAACCGATGCGCCAGAATGCCACCCCGCCCAGGTGGAACGCCTGCGCGACCCGAATGCGGGCCACCGCGCCCCGGTCCGGAACAAACCAAATCACATGGCGGCTCCCGGCTCGGGTGTACGTCAGGCGCGCCTCGGCAGGCCCGGGCTGCCATTGATAGGGGCCGTAATGCCGCTGGTGCATGACCTTGAGCGGGACCGTGACCGCTGTGGTGCTGCCGACCGTCCAATCGTAGCCGTAGTCCGCGATGCCCAGGTATAGTTTGGCCGGCTGAATCCCGGCCGCCAGGGCGGTGCGCACGGCCCGCTTCACCCAGGGCAGCGGGCTCACCGGACCCGGCGCGGTGCCGTCGCCGTGCAGGTCATAGGCCATGAGCACCATGGCGTCCGTCACTTTATCCAGGGCGGCGTAGTTGTAGGCACTGGCGGCTCCGTTCAGATTGGACAGGGGAACCACCGACATGGAGAGGAACGCGCCCTTGGGCAGCCGGTGGCGCAATTCTCCCATGAATGCGGTCAGGTCACTCTGATCCGCGGGCTTCAGGCCCTGGAAGTCGATGTTGACTCCGGCATAGTGTCTGGTCCGCACGAGATGCGCGATATCACCGACGGCCACGGTCCTGGTCGTGGCCGCGTGGAGAAAGACGTCGGTGCCACCCGCGTTGTTGAACAACGGCACCAATCTGAGGTGCTGTCGGCGGGCCAGCTGTGCGATCGCGCCCTGCGGTTTGCTGAGGATGGCGCCGGAGGGCTCCACTTCGTACCAAAAAGGCGCCAGATCCGTCACCAGGCCCGGATGCGCACGTAAGAGCGCCAGCGGATGGGGAGGCGCGGTGTTGGACGTCTCGTCGTAGAATGCCAGCACCCGCAGGCGGGGCGCCGACGCGCGTCGCGCGGCGCCCATCCCCAGCGGCGCCGGGTTGGCCGGAGGGGGGCTGCCCGCCCCCAACCCGCCGCAGCCGGCCAGAAGACCCGTCAACAGGAGCGCCACTCCCCAAAGTCGCCGCCCGTGCATCCCGCCGCCCGCCTCCCTCGCCATCTCGTGCCGCTGGCCGCTCCATCGTCCCGTAGTATGCCGCGCCGCCACGGTCCTCATGCTGGTGGCCCGACCCGGTTATCAAGCCCGCCGGACGCGCATACCGGTACGAGACGAACTGATGCAGAGGCGGGCGCCGGTGAACAAGTTTTGGGTGGGGTTCGCGGCGGGCGCGGCCCTTTCGGGCGTGAGCCTGCTGGCCGCGTGGGGTGCGACCGCCGGGACGCCTCCCGGACTCGTCGTCTGGGTGGCGCCGCCGCGTGCCGGCACGGTCGCCCGGTGGGTGCGCCCATTGATGCCGGCCTTAATGGACGCCCTGGCCCCGCTGGTCGTGGACGCGGCGCGGCGCCAGCTGACCGCGACGCCGGTGCAGGTGGACGTGCGCGTGCATGGGCACAGCTGGCCGGTGCCCGCGGCCGATCTGCGGCCGGCCGAACACATCCTGGAGCGCTGGCTGTTGCCGGATCTGACCCGCACCCTGAAAAATCCCCGGGTCGCGCAAGCGGTCCTGACGGGCCTCACCGGCCCGCGGGTCGTCCGATCGGGGCTCATGGCGCTGGAAGGACGTCCCTGGCACGTAGTCGTCTGGCCCGGTCTCTCGTTGTGGGTGAGGCCGGAAAGCCCGCGCTGACGCTCGGGGTCCCGGCAGGTCCCTCCGCGCGCATCGGCTGCCGTACCAGTTGACAGGCAAATGCCCCATCTGGCACTATTGGACCGGTCGTGTCTAATGTCGAAGCGGGAGGTGGAGACGTTGAGCGAAGGTTCGCCGTCGTCCGCGGGTCACTCGCATAAAGGGTGGCGCTGGCTTTTTCTGTTGCCGTTTGCCGCCCTGCTGTGGCCGCCGTTCTATGCGTCGGGAACACCTGTGCTCGCCGGCTTTCCCTTTTTTTACTGGTACATGCTGGTGTGGGTGGTGCTGACCGGGGTCTTGTCAGCCATTTTGTACAGTCTGGGGGCATGACTGCGGGAGATGCCGCGACGGGCGCCGACAATCTCGGGTAGGGGGCAGGGATCATGAATTGGACCGCATTCATCGTCTTTGTGATCCTGTTCTTGTTTGTGACCGTGGTCGGGTTCTGGGCAGCCTCGTGGCGCCGCGGCGACCTCACGCTCCTGAACGAATGGGCGTTGGCCGGGCGGGGCTTTGGAACGTTCATCACCTGGTTTCTGGTGGGCGGCGACCTGTACACCGCATACACCTTCATCGCCGTCCCCGCCTTGGTCTTCGGGGCGGGTGCCCTCGGCTTCTTCGCGGTGCCGTACACCATCCTGGTGTTTCCCATCATGTTCATCGTGCTGCCGCGCTTCTGGGCGGTGGCCAAGGTGCACCAGTACATCACGCCGGCCGACTTTGTGCGCGGACGGTTTGACAGCCGCGGCCTGGCGCTGGCCGTCGCGATCACGGGGATTCTGGCGACAATGCCCTATATCGCCCTGCAGCTGGTGGGCATCCAGGTGGTTCTCCAGGCGATGGGCCTCGTGGGTACCACCGGCTGGCTGCGTGACCTCCCGCTCATCATCGCGTTTGCGTTGCTGGCCGCCTACACCTACACGAGCGGGTTGCGGGCCCCGGCCACTACGGCGGTGGTCAAAGACACGCTCATCTACATCACCGTCATCGTGGCCATCATCGTGATTCCGCTCAAATTGGGAGGCTTTGGCCACATCTTCACCGCGGCCAACACCGCCTTGGCTCATGCGCCGAAGCCCGCGTCCATTCTGCTGAGCTCGAAGAGCTACCTGGCCTTCACGTCGCTGGCGGTGGGATCCGCGTTCGCGCTGCTCTTGTATCCGCACGCGATAACCGGCATTCTGGCCTCCAAGGGTCAAAACGCCATCAAACGCAACGCCGCCCTTCTGCCGCTCTATTCCATTGCCCTGACCTTGATTGCGCTGTTCGGCTACATGGCGCTGGCAGCGCACATCCACACCAAGACCACCTCGCTGGTGGTTCCGCTGCTGTTTTTGAAGATGTTCCCCTCCTGGTTCGTCGGGTTCGCCTTTGCCGCCATCGCTGTGGGCGCCCTGGTGCCTGCCGCCATCATGTCCATCGCCGCGTCCAACCTGTTCACGCGCAACATCTACCGGGAATACTTCCGTCCGGCCGCCACAACCCAGGAAGAGGCGCGTGTGGCCAAGCTGGTGTCGCTGATTGTCAAGTTGGGCGCCGTGGTGTTTGTCGTGGCGCTGCCGCTCCAATTTGCCATCAATCTGCAGCTGCTCGGCGGCATTTGGATCCTGCAGACGCTGCCGGCCGTGATGGTGGGGCTGTACACACGATGGTTCCACCGGACGGCGCTCCTGTTGGGCTGGCTCGTGGGCATGGTGCTGGGCACCTTGATGGCCATCGCCGAAGCATTCAAAAGTTCGGTGTACCCTCTGGCCATCGGCCACCTGGTCTTGCCGGCCTATGCGGCGGTCTATGCCGTCCTGGCCAACCTCATCGTCGTCATCGTGTTCACCTGGGTGTTCAACGCGCTGCGCCTCAAGACGGGCGAGGATCACACGGCGCCGCCCGACTATCAGGACGACGAGCGCCCGGTGGTGGCCGCCGGCTCCTAGCCGGTATCCGGCCCGCGTGCGGAGCGTGCCTCGCCAGACGCCTCGGCAGCAAAGCGGTCGGCTCCGCCATCGGGAGCCGGCCGCTTCGCCTGGGGGTCCCCGAGTCCCCTGCGGACGACGGCGGACGATGGGTCGCTGCCCGCCGGGCCGCCTGCGCATTGGTGCGCCGCGAGCCGTGTGCTATACTAGCTGACGGCCTTTCAGGCCGCATCACACACGCAGGAGCGAGTCGGACCGGTGGCTTAACAGCTTTTCCGACATTCCCCTGCGGAGGCAAAAACCGGGAGGTGGATCGTGTCTGTTATTTCCATGAAGCAGCTTCTTGAGGCGGGCGTTCACTTCGGCCATCAGACGCGGCGTTGGAATCCGAAGATGAAGCCTTATATCTTCACCGAACGCAACGGCATTTACATCATTGACCTGCAAAAGACGGTTCGTAAGGTGGACGAAGCCTACGCCTTCATTCGGCAAGTGGGGCAGGATGGCGGTCACGTGCTTTTCGTCGGAACGAAGAAACAGGCGCAGGACGCCGTGGCGGAAGAGTCGCGTCGAGCCGGCCAGTTTTATGTGAATCAGCGCTGGTTGGGGGGCACGCTCACCAACTTCGCGACCATCCGGCGGCGGGTCCGACGTCTCACCGAGTTGAAGCAGCAGGAGCTGGACGGCTCCTGGAGTCGACTGCCCAAAAAAGAAATCAGCGCCCTGACCCGTGAGAAGACCAAACTGGAAACGTATCTCGGCGGCATTGAGGGCATGCGCGAGCTGCCCCAGGCCGTCTTTATCGTCGACCCCCGCAAGGAGCACATTGCGGTGACTGAAGCGCGCAAGCTGGAGATTCCGGTGGTGGCCATCGTCGATACCAATTGCGATCCCGACGAGGCCGACTACGTCATTCCCGGCAACGACGATGCGATTCGGGCGGTGCGTCTCCTGACCGCCAAGATGGCCGACGCCATTCTGGAGGGTCGGGAAGGCCACCAGGACTTCGCCGGAGAGACGCCCATCCCGTTGCGCACGCCGGCGCCCGCCGCCGAAGAGGGCGTCGAGGAACCGGGAACGCCGGTGCCCGCGTTGCTGGCGGCGGTTCCCGATCCGGGCCCCCAACTTTCCTGATCTGGCGGGCGGCTAGGCCGCCCGCTTTTCGAATGTAGCCGAGGTGACACGAATGGCGGTAACTCCGCAGCAGGTGAAGGAACTCCGGGAACGTACCGGAGCGGGGATGATGGATTGCAAGCGAGCCCTCGACGAAACCGGGGGAGACTTTGACCGGGCGGTGGCCCTTCTGCGCGAGCGCGGCCAGGCAGCCGCCGCCAAAAAGGCGGGCCGGACGGCGGAAGAAGGGCTGGTGGCGAGCTACATTCACCCGGGCGGCCGGGTGGGTACGCTCATCGAAGTGAATTGCGAAACCGACTTCGTCGCCAAGACGGACGCCTTCGCCGAATTGGCGCACAATCTGGCCATGCAGGTGGCGGCGCAGGCTCCCCGCTGGGTGCGGCGGGACGATGTGCCCGCGGCGGTGGTGGCAGAGGAGCAGAGCCGGCTCCGCCGGGAGGCGGAGCTGGAGGGCAAGCCGGCCGCGGTGGTGGAAAAAATCGTGGACGGTCGTCTCGCGCGCTTTTACCGCGAGCATTGTCTCCTGGAGCAGCCTTATGTGAAAGATCCGGATCAAACAGTGGCAGACCTGGTGCAGGAGCATGTGGCGCGTTTGGGCGAGAACATCCGCGTGCGCCGATTCGCACGCTTCGAGCGCGGCGAGGGTCTGGATTAATCAGGGAGGCAAGTCGTGACCGACGACATCCAAAGCGAGGGAGCCACCCCACGCTACCGGCGCGTGGTCCTGAAAATTTCCGGTGAGGCGTTGGCCGGCAAGGCCGGTTTCGGCATTGACCCGGGAGTCGTCGACAACATCGCGCGTCAACTCAAAGAGGTGGTGGCGCTCGGAGTCCAGATGGCGGTGGTGGTGGGCGGCGGCAACTTCTGGCGGGGCCAGGCGGGCAGCGCGCAGGGCATGGACCGGGCGACGGCCGACTACATGGGCATGTTGGCCACCGTGATCAACGGGCTGGCTCTGATGGACGCCCTGGAGAAGCACGGCGTGGTGGTCCGGGTGCAGACGGCCATCGAAATGCGGCAAGTGGCCGAGCCCTATATTCGACGAAAGGCCATGGCGCACCTGGAAAAGGGGCGGGTGGTCATCTTTGCCAGCGGCAACGGCAACCCGTATTTTTCCACCGATACCACGGCCGCCTTGCGCGCCGCGGAGATCGAGGCCGATGTGATGCTGAAGGCCACCAAGGAAGCGGGAGTGTTTGACGCCGACCCCCGGACCCACCCGGAGGCACGCAAGCTCGATGAGATTGCGTATCTCGACGTCTTGAAGCAAAATCTCCGCGTGATGGATGCCACTGCCACGTCGCTGTGCATGGACAATCAGATCCCCATTGTGGTGTTCGACCTCAACGGGTATGGCAACATCCGGAAAGTGATCATGGGCGAGAGCATCGGGACTGTCGTGGGAGGGCCGTTCCGTGGTTAAGGAGACACTGGCCGAGGCGGAGCAGAAAATGGCCCGCACCGTCGAGATTTTCGAGCATGAGCTGACAGGGATGCGGGCGGGCCGCGCGCATCCGGCCCTGCTGGACAAGGTCATGGTGGAGTACTACGGAACGCCGACCCCCCTGCCGCATCTGGCGCAGGTGAGCGTTCCGGAAGCCCGCACGCTGGTTGTGCAGCCCTATGACAAATCGGCCGTGGGCGCCGTGGAAAAGGCTCTGCAACGGGCGGATCTGGGTGTCAGCATCCGGGTGGACGGTGCGGTGCTGCGGCTGGCCGTGCCGCCCTTGACCGAAGAACGCCGGCGTGATTTGGTGCGTCAGGTGAAACGCCGGCTGGAAGATGAGAAGGTGGCGCTGCGCAACGTGCGGCGGGAGGCTCAGGAGGCCATCAAGCAGGCGGAGCGCGCGCGCGAGCTGCCGGAAGACGAGAGTCGACGAGCGCAAGAGCAGCTCCAAAAGTTGACGGACCGGTACATCAGCCTTCTGGATGAACTGGGGGCGGCCAAAGAACGTGACTTGCTGCAGCCCTGAGCCGCGGGTGGGCCTGCCCGTCGTCGGCGAGCCCGGGCAGTTCCGGGTTCCCGCCGACTGGAGTGTGGTGACGACGCGCGGCGGTCGATCGATCTTTGCCATTGAGAACCCGGTCTGGCGGGTCGTGCGGATTGCCGGGGGGCCGGGGACGTGGCGGGTGACTGTAGCGCCCTTTCGGGGGTAGGAGGCAACCATGAGCGTAGCCAACAGCCAAGTCGGGGCCGACTCGGCGCCGAAGTCGGCCGATGCCGAGAGGGTCCGCCACTTGGCCATCATCATGGATGGCAATCGCCGGTGGGCGGCTCGCCGGGGGCTTGCGCGCACGGACGGGTATCGCGCCGGCATCGAGGCGTTGCGGCGGGTGGTCCGGGCTGCTCCCGATCTGGGCATCCAGGTGCTGACGGTCTACGCCTTTTCTACGGAAAACTGGCGTCGTCCGCGTGGCGAAGTGGATGTGTTGATGGGACTGCTGGTTGAATTCCTCGAGAGTGAGACGCCGGAACTGCGTGCGGAGGGCGTCCGCATCGGCACCATCGGCGATGTGGCCCGCATGCCGCCGCTGCAGCAGGACGCGTTGGCGCGGGCCATCGCGGACACCGCCGGCGGTCGCCGCCTGCTTTTGAACCTGGCGCTCAACTACGGTGGCCGGTCGGACATCGTGCGCGCGTGCCGGCGATTGGCGGAAGACGTGCGTGCGGGCCGGCTGGATCCCTCCGCGATTGACGAGGCCCTCTTCGGCAGCGCGCTGGACACGGCCGGACTGCCTGACCCGGATCTCCTGATCCGGGCCAGCGGGGAAGAGCGGTTGTCCAACTTTCTCCTGTGGCAGGTCGCTTACACCGAAATCTGGGTGACCGACACCTTGTGGCCGGATTTTGACCGCACGCATCTGGAAGCGGCTCTGGCAGAGTTTGCCTCACGCGAACGTCGGTATGGCGGAAGCGGCTAAGGAGCGGCCGGCAGGCCGCTGGACATCCCTCACCGCCCGGCTGGCCACGGCGGCGGTCGGCGCCCCCGTGTTTGTCGGCCTTCTATGGATCGGGGGCTGGCCGTTGTGGGCCTTTACGTGGGCGCTGGCGCTGGTGGGCAGTGCCGAGTTTTCGGGATTGCTGAAGAAGCGCGACATGGATCTGCCCATCTGGGGAATCGGTTCGCTGACGACGGGAGTCCTCTTGGACAGCGTCCTCAAGTGGCCGCTGTGGCCGGTGCTCTTGACGTTGTTCTTCCTCGCGTCCCTTTATGGACTGGGAGGCTCCGACAATCAGCGCGGGTTCATGACCGGTGTGAGCGCCCTGTTCGGCGCCATCTATCTCGGCGGCCTGTTTAGCTATCTCTTGCGCCTGCGGGCTCTGCCCTACGGATTTTGGCTGTGCTTCTTCGTGGTCGCCGTGGTGTGGCTGAACGATGCGGGGGCGTATTTTATCGGCCGCCGTTTCGGGCGCCATCGCCTGTTGCCGCGCGTCTCGCCGGGCAAGACCTGGGAAGGCTCGCTGGGCGGCCTGTTGGTGGGACTGCTGGCGGCGGTCGTATTCGGACTGATTTTGGGGCAGAGCGTGTGGACCGCGCTGCTGGCCGGCGGCGTGGTCAGCATTGCCGGTCAGATCGGCGATCTGGTGGAGTCCAATTTGAAGCGGTTCGTGGGGGCCAAAGATTCCGGCGGCGTGCTGCCCGGACATGGCGGCGTGCTGGATCGGTTCGATTCCGCCCTGTTTGCGCTGCCTGCCGCATATTACTTGCTCAAGGGGATGGGCCTTAGCTAGGCGACGCCGTTGAACCCCGGCTCATTCGTCGGCCGGACGCCGGCGGCGGCCGACCCCGCACCAGGTGGCCGGGGCGAAGGCTCCGGCCCTCCGGGCCCAGGTCGCGTCGTGCCCGGCACGGAGCCACCGGACGAGGAAGCATCGACCGCGCTCCCGGTTTGGGAGCGGGTGGAGGCGGAGGGAGGTCGGCGTGAGTGAGGACAATCGTCGCTACCTCCGGGCGCTGATTGGCTGGCTGCTGCTGCTGGCCTTGGGCTTTGCGTTTTGGCGGTGGCTGGCCGGGTATTTGATCCCGTTTGTGATGGCGGCGGTGCTGGGGGCGTTTTTGGACCCTCTGGTGTCCTGGGGTGAGCGGTGCCGTCTGCCGCGGGCCGCCGCGAGCCTGGCCGGCCTGACGGCCCTCTTGGTCGCGACGGCGGGGGCGGCCGGCCTGTTCGTTTCGATTCTCATGGTCGAAATGTCGCATCTGGCCGCCCGTCTCCCGCGTTTGTACCACCTCGGGCAGCGCATGCTCGACGGCGCTTTGACGTGGGCGATGGCGGCGATGGATTGGCGGGTGCCCGACGCCACGCGCCTCTTGAATGCGCATTTGGGCACCGCGTATCAGCTGGCCGCCGCCGTCATCCGGGCCGTGGGTCTGACGCTGCTGGCCCTGCCCAATGCGCTCCTGGTGGCGGCGCTCACCCTCATCGCCACATTTTTTCTGCTGAGAGACAAGGGCGTGTGGGTCCATGCAGCCGACTGGCTGGTGCCTCCGGCCTATCGCCGGCGGTTGCCGGACTTGCAGGGCGAGGTGGTCCGCGGTACGCTCGGCTTTGTCCGGGCGCAGTTGCTGGTCGTGGGCAGCACGACGCTGGCGACCACGTTGGGACTCTGGGTTTACGGGTCACGTTACGCGCTGCTGCTGGGTCTGGCCGCCGGCCTGTTGGACTTGGTGCCGTTTCTCGGTCCGAGTGCGCTGCTGGGGCCCTGGGCCGTGGTGATGGCGGTGTCGGGCCATCCCTGGGCAGCCCTGGAATTGGCCGCGGTGCTCACCGGCGTCATGTTGGTGCGCCAGTTGGCCGAGCCGCGATTGGTGGCTCAGGGGACAGGATTGCATCCCTTGACGGCCCTGGTGGCGTTATACGTAGGGATTCGGCTATTCGGGCCCTGGGGATTTGTGGTGGGGCCGGTCACCGCGCTGATTCTGAAGGCCGCCGCGCGGGCGGCGGAGCTGCCACCTTACCAGGCGGCGCCGGGCCCTTGAGGGAGGACACCAATGGACGTCATCGTGCTGGGAGCCACCGGATCCGTGGGCAGGCAGACGGCCGACGTCGTCCGCGCCCATCGTGATCGCCTGCGCGTCAGGGGCTTGGCGGCCCATCGGGACGACATGGCCCTGGTCGCGTTGGCGCGGGAGTTTGAACCCGACTGGGTCTATTTGGCCGACCCTGCCGCCGCCCGGCGGGCGCAGGACAATCTTCCCGCCGGCGTTCCTGTTCACCACGAGGCGGCGTGGCTGGAGGAACAGATTGCCCGCGCGCCGCGCGCCACCGCGGTGGTGGCGGCTATGAGCGGGCTGGCCGGCCTCGATTTTGCCATGGCCGCGGCCAACGCCGGACTGCGCCTGTGTTTGGCGAACAAAGAGACGCTGGTTGCCGCCGGCGCGCCCATCACGGCTGCGGTCCGGGCCCACGAGGCCACCCTGCTGCCGGTGGACAGCGAGCACTCGGCGCTGCTGCAGGTGATGCCCGCCCGCGATCGCGTCGCCCGCCTCATTCTGACCTGTTCCGGAGGCCCTTTCCGCGGCTGGTCCGCATCCGAGCTGGAGACGGTCACCGTGGAGCAGGCGCTGCGGCATCCCACCTGGAGCATGGGCGGGAAAATCACGGTGGATTCCGCCACCCTGATGAACAAGGGCCTGGAAATCATCGAGGCCACATGGCTGTTCGACATGCCCGAGGAGCGGGTGGATGTGCTCATCCACCCGCAGAGCGTGGTCCACTCGCTGGTCGAGTTGGTGGACGGGTCCATCCTCGCGCAGATGGGAGCGGCGGATATGCGGGTGCCCATTCAGCTGGCGCTGACCTGGCCCGACCGCTGGCCAAGTCCGGCCCGCCGCCTCGACTTGGGGGCGCTGGGCGCGCTGGAGTTTGCGCCGCCGGACCTGGAAACCTTCCCGGCCATCACCTTGGCGCGCGAGGCCATGCGGATCGGCGGGACCGCGCCGGCCGTGTTGAATGCCGCCAATGAAGAGGCGGTGGAGCGGTTCCTGCGGGGCGACTTGGCGTTTGCGGACATTTGGCGGCTGGTCGAGGACATTGTGACGCGCTGGGATGCGGGGCCGGCGGACACGCTGGCCGCCGTGCGGGACGCCGACACGTGGGCGCGCCGGCGGGCGCGCGCGTGGCGCAGCGCCGGGCAAGGAGGGACGGGATGCTGACAGCGCTGGCCGTCATCGTCATCTTTGGCATGCTGGTGTCGGTGCATGAGCTGGGCCACTTCGTGGTGGCGAAGATGGCCGGCATCCGCGTGGATGAGTACGCGATCGGGTTTGGCCCGGCGTTGCTGCGCTTCCAAGGGCGGGAGACGCTGTATGCCCTGCGAGCCGTTCCCTTGGGGGGATATTGCCGGCTCGCGGGGATGGAGCCCGGGGAAGCGCGGGAGGACCTGGGTGGGCGCGGGTTCAACCAGCGCCCACTGTGGCAGCGGGCCCTGGTGATCCTGGCCGGACCGGCCATGAACCTGGTGCTGGCCGGTGTCTTGTATGTCATTGTGTTTGGACCGGTGGGCATTCCGAGCCCCACCACGCAAGTGGCCACCGCGCTGCGCGGGTATCCCGCGTACAGCGCCGGCATTCGTCCCGGCGACCGGATTCTGGCCGTGGATCATCGTCGCGTCACCACGTGGACCGAGCTGCAGACCAGCATTTTGGCCCACGACCACGCGCCCATCACGGTGACGGTGGCTCACGGCGGCCACGTTCGGACGGTCACCGTCGCGGCCCGGTACGATCCGGCCGCCCACGAGCGCATTATCGGCATTGAACCGGTGATGAAGCCGACCCATCTGCCCATCGTCAGTGCGATGGGGGCCGGGGTCGTCCAGACGATTCAGCTGACCGGGCTTTGGTTCTCGGAACTGGGCCGTCTGTTTGTGGGCCACGGCCATCTCGACGTCACCGGACCCGTGGGCATCGCGGTGATGGTGGGACAGGCGGTTCAGCAGGGATGGGTGAGCCTGCTCTTGCTCGCCGCGGCCCTCTCGGCGAATCTGGGATTGTTCAACATCTTGCCCATCCCGGTCCTGGACGGCTCCAAACTGCTCCTGATGGGCATGGAGGCTATCCGCCACCGCCCCTTGGATGCCGCCAAGGAAAATCTCATCAATATGGTGGGCTTCATGGTCCTGCTGGCCTTTGTGCTCTTCGTCACCTACCATGATCTGTTACGATTGATGTCACAGGGGGTGTCCGGATGACCCGAGCGGTAAAAGTGCGCGACCTCACGATTGGCGGAGGGGCGCCCGTAGTGGTCCAGGGCATGACCAAGGGCGACACCCGCGATGTGCGCGGCACGGTTGACGAGATTCTGCGCTACGTGGATGTCGGGTGCGAGCTGGTGCGGGTGGCGGTGCCCGACATGGAGGCGGCCCAAGCGGTGGGACCCATTGTCAAAGCTTCGCCCATCCCCGTGGTGGCGGACATTCACTTCGACTACCGGTTGGCGCTCGAGGTCTTGCGGCAGGGTGTCGACAAGCTGCGGCTCAATCCGGGCAACATCGGAGAGAAGAGCCGGGTCGAGACCGTGGTGGAGGAGGCTCGCGCCCGGGGCGTGCCCATCCGGATCGGCGTCAACGCGGGATCGTTGGAGAAGACCCTGAAAATGGATCTGGGCCGGACGGCGGAGGCTCTGGTGAAAAGCGCCATGAAGCACGTCCGGATTTTGGAGGAGCACGATTTCTTCGACATCGTCATCTCGCTCAAAGCCTCTGATGTGCCGACGACGCTGGCCGCTTACCGGCTGATGGCGAAGACGGTCGATTATCCTTTGCATGTGGGACTGACCGAGGCGGGAAGTCGGCTGGGTGGCACGGTCAAATCGGCGGTCGGCATCGGCACGCTGCTGGCGGAAGGGATTGGGGACACCATTCGAGTCTCGATGACCGGACCCGGCGAGGACGAGATTCAGGTCGCCTGGGAAATCGTCAAGGCGTTGAAGCTGCGCCAGCGCGGGGTGGACATCGTATCGTGCCCCACCTGCGGTCGGATTCAGTTCGACATGTGGCCGGTGGTGGAACAGCTGGAGAAGCGGCTGGCGGGCGTCTCCGAGCCGATGACCGTGGCCATCATGGGCTGCGCGGTCAACGGGCCGGGCGAAGCCAAGGACGCCAAGATTGGCTTGGCCGGCGGCAAGCATATGGGGCTGCTGTACCGCGACGGCCAGTTGGTGCGCCGCATCGAGCAGGAGAACATGATTGAGGAACTGTGGCAAGAGGTTCAGGACGTGGTGAGGGAGGTCCGATCGGGTGGAGCGGGTTCTGAAGGAGATCACGCCCAGGACTGAGGATTACGGCCAGTGGTACACCGATGTGGTCCGCAAGGCGGATCTCATGGACTATGCCCCGGTCAAGGGCTTCATGGTGATCAAGCCCTATGCCTATCGGATGTGGGAACTGATTCAAGCGGATCTGGATCGGCGGTTTCGCGAGACCGGACACGAAAACGCCTATTTCCCGCTGTTGATCCCGGAGAGCCTGCTGGCGCGCGAAGCCCAGCACGTGGAGGGGTTTTCACCCGAGGTAGCCTGGGTGACCCGCGGCGGTGCCGAGCAGCTGGCGGAGCCCCTGGCCGTGCGTCCCACCTCCGAAACCATCATCGGGGCCATGTATGCGCGCTGGATCCAATCCTATCGGGACCTGCCGGTGCTGATCAACCAGTGGTGCAACGTGGTCCGCTGGGAGAAAGTCACGCGCCCCTTTCTGCGCACGACCGAATTCCTGTGGCAGGAAGGGCACACCGTGCATCGCACCGAGGCCGAAGCGCGCGCCGAGACCAAACGCATGCAGGAGATCTATCGGGCCCTGGCCGAAGAGGTGCTGGCGATTCCCGTGCTGGTCGGACCGAAGAGCCCGGGACAGCGCTTTGCGGGGGCCGTGGAGACGCTGACGCTGGAAGCGCTGATGGGTGACGGCCGAGCCCTGCAGGCGGCGACGTCGCACTTCCTGGGGCAAAACTTCTCACGGGCGTTTGACATCCAGTTTTTGGACGAAGACGGTCAGCGGCGATTCGGTTGGACCACGTCGTGGGGTGCCAGCACCCGCCTCATCGGAGCCCTCATCATGGTGCACGGCGACAATCGGGGCCTGCGTCTGCCCCCCCTGGTGGCGCCGGTTCAGGTGGTGGTGGTGCCCATTGCGGCCGGGCCGGACCGCGAAGCCGTCACCCAGGCCGCCCGCGTGGCCGGACAAGAACTGGCCGCGTGGCGGGTGCGGGTGGACGACCGCCCGGAGTACACCCCGGGTTGGAAGTTCAACGACTGGGAGATGCGAGGGGTGCCGTTGCGCGTGGAGCTGGGCCCGCGCGATTTGGCCCGCGGGCAGGCCGTCCTGGTCCGCCGGGACACGGGGGAGAAAGTGGTGGTGCCCCGAAACCAGCTGCCCCTTCGGGTCGGCGAGTTGCTGGAAGACATCCAACGCGGCCTGTATGACCAGGCCCGGCAGTTTCTGGAGGCGTCCACGCACACCATCACCCGGATGGAGGAAATCGCCGAGCGGGGCGCGCGGGGATTCTTCCGGGCAGGATGGTGCGGAAGCCAGACGTGCGAAGATCGGGTCCAGGCAGAGACGGGGGCGACGCTCAGACTGTTGGATGAGGGGGATGGATTGCCATCCTGCCTGGTCTGTGGCGGGCCGAGTCGGCAGACGGCCGTCTTTGCCCGTGCGTATTAGCCTGCCCGCCGGCGGCACCGGCGGAGCGAGGCCTCGGCGTCAAGCTAAGGACAGGGTACGGGAACGACCGGAGGAGTGCTCTCAGGTGGAGGAACGGATCACATCCCAACGCGACCGGGTGGCCGTCATCATCCCCGCCTATAACGAACAGGAGCATATTGGGGCCGTGCTGGCCTGCGTCAGCACCATGCCGGAAATCGAGCAAGTCATCGTGGTGAGCGACGGCTCCACCGACGCCACCGCCGCCATTGCGGCCACCTTCGGGGTGCAGGTCATCGAATTGCGCACCAACCAAGGCAAGGGCGCGGCGATGCGCATCGGAAATGAGCGGGCGGTCGGCGCCGATGTGGTCGTGTTTTTGGATGCCGACTTGGTGGGACTGACGCCCGGGCATGTCCGCGCGCTGCTGGAGCCGGTCTGCCGGGGCGAAACCGAAGCCACGGTGGGGGTCTTCGAAGGGGGGCGGATGAGCACGGACCTGGCGCAGTTGCTGGCGCCGATGCTCTCGGGCCAACGCGCGCTGCGCCGGCACCTGGTGGCGGATCTGGAGATTGAGGACACCGGGTTCGGCGTCGAGGTGGCCCTGCACCGGGCGCTGAAGCGCATGGGCGTCGATGTGCGCGAGGTGGTGCTGCAGGATGTGAGCCAGGTCATGAAGGAGGAGAAGCTGGGTCTGGCCAAGGGCTTGGCGGCGCGCATGAAGATGTATTGGGAAATTTTGCGAGAGATTCCGAAAGGGTAGCAGTCATCATGGAGAGCTGGCTCGATTTTCTGGCCGGCCGTCCCGACCTGGCCCGACTGGGTCCGGTGACGGTGAGTCAGGTGGTTTGGCGTGCGGACGGTACGGTCTTGGTGGAGTTGGCCGCGGAAAAGGCGGGGACGGAGGCTCAGACCCGGGACGTGGTCGCGTATCTGGGCCGGGTGCTGGACGCCCCGGTCCAGGTGCGCTGGCAAGTGGACGCCCCGGACCCGGTCGCTCGTATCTTGGCCGCCGACACGCCACTTTCGCGGTGGCTCAGCCCGGAAGCGGTCGCCGTGGAAGCGGGCTCCCTGGTGCTGCGGTTTCCGTCTCCCGGCGTGCGCGAAGTGTTTGAGGGCTGGGGCGGTATTGCGCGGCTGAAGCGGGTGGTTCCCGGCCTGCCGGTCATCGTGGTTGAGGCGGGGGAGGCCGCCCCACTGCCGCCGGACGAGGTGGCGCCGGCCGCTCCGGAGCGACCGGCCCGCCTGCGGATTGGTCGAGGGCTGCCGACCGGGTCCGTCACCCCGCTGGACCGCCTGCCGGAGTCGGGGGAGGCCATTGTGGAGGGCGAGTTGTTCCAGGTGGCCCGCCGGGCCACCAGCCAGGGTGGGGAGCTGATGCTGGCGGGCCTGTCCGACGGCCGCCGCGCCACCCGCCTGAAGATCCTGACGCGGCGCCGTGAGACGGCCCTGGATGATCGCCTGCAAAACGGTCTCTATGTGCGTGCCCGAGGAGTCCTGGAAGCGGACCGGTCGGGAGAAACGGTGCTGCGCGTCACCGATCTGGGCGAAGTGGACCCTCCGGTCCTGGCTGACGGTCCCGCGCCCGCGCGCGTCGAATGGCATTGCCATACCAAGATGAGTGCGATGGACGGACTGGTGGATCTGGAGGCCGCGTTCCAGCTGGCCGCTCACCTGGGCCACCCGGCATTGGGCATCGTGGACCACGGTGTGGTGCAGGCCTATCCCGAAGCCGCGCGCCTGGCCGCCCGGTTCGGCGTGCGACCGCTCTACGGCTTGGAAGCGTATGTGGTGCCGGACGACGTGCGACCGTTTTGGGGCCGACCGCCCGCGGGGGGCGTGGAGGAGACGCCGGTGGTCGCCGTGGACATTGAAACCACCGGATTGTCTCCGCGCACGCACGAGGTGGTGGAGCTGGGCGCCGTGCGGATGGAAGGCGGCGAAGTGACGGAGCGGTTTCAGCGTCTGCTGAGGCCGACGCGGCCCTTAAGCGAAGCCAGCCGACGAATCACCGGCATCACCGACGCCGAGCTGGCGGACGCCGACGATCCCCAGGTGGTCTATGAGGCTTTTCGGCGCTTTGCCCAAGGGGCGGTGCTGGTTGCCCACAATGCCGTGTTTGACTGGGGCTTTCTCGCCCCGCATCTGCCGGCTGACACGCCGGTGGCCGACACACTCGGCTTGGCTCGCGCTCTGCTGCCCGACCAGAAGGGGTATGGTCTGGAGGCGCTGGCCGACCTGTTTCACATCCCGTTGGTCGAGCACCATCGAGCGCTGCACGATGCGGAAGCGGCCGGGCGGCTGTGGACCCATCTCTGGGCCACCACGCCGGGGCGGCAATGGGCGGCCGACCCCCAGTGGTGGATACGGTCCTGGCCCCTGCACTGGAAGGTGTCCCGTCCGGTTCCGGTCCTCCTCTATCCGCGGTGTCAAGAAGGGATGGAGGCCCTCTACCAGGCGGTGTCCGAGGCGCATCTGGAAAACTTCTGGCGCGTGCCCCGGCTGCCTTGGAGCACCATCCGGCGTCATCGCGACCAGTGGCTGGTCGGGTGTCCGTTGGACGACGGCGAGCTGCCCACCCTCCTGTTTCGGTCGGCGTCGGACGATGAGTGGGAGGCGGCCGTCAAACGCTACGATTTTGTCGAGGTGGGCCCGCCGGCCCGTCTGAGCGCCTGGGCTGAAGACGGGGCGCTTGGCTCGGAGGAGGGTGTGACGGCGTTGGTGGCGGGCTTGGCCGAACGCGCCCTCGCGTCCGGACTGCCCGTGATCGCGGCCTCCGACGCCCACTACCTGCGCCCGCAGGACCATCCGCTCCGGGATGTGCTTCGGGTCACGGCCAAGGGGGAACTTCATGCCGGCCGCGCACCCCTGCACTTTCGCACCACGGCGGAAATGCTGGAGGAAATGGCGTTTTTGGGTCCCGAACGGGCGCATCAAGTGGTGGTGGAGACCCCCCGCCGGCTCTTGGCCGCCATCGACCCCTCGCTGCTCCCGGTGCCGGAGGGACTGCACGCGCCGCACTTGCCCGAAGCCGAGCAGGTGGTCTCGACCCGCCCGTGGGAAGTGGCCCGCCGGCAGTTCGGCGAACCGCTGCCCGCCGTCGTGGCCGAGCGCCTGCAGCGCGAGATTGATGCCATTGTGCGGCATGGATTCGCCTCCGTGTACTACACGGCTCACCGCTTGGTGGTCAAGTCCCTGGAGGACGGGTACCTGGTTGGCAGCCGCGGGTCCGTGGGGTCGTCGCTGGTGGCCACGTACCTGGACATCACCGAGGTCAATCCGCTGCCGCCCCACTACCGATGCCCCGACTGCCGGTTCAGCCAGTTTTTCACCGAGGGGGAGGTGGGCTCCGGGTTTGATCTGCCGGCCCGCGCTTGTCCAACCTGCGGCGGGGCGCTGGTCGGCGACGGGCAGGACATCCCGTTCGAGACGTTTTTGGGGTTTGAGGGCGACAAGGTGCCGGACATCGACCTCAACTTTTCCGGAGAGTACCAGCCGATTATCCACCGTTACACGGAAGAGCTGTTCGGTGCGGGCCAGGTTTATCGGGCCGGCACCATCGCCACGGTGGCGGACCGCACGGCGTTCGGGCTGGTCAAGGCGTGGGCCCGGGAAACGGGCCAGGACCTCCGTCCCATTGAGGTGGACCGCCTGGCCGCCGGTCTCTTGGGCGTCAAGCGGACGACCGGGCAGCATCCGGGTGGATTGATGGTGGTGCCGGCCGGTGAGCGGATCCATCGCTTCACGCCGGTGCAGCGTCCCGCCGACGCCCAGGACAGCGACATCGTCACCACGCACTTTGACTATCACGCCATTGAAGGCCGCCTGTTGAAACTGGACCTGTTGGGCCATGAAGATCCCACGTCGCTGCGCATGTTGTTTGACCTGACGGGCATCGATCCGCGCACCGTGCCCTTCAATGACCCGGCGACGATGGCCCTCTTTTCCGGTTTGGACAGTCTCGGCCTGAGCGCGGACGCGCTCGGGACTCCGGTGGGGACGCTGGGCATTCCCGAATTCGGGACCCCGTTTGTGCGGCGCATGCTGGCCGATACACGTCCGGCCACTTTTGCCGAACTGGTGCGCATTTCCGGTCTCTCCCACGGCACCAACGTGTGGGTCAGCAATGCCGAGGAGCTGATCCGCAGCGGGCGGGCCAATCTGAGCGAGGTGATCGCCACCCGCGACGACATCATGACCTATCTGATTCGACGCGGCGTGGAGCCCCAGGAAGCGTTTGGGGTCAGTGAACGGGTCCGTCGGGGGCGCGGACTCACCGTCGAACAGGAGGCGTCCCTGAAGGCGCACGGGGTGCCGGGCTGGTACGTCGATTCCTGCCGCCGCATCACCTATCTGTTCCCGAAAGCCCATGCCGCTGCCTATGTCACCATGGGCTGGCGGATCGCCTGGTTCAAGGTGCATCACCCGCTGGCCTTCTACGCCGTGTACTGCACGGTGCGGGGGGACGACTTCCTGCCCGACGTGGTGCTGGGCGGGCTTGAGGCATTGGACCGGGAGCGGCGCCGGGTGGAGCAGCTGGGGCTCGAGGCCAGCCCCAAGGAACGGGGTCAGCTGAGCTTGTGGGAAGTGCTGCGGGAGGCGGCATTGCGCGGCTTCGGGTTTCGCCCCGTCTCGCTGATGCTGTCGGATGCCACCCGATTTCAACCGGCGGGCGACCGCGACCTGCTCATGCCGTTCGTGGCCCTGCCCGGTCTGGGTCGGGCCGCGGCGGAGAGCATTGCGGCCGCTCGTCAGGAGGGCCCGTTTCTCTCCATCGACGACCTGCGCCAACGGGCCCGGCTCTCCCGTCCGGTGCTGGATCTTCTCCGACAGGCCGGGGCGTTGGACGGGCTGGGGGAGACCCGCCAACTGGCTTTCTTTTGACGGGTCCGCGCGCGAATGCGCGGCCGGCGTGCGGGTGGCCCGCCCGGCGACGATTTCGCAAAACCCCGGGCGGGCGCTGCGGCGCCGCTTGAGGGTGCTCTTGGGCTGTGTTATGATGCGAGTGACAGAATCCGACCCAACCCTGGAATAGGGAAGGCGCAAAGAGACGCGGGATCGGAGTGGGTCGTTTAGACGCCCACTCTTTTCCCTTGCCGGGGGCAAGTTGACCTTTGCGGCGTGGCGTACGGGAGGAGAACCAATGAACGCCGAGTTTCTCGGTGCCCTCGAGGAGCTGGAACGCGATCGGGGCATCGACAAGGACATACTCATCGAGGCCATCGAGGTGGCGCTGGTCTCGGCATATCGACGCCATTACGGAGTCAACCAGAACGTGCGCGTACACCTGGACCGCACGACGGGCGAGCCCCATGTGTTTGCCATGAAGTCGGTGGTGGCGGCGGTCACCGACGATCGCATCGAAGTCTCGCTCGAAGAGGCCCGCCGGCAGAATCCGGCGCTGGACTTGGGAGACGTGCTGGAGTACAACGTGACGCCCAAAACGTTCAGCCGCATTGCCGCGCAGACCGCCAAGCAGGTGGTCATGCAGCGCATTCGGGAGGCGGAGCGGGGCCGCATCTATCAGGAGTTTTCCAGTCGCGAGGGCGATATCGTGACCGGCGTCATCCAACGCTATGAGCCCATGCATGACGGCGGCGGTCGGGAGCTGCAGGAGCTTCTGCGCCCCGGTGAGCGGCATCAGCGGGTATTTTTGGACTTGGGCCGCACAGAGGGCATTCTGCGGCCCGCCGACCAGGTGCCCAGCGAAGACCTGCGCTCGGGGGACCGGGTGAAGGCCTACGTCACAGAAGTGAAGAAGACAACCAAGGGGCCGGAGATCTATGTGTCCCGGAGCCATCCCGGACTTTTGAAGCGTCTGTTTGAGCTGGAGGTCCCCGAGATTCACGATGGACTGGTGGATCTGAAGGGCATTTCCCGCGAGGCCGGGTTTCGATCCAAGGTGGCGGTGTGGTCGGAAGATCGCAACATCGACCCGGTGGGTGCCTGCGTCGGGCCGAAAGGCCTTCGGGTGCAGAACATCGTCACGGAGATTCGCGGCGAGAAACTGGACATTATTCGATGGGACCCGGATCCCGCGGTCTTTGTGGCCAACGCGCTCTCGCCCGCCAAAGTGGTGTCGGTGTCGGTTGACCCCGAAACCCGCGCGGCTCGAGTCATCGTTCCGGATTATCAATTGTCGCTGGCGATTGGCAAGGATGGGCAGAACGCCCGTTTGGCCGCGAAGTTGACGGGGTGGCGTATCGACATCCGGTCCGAATCCCAGGCTGCCCTAGGAGGCTGGTAATGCGCGTCAAGAAAATTCCCCAGCGCACCTGCGTGGCCTGTGGGGCCACGCGGCCCAAACGCGAGTTGATGCGGGTGGTGCGGACGCCCGACGGCCGGTTGGAGTTGGACCCGACCGGTCGCCGATCCGGCCGGGGCGCCTACCTGTGTCCCGCCCCGGCGTGCGTGGAGAAGGCGCTTCGGGGCCGCCTGGAGCATGCGCTGACGGTTCCGGTGCCGGCGGAGATGGCGGAGGCGCTACGGCAGACGGTGGCTTCCGATGGGGGCTGAGTCGCGGCCGTGGCTGGCCTGGATCGGGCTGGCCCGCCGTGCGGGCAAGGTGGCGCCGGGGGATCGGCAGGTGCGGCTCGCACTGACCAGGCGCCGCGCCCGGCTGCTCCTGATCGCGCAGGACGCGGGCCAAACGGTTATGCGGCGTTTCGCCGACTGGGCCCAGGACGAGGGAGTGCCGGTGGTCGTGCGGGGCAGCAAGGCGGATTTGGGCCAAGCGTTGGGAATGATGCCGCACGCGGTGGTGGCCATCACCAACATGAAGTTGGCCAATGAGTTATTGACCGCATTGGGAGAGGCGACGGGGAGGAATCGATTTGGCAGACAAAGACAAGGTGAGAGTGTACGAGCTGGCCAAGGAGCTCAACCTGGACAGTCGCCGGCTCATCGACCTGCTGCACCGGCTGCACGTCGAGAACATCAAGAACCATATGAGCACGGTCGAGCCCGAGGCGATCGCCGTGGTGCGCAACATCATGGAGGGCAAGCTGCCGGTGGAGACACCGGCTCCCGCGCCCGCGGCCCCGGCGCCGCGGCCCGCCGCGCCCCGGCCGAAAGCGCCGCCGCCGACCCGCGTGAGCGCTCGTCCCTCGGGCTTCCCCGGCCCCGGCCGTCCCGTGCCGGAGCGCCGCGCTCCCGAGCCCCCGCCCAACCGGCGGCCGGTGGGCGTCGTCCCGCCCGTCCGGACCCGGGACAGCGGGAGTGGGGTCCCCGCGCCGCGCCCGGCACCGCCGAGCGCCGGGACGCCTCCCGCGCGCCCGGCGCCCGCACCCGAGTCGGCGACGGCCGAACCTCGGATCGTGGGACGGTCGGTCATGGGTCCCCCACGGCCCACCCCGGTCGTGAACGGACCGCGGTCGGGGATCGGCGCGCCCCGTCCGGCGGGAAGCCGACCGCCCGGCGGGGCGCCGGCCCGACCCGCGGGACCGCCCCGGCCGGGAGCGCCGGCGCGCCCCGCCCGGCCCGGACGGCCGTTGGCCGTCCCCACCCCGCCGCCCGCCGCGCCGCGGGGCAAAGACGCCAATCGCCGCGGCGGCGCCCCCAGTAGGGATCGGCGCGGAGGTGGCCGCCCGGGTGGCCGCGCGCGGCGTTGGGAAGACGATGAGTTTCGCACGCGCATGCGCCGCGCGAAGCCGAAGTCCGCAGCCGCGGAACAGGCGACGCCGGTCACGCGGCGGGTCGTCATTTCCGGGCCCATTGTGGTCAAGGATTTGGCGGACAGCTTGGGCGTCAAGGCGGCCGACCTCATCCGGCATCTGATCCAACTGGGCGTGATGGCGACGGTCAACCACGAGCTGGATCGGGAGACGGCCGTTATCGTCGCGCAGGAACTGGGCGCCAATGTCGAGGAGCGGGCGTCCCGCGAGGAACAGGAGGAACAGATCCTGGCCGGTGCCGATGACCGGCCGGAAGAGGTGAAGCCGCGGCCGCCGGTGATCACGGTCATGGGCCATGTGGACCACGGCAAGACCTCGCTTCTGGACTATATCCGCACCACGCGCGTCACCGCGCACGAGGCCGGGGGGATCACCCAGCACATCGGCGCGTCGGTCGTGGAGTGGCAGGGCCGCCGCATCGTGTTTTTGGACACCCCCGGCCACGAGGCGTTCACAGCCATGCGCGCCCGCGGCGCTCAGGTCACCGACATCGCCGTGCTGGTGGTCGCGGCCAATGACGGCGTGATGCCACAGACGGTCGAGGCCATCAATCACGCGCACGCGGCGCAGGTGCCCATTGTCGTCGCCATCAACAAGATCGATCTGCCCGATGCCAATCCGGATCGGGTCCGGCAGAGCCTCACGGAATATGGCCTGGTCCCGGAGGAGTGGGGCGGGGACACCATCATGGTGCCGGTGTCCGCCAAGTCGGGCGAAGGCGTCGATCGCCTGCTGGAAAGTCTGGTGCTGCAAGCCGACGTGCTGGAGTTGGGTGCGAACCCGGACCGACCCGGCCAGGGTTCCGTCATCGAGGCGCAGCTGGACCGCGGTCGTGGACCGGTAGCGACCGTGCTGGTGCGGCGGGGTACGTTACGCGTGGGCGACGCCTTTGTCTCCGGACCGGTTTGGGGACGGGTGCGCGCGCTCATCAACGATCGGGGCGAGCGCGTCCGGGAAGCCACGCCGTCGATGCCGGTGGAGGTGTTGGGGTTCGCCGAGGTCCCGCAGGCCGGTGACGACTTTATCGCCCTGGCCGATGAGAAGCAGGCGCGCGCCATCGCCGACGCGCGGCGTGAACGGCGCCGCGCCCAGGAGGACCAGTCCGGCGTGCGCGGCGTCAGCTTGGACGACTTTTACCAGCGGCTGAAGGATGAGGCGGTGAAGGATCTCAACCTGGTGATCAAGGCGGATGTGCAGGGATCAGCCGAGGCGCTTGGGCAATCGTTGGCCAAAATGGGCAACGAGGAAGCCCGGATCCGCATTCTCCACACCGGGGTGGGCGCCATCACGGAATCGGACGTGATGCTGGCGGCCGCCTCCAAAGCCATCATCCTGGGCTTCGGGGTCAGCAGCGAGGCGAAGGCGCGGCAGCTGGCCGAGCACGAGCAGGTGGACGTGCGCACCTATCGGGTCATCTATGATTTGCTGGATGACGTGCGCCAAGCGTTGGCCGGGCTGTTGTCCCCGAAAATCGAAGAGGTCGTCTTGGGTCGGGCCGAGGTGCGCGAAGTGTTCCGGGTTCCCCGCGTCGGGACCGTGGCGGGCGGCTACGTGTTGGACGGGAAGGTGACCCGCACCGGCCAGGTGCGCGTGCTGCGCGACGGCGTGGTGATTCACGAGGGCCCGATAGCTTCGCTGCGCCGGTTTAAGGATGACGTGCGCGAAGTGCAGGCCGGGTTCGAGTGCGGCATCGGGCTGGAGCGCTTCAACGATCTCAAGGTTGGTGACCAGTTGGAAGTGTTCACGCACCAGGAAGTCAAAGCCAGCTGAAGAGGGAGCCATGAAGCAGGAACGGGCGGAGCGGATTGGGGACGCGATGCGGGCGGAATTGGGGCAGATGCTGCAGCGGGACGTGAAGGATCCCCGAATCGGGATGGCCTCGGTCATCCGCGTGGAGGTCGCACGCGACTTGGCGGTGGCCCGGGTGTATGTGAGCGTCTTGGACGCGGATCAGGCGGCCGAGACGCTGGCGGGTCTCGCCAGCGCCGCCTCGTTTCTCCGGGGCGAAGTGGCGCGGCGCCTGGGGCTGCGTCAGGCACCGGCCCTGGAATTCCGGTTGGATCGTTCGCTGGATGCCAGCTTGACGGTGCAGCGCCTGCTGAGGGAAGTGGCCCCGGACCCGGCGGAGGACAAGTCGGGTGAGTGACCGCCGGGCGGTGGTTGACGTGCTCCGGTCGGCCCGGCGCGTCCTGGTGGCGGTCCATGAAATGCCGGATGGCGACACGACCGGATCCGGCTTGGCCTTGGGCCACATTCTGCGGCGGCTGGGCATTGCGGCCACCGTGGGCGGCCCCGACCCGCTGCTGCCGACGTTCTCCTTTCTCCCCGGCGCCGCCGCGGCCGTCACGTGGGCGCAGTTGGGCACCGCGTCCCGTTTTGATGCGGTGGTGACCGTGGACTGCGGCGATCCCCGACGGACCGGCGGGATGGAACAGTTGCGCCTGTTTGCCCCCTGCGTGGTCAACGTCGACCATCACGCCAGCAATCCCCGGTTCGGCGACATCAACTGGGTCGAGCCGGACCGCGGCGCGGTGGGGGAGATGGTGCTGGCGCTGGCCGATGACCTCCAGGTGGCGCTCGACCCGGAGTTGGCGCTATGCCTCTACGTGTCTCTCGCTTCCGACACCGAGGGGTTCCGGTTCGGCTTTCACGATAGTCGATTTTTTCACTTAGCCGCCCGTTTGACCGAGGCCGGCTTAGACCCGGCCTGGGTGAGCCATCGCCTGTTCGAAGAGCAGCCTCTGTCCACCCTGCGGTTGAAGGGGTGGGCGCTGGGCCGCCTTCAGCGCTCGCCGTCGGGCAAGGTGGCCTGGCTGCTGGTGCCGCGCGCCGCGCTGGCCCGTTATGGGGCGCACCTGTATGAGGCGGAAGGTCTGGTGAGTTTGGTGCGCAGTCTGCAGGGCGTCCAGATGGCGGTGTTGGTGCGGGAAGAGGAGCCCGGATGGGTCAAGGTCAGCCTGCGCAGCCAGCCACCGTGGGAGGCGGCGCGCATAGCCGCCCTGCTGGGGGGTGGCGGCCACACGCATTCCGCCGCCGCCAAATTGCGCGGGAGCCTCGCCAAGGTCTCGCAGCGCACACTGGCGGCCGTCCATCAGATGTACGGGGAGGATGCCCGGTGGACGGATTCCTCAATGTCTTAAAGCCGCCGGAATTGAGTTCGCAGGACGCCGTCGCTCAGATCCGGCGCCTGGCCGGAGAGCGCGTCGGGCATGGCGGCACCCTGGATCCGGATGCGGCCGGTGTGCTCCCGGTCGGGGTGGGACGGGCCCTGGCCGTCTTGGGCCGCATCGACTGGACGCCCAAAACCTATTGGGCGCGCGCCGCCGTGGGCCGGACCACCGACTCGCTGGATGCCGCCGGCCTGACCATCGGCTGGTCCCGGGGGCCGTGGCCGTCGGCGGCGGACTGGCGATATTCGGCTCGGTTCCTGCGCGGGCGGGGGGTGACGCGGCCGCCGGCCCGCTCAGCCCTGCGGCACGGCGGTCGGCGCGCTTACCAGGAGCAGCGCGCCGGTCGGATGCCGCATCTGTCCGCGCGTCCGGTGATGGTCCACCGCCTGACCGTGCTGGCTCAGGAAGGGCCCGACTGGGAATTCGAAGCCGTCGTCGGCAGCGGCACCTATGTGCGTGCGCTGGTGCGGGACTGGGCCGAAGCGGAGGGGCATGCCGCCCATCTGGTCGCGCTCGTTCGCACCGCCTGTGGTCCCTTGCGCATTGAGGATGCGGTGAGCCTGGAGGAACTGGCTCAAGACGGCGTGGCGCGCCACCTGATGTCGTGGCGCACGGTCTGGAATGGGCCCGCCGTCAGTCTGCCGGCGGCCGATGCGGCTGGGGTGGCGCAGGGCCGGTGGCCGGCGGGCCTCCGGCTCGAAGGCGCCGGGGTGCATGCCCTCGTGGCGGAGGACCGGCTGTGGGCGTTGGCGGAGGCGCCGAGCCGGTTTCTGCGCGTCATTCCGGGAGGTCTGGCATGAGCGAGCTATGGCCGCGCGTTTGGTCGGTGGGGACGTTCGACGGCGTGCACCGGGGGCATCAAGCGCTCCTGCACCGGGCGGCCGCCCTGGCGCACGACTGGGGGGAGGCTTTCGGCGTCGTCACGTTCGACCCACCCCCGGCCGCCGTGCTGCGTGGGCCCGACGCCGTCTGGGAATTGACGCCACTCGCCGAGAAAGTGCGCCGTCTGGGCGCCTTGGATGTGCCCCACGTCGAGGTGCTGGCGTTTACGCCGGCCTTTGCCGCACGCTCGGCGGAGGAATTTGCCGAAGAGGTGCTGGGACGGCAGTTGAAGGCGCGGGCGCTGGTCGAGGGATACAATTTCACGTACGGCCGGGGAGGTCGGGGCACGGTCGAAACCTTGACACAGTGGGGGCGGCGCCGCGGCGTCGAGGTGGTGACCGTGGGTCCGGTGCTGCACCAGGGCGCGGCCATCTCCAGCTCCCGCATCCGGCAGGCGATTCGGGCGGGGGATCTGGCACTGGCGGCGGCGCTCCTGGGACGGCCCTACAGCGCGTCTGGCGCTGTGGTGCACGGGGATGGCCGCGGGCGCGCATTGGGCTTCCCGACCGCCAATCTGGCGCTTGAGCCCCGGAAGGCCATGCCGCCCTTTGGCGTATATGCCGGCCGTGCGCAGGTGGCCGGGACAAGCCGCCCGGCCGTTGCCAATTGGGGCCTGCGGCCCATGTATGCGGTGGACCGGCCGCTGCTGGAGGTGCATCTGCTGGAGGGGGGAGCCGATCTCTACGGCACGCCGCTGGAGTTTGAGTTCCACTTCTATCTCCGTCCGGAACGGCGATTTTCCGGCGTGGAGGAGTTGCGGCGGGCCGTGACGGACGACATCGCCGCCGCGCGCCGACTGCTGGCCGGCGCCGCGTCGTGATGGCTGTCGCCGCTCCCGTGTGCTAGAATGGCCGCGAGGCGCTCTTGGGGGCGCACCGGTCGGAACGTTTTCGAAGGAGGATGAGCGTGGCCCTACAGACGGAGGCCAAACAGGCCATTATCGAGCACCATCGCATGCACGAGGGGGACACCGGTTCACCCGAGGTGCAGGTGGCTCTCTTATCGCGACAGATTGCCGACCTGACGGAGCACCTGAAGGTTCATCCCAAGGATTTTCACTCCCGGCGCGGCCTGCTGAAGATGGTGGGCCAGCGGCGGGCGATGCTGAACTACCTCCGCGCCAAAGATGCCGGCCGCTACCACAAGTTGATTCAGGACCTGGGCCTCCGCCGCTGAGCCATCGGTGAGCGGGGCCCCGCTCTTTTTTTGCGGGTTGCGGCAAGTTGGGCCATAATGAAGCGATGACACGGAACTGACAGACATAGGGAGGATCTGAGCGAATGGAAGTCCACACAGCGGAACTGCTGGTGGGCGGACGGGTCATGACCTTGGAGACCGGACGGTTGGCCAAGCAGGCCAACGGAGCGGTGTTTGTGCGGTATGGCGATACGGCGGTCCTGGTGACCGCCACGGCCTCCCGACAGCCGCGCGAGGGCATTGACTTCTTCCCCCTGACCGTTGACTTTGAGGAACGGCTTTATGCCGTCGGCAAGATTCCCGGCGGCTTCATCAAGCGCGAAGGGCGGCCCACGGAAAAGGCCATCCTCGCCGCGCGCCTCACGGACCGGCCGATTCGGCCCCTCTTTCCGGAGGGCTTTCGCAACGACGTTCAGATTGTGGCCACGGTGATGTCGGTCGACTACGACCACAGCCCCGAAATCTGTGGCATGGTGGGCGCGTCGGCCGCGCTGAGTCTCTCCAACATTCCCTTCGAGGGGCCCATCGGTGCTGTGGAAGTGGGATGGTTGGACGGGCAACCCATCATCAACCCCACACTCGAGCAGGCTCAGCGCAGTCGCCTCAAGCTGACCGTCGCGGGCACCTTCGACAATGTGCTCATGATTGAGGCCGGCGCGGAGGAAGTCACCGAATCCGAGGTGCTGGACGCCATCTTCGCCGGTCACCATGAGATTCGGCGGATCGTCGAGGTGATCCGGGACCTGCAGAGCCGGGCCGGCAAGCCCAAGGGGGACTACACCCTCTACCTGCCCAGTGCCGAACTCAGCCGGGTGGTTGAGGACATGGCTGCCGCCGATATCGAGGCGGCGCTTCACGTGGAGGGCAAGCTGGAGAAGGAGGCCGCCCTGGACGACGTCAACCGGCGCGTGATGGCGGCGGCTCTCGAGCAGTTTCCCGACAAAGCCAAAGAGATTCAGGCGGTCTTGAAAAAGATCCAGAAGAGTCAGGTGCGCCGGGCCATCATTCACGACGGCATCCGTCCGGACGGCCGACGCCGCGACGAGATTCGGCCCATCACGGTGGAGATTGGGGTGTTGCCCCGCGCCCACGGCAGCGGACTGTTCACCCGCGGACAGACGCAGGCGCTGACCGCCATGACGCTCGGTCCGCTGTCGGACCAGCAGATCTTGGACGGCATTGGCAGCGAGGAGAGCAAGCGCTACATCCATCACTACAACTTCCCGCCCTTCTCCACCGGTGAAACCGCACCCCTGCGCGGGCCCAGCCGCCGCTCCATCGGCCATGGCGCCTTGGCCGAACGGGCCCTGGAACCGGTCATCCCGCCGGAGTCGGAATTTCCGTATGCCCTGCGCCTGGTGTCGGACATCCTGGAATCCAACGGCTCCACCTCCATGGCCTCGGTGTGCGGCAGCACGCTGGCGCTGATGGAGGGGGGCGTACCCATCAAGGCGCCGGTCGCCGGCGTGGCGATGGGCCTGGTGAAGGAAGGCGACGCCTATGCTGTCCTGACGGACATTCAGGGCATGGAGGACGCGCTGGGCGACATGGACTTCAAGGTGGCGGGCACCGAGCGCGGCATCACCGCCATCCAGATGGACATCAAGATCCACGGACTCGAGCGCCGCATTCTGGAGGAAGCTCTGGAACAAGCGCGCCGGGGTCGCCTCTTCATTCTGGAGAAGATGCTGGCTGTGATTGACCGACCCCGGCCGGAACTGTCGCCGCATGCGCCGCGCATTGTCACCCTGCACATCCATCCCGATCACATCCGCGATGTGATTGGGCCCGGCGGCAAGACCATCAACCGCATCATCGAACAGACCAAGGTCGGCAGCGATAAAGTGGAGATCGACATCGAGGACGACGGGACCATTTACGTCGCCGCCGTCAACCGGGCAGCCGCCGAGAAGGCCGTGCAGATGATTACGGAGCTCACCCGCTCGGTTCAAGTGGGCGAAGTCTATGACGGTCGGGTGACCCGATTGATGAACTTCGGCGCCTTCGTCGAAATCCTGCCGGGCAAAGAGGGCCTCGTCCACATCTCCGAACTGGCCCATCAGCGCATCGGTCGCGTCGAGGACGTGGTCAATGTCGGGGATCCGCTGCGCGTCAAAGTCACGGAGATTGACCGCCAGGGCCGCATCAACCTGTCGCATCGCGAGACGTTGCCGCCGCCGCCCCCCGGCGAGGCCCGCGCGGCCGGCGACAACCGCCCCCCGGGACCCGAGCGCCGCGACCACGGTCCCGATCTTCGGCGGCGTCCGCCGCGCCGCTGAGACAGACCCTAGGGCCGAAGCCGAAAAGGCATCGAGAGCGCACTGCTGTCGGTGCCTTTGGCGCGCATACGGCACGGGAAGCCACATACGCTGGGGCGGGAGGTCTCGCTCATCGCCATCCGTATTGTCTTTTGGCGCCGGCTGCGCACGGAGCTGGCGCTGGCCGGGCTCAGTCTCGCCGTGCTTCTGGGGGCATGGGGCACCGGCGTCACGCTGCGGCCGGCCGCCGGGCCGGTTCCGGCCGCGCCGATCTACCGCGTGGAGACTGCCCATCGCGCGGTGGCCCTCGCCATCAACGTGGTCTGGGGCACGCAGTACGTCCCCGGCATTGTGCGGGCGCTTATACGATCCCACGCCACGGCGACATTCTTTCTGGGCGGCGCCTGGGCGGCCGCCCATCCCGGATTGGTCCGTCAACTGGTGCAGGCCGGCATGGAGGTGGGCAACCACGGCTACGCGCACCGGCATCAATCGACACTGTCCTTCGACGCTAACGTCGATGAAATTCTGCGCGCCACGCGAGCCATTGAATTGGCCGGCGGCGTGCGTCCCACGCTGTTTGCGCCCCCCTACGGCGAGTACAACCGCACCGTGGAGGCGGCTGCCGCCGCGCTGCACATGCCCCTCATCATGTGGACCGTCGACACGATCGACTGGCGGCCGGACGCCACACCGGCCGCGATCAGCCGTCGCGTGCTCGCCGGCGTCCAGCCGGGCGCCATCATCCTGATGCACCCCACGGCCCGGACGCTGGAAGCGCTGCCGGGTCTCTTGGCCGCCCTGCGGGCGATGGGTTACCAAATCGTCACGGTGTCACAGCTTCTCTCCTGGGGACGTCCCGCGGGGGAATCGAGCCGCTAGACCCCGCGCGACGGTTGGCCGCCCCTGGTACAATGGCCGGGGACGGAGGGAGAGACCTGCCAGAAGACTTTCGACAAACCGCCAACGGGGGCGTCGTGGCATGGGACGAGGCGGGCGGGGACGGGGCGGCGGCGGTGGGCATTTTCGTTCCGGCCGGCAGCCGTGACGAGGCGGTGGAGGAGTGGGGCGCGGCCCACTTGCTGGAGCATCTGGCCTTTCGCGGCGCGGGATCCTGGGACGCCCGGGCGTTGGCCGATCGCATGGATCGCCTCGGGGCCGACATCAACGCCTTCACGACGCGGGATCTGACCTGCTACCACGCCCATGTCCTGGACCGCGACTTGGCGGAAGCCTGGGATCTGTTGTCGGCCATGGTGGGGGAACCGTGGCTCCACGCCGCGGAACTGGACCGCGAGCGCGGGGTGGTGAGCGACGAATTGCGCGAAGCCCACGACGATGCCGAGGATCGGGCGGAGGAGGCGTACTTCCAGGCGCTGTGGGGATCCCATCCGCTGGCCCATGAGGTGCTGGGAAGCCCGGACCAGTTGGCGGGCGTCTCCATCGAGACGTTGCGCCAATTTCACGCCCGGCATTACCGCGCTCCCGGCTTGGCGGTCGTTTTGGTCGGACACGGCGCCGGCGCCTTGGCGCATCGGGTGCAGTCCTGGATCGAGGCCATGCCGGGCGGTCGCCCCGGTCACCGCGAGCCGCCTCGGCCGGTGGGCGGCGTCGCCCTGGCCACCGTGCCGGGGCAGGAAGCCTATGTGAGCCTCGGTGTGCCGGCCCCGCCGCTGGAACACGAGGCGGAGACGGCCTACCGGCTCTTGGCGCTCATCTTCGGCGGGCAAAACTCCTCCCGCCTCTGGCAGCGCATCCGCGAGGAACTGGGACTCGCCTATCAAGTGGGTGCCGCGTACACGCCGGCCCGCGATTACGGGGAGTTTGGCGTCAGTGCCGGTGTGGCCGCCGGTGAACTGCGCCGCCTCCTCCAAGAGGTCGGGCAGGAGTGGCGGCGGCTCGTCCGGGACCCGGTGTCACGGGAGGAGTTGGAACGCGCCCGCGACCAGGCGTCGCGCGCTCTCGTCTTTGGCCGGGAGACGGCAGAAGGACGCATGCACTACCTCGCTCATTGGGCCACCCGGCAGCTGCCGCCCCCCGCCCCGGCCGTGGTGCTGAACGCCATCACGGAGGTATCCTTGGCCGCCGTGCATGCCGCCGCCCAGCAGGTGGTCACGAGTGCCGAAGATGTGTGGGCATGCGGCGTGGCGGGTCCCAAGGCCTCGCTGCGCGGCTCTTTCCGGCGCTGGTTTGCCGGAGCCGCAGCGCCGCGCGCGGCGGCGGATGCCTGAGGCCCGAGAGCCGTCGTGCCGACCGCGACAGGGATCGACAACCGGAGAGGGGAATGCGTGGTGCCGGAGGACAACGCGGCGGACCGCCTGGGAATCATCTTTGCGCATCAAAAGCGCTTTCAGGAGGACTTGGAAGCCCGTCGCCATCTGCACTTTGACCAGTCCACCTGGATTCAAAAACAGTCCCTGGCGCTGGTGGTGGAGCTGGCCGAGGTGCTGGAAGAGGCGCGCTTCAAGTGGTGGAAAAATCCGGAGCCGATCGACACCCAGGCGCTGCACGAGGAGCTGGTGGACGTGCTCCACTTCTTCGTGGCGTTGTGCCTGGCCGCGGGAATGGACGCCGACGCGCTCTACGACGGGTATCTGGCGAAGAATCGGGAAAACTTCCGCCGCCAGGAAGGGCTTTCGGATCGGCCCGGCTACCAATCGTAGTCGGGCCGGCCCGGTGCGCCCGGTGGGGAGCCGCGCTGCGCTGATTCAGCGCCAATCCGCTCGCTGGAGTGCAAGACGACGGGGCGAAAGCGGCGAACATCGGGCGGAGGGCTCGGTCATAGGGTGGGGCGGAGGGATGACCATGCGAATGACCGACTTGGCCGGCAAAGAATTGATCAATCTGAAGGACGGCCAACGCCTCGGTCGCCTCGGTGACTGCGATCTGGAAGTGGACGAGGGGTCGGGAAGCTTGTCGGCGGTGGTGGTACCCGTGCGGGGCGCACGTGACCGGGCGGCCGGTCCCGCCCGGATCCCCTGGACGGCCATCCGCCGGGTGGGCCCCGACGTGTTGATTGTGGAGATGGACCTGCCCGAGCTGCCGCGCCGCACCCGATATTAACGGAATCTCGGCCGTCCCGGCCGGTGATCGCGCAGAAGAAGGCCCGCCCCGCGCGCCCATCGGCGGGCGAAGTCCGCCCGGTGGCCGTTGGGCTGGCGCGGGGGGTGCGCCCCCGCCGTCGGATCGACGGGCCGGCCAGCAATCGGTGCCGGGACCTGGCCGACAACCCGCCGTTCCGGCGCTGCTGGATGGCCGCCAGAGTGGCGGGCCCACGGCGCCCCCCGGGTGAACGGACGGGTCACGCCCTTGGCCTCCGCGTCCAGGCGCTGGTGTTGGAGGCGGCGACAGGGCGGCGTCCGGACACCCCTCCGTGTTCGGCCTCCAGCGCCCCCATCGAGCGGTCCGGGGGCGGGAGCCACGACAGACCGGTGGGGTGGAAACGGCGGACGGTTCCGGGAGAGTCAGCACGGGCCGGACGATCTCCTTTGGGAGACCGGTTGGGCGGATGGGGGCGCGGCTTTCCCCGCGCCATCGACCGACGCCGGGACCGGCCAGGAGATGTCCACGGCCACCCGCGCGACTGGCGGGTGGAGGCCGTCACGGGCGGGGCTCGGTCGAGGAACTATCCGCCGTGGGTGGCGGCGCTTCGGGTGGCGCGGACAAAATAAACCGCTGCACGGCTTTCGCAAATCCCTCCGCCGCATTGGACGCGGTCACTCGGCGCGCGGTGCGCTTCACGTCGGCGCTGGCATTGCCCATGGCAATCCCGAGTCCGGCATGCGCGAACATCAGCACGTCGTTGGCCATATCGCCAATCGCCGCAATTTGGCCGGGAGCGATCCGGTAGCGAGCGGCCAGGTATTGAACCACCGCCCCTTTATTCGCCTCGGGGTGGGTCACATCCAGGTAGTACGGCTGTGAGGCGGCGGCGGAGACGCTGTGGCCGAAGCGGTCGTGGACGGCTTGGGTGGCCCGCTGGATCGCGGCCGTGTCGTCGCTCACGCCCACGATCTTGACCACCCCGTCGGTCAGGTCGCTGTAGTTCTCGGTGAGGCGCGGGGCAAACTGGACCGTTTGGCGCTCCCGGGCGACGTGGGGCCCGTCAAGGTTCTCGACGAACCAATCGTGACCCCGGTAGATCCAAACATCCAGCGCATGGGAGCGCAGGGACTCGATGATGGGGGTCACCAACTCGGTCGGCAACACCTTTTGCTGGAGGGTGTGCAGCGCGGGATCGACAATGAGGCCGCCGTTGAATGCGGCCAGGGGTGTAGTGAGCCCGAGCGGGTCAATCAAGCTTTTCATGCCGCGCGGCGGGCGCCCACTCACCACGGCGAACAAAATCCCTGCGGCCCCCAGCTGTTTCACGACCTCCACGGTGGATGCGGTCAACGCTTTGTCCGGCGTGACCAGGGTGCCGTCAACATCGGCCACCAACAATTTGATGGGGGAGACGGGTACCGTCATGAAGGGCCTCCTTCCGCAAGTGGGGCAGGCCGCGGGAACGCTTCCCGCAGGCGTGTAGACGTCTTCAGTGTACGCCTGCACGCCCCGGGACCGCCAACATCCCCTCGGACCGACGGCACCAGGCACGCACGACCGGGGACCGGAACGAATCCAGGGTAGACTGCCTGCACGCCCGGGGACCGCGTCGACGGCAATCCGGCCGAACATGGGTCCGGCCCACCCTCCGGCCCCCGAGCCGGTTCGGAGCCGGCGCGTCCCGCCGGCGGACACGCGGCTCGGCCGGTCGGCTCGCGCGGAAGCGATGGGGTGGCTGCGTCTTCGGAGACGAGCGCCGGACGGATGCGATGCCTGCCGAAACGCCGGGCGCAGCCACGGCACCGGGTCCGCGGCACCGCCCGGCGCATCGGGAGCGGCCCGGGGGAGGAATAGGGGAGAACGTTCCGAGGGTCCGGGCACCGGCGGAGCCTCAAAGAGTGTTCCGCCGCTCCGGGGGGCCGCGGCGGCCGCCTCGCCGGGGAGGATGTCCCGCTGAAAACGGCTCCGGAAATCGCCCGGTCGCCCGGAACGCCGCCGGCGCGCTGCGGATCCGGGGTCACGCGGTGCGCCCTGTCCCTGACCGACCGGATGCCCGGGTGGGAGTGGCCCGGATCGGGGTGGACGCGCCCGGCGTGGCGCCCCCTCCGGGAAGGCTCTGTGCGCATCCAGGCACCGTCTCGCATCGACTCCGTATATTGAAGCGGGGAGCGGGGAGGGCGAAGCGGTGAATGTCCCAAGCGGCGCGTGGGCGGGTCGGCAGATTCTCGTCCTGGGATGCGATGGGCGGGCGGAGTGGTTGGTCCGTCTGATCCGCGCGCGGGGCGGACACGCCCGCCTGCAGCAGACCACGGACCGAGACCCTCCGGACCGTGGAGAGTGGTGCGTCCTGCTCCCGGGTCGCGTGGATGCGGCCGGCCGAGTGGGTGGCCCGGACACCGCCGCCGTCCTTGCCCCCGCCGCCGCCAATCAAAGCGCCGGCGTGCTGGCCGCCGCAGCCGCGCCCGAATGGCTCCGCGCCGTGCGGGTCCCGGTGCTGCTGTACGGCGACCATCCCTGGTTTGCCTGGAGCAACGCCGTCCCCACCGCCGAGGGCGCCGTGGCCTGGGCGCTGACCGCGACGCCTCGCACCGTGGCGGGAAGCCGGATCGGCGTCTTGGGATTTGGTCGGGTGGGACGCACGGTGGCGCACCGCCTCTCCCTGCTGGGCGCCCGGGTCACCGTAGCCTGCCGTGAGGACGAGCGGCCGGCCGCCCATGCCGCCGGCCATCGGGCGCTCTCTCTCAATCCCCGGGCCTGCCGCCGTCAGGACATGATCATCAACACCATCCCGGCGCCCCTGGTGGACGAGAGCTGGCTCGTCAGCTGGCCGTCCGACTGTCCCGCGTTGGATTTGGCCTCCCGTCCCGGAGGCTTCACTCCGGCGGCGGCCCGCCGTCTGGGCAACCGCCTGGAGCACCGGGACGCCATTCCCGCCGCTCTGGCGCCGGCCACCGCCGCGGAAATTCTGGCCGACACCCTCCGCATCATGCTGGAAGACCATCTGCGCGCCGTTGTGCCCGAGAAAGGATGAAGCCGCATGGGCCTGAGCAACATCAAGGTGGGACTTGCCATTGGCGGTTCCCATTGCAACATGAACCGCGCGCTCAGTACAATGAGGGAGCTCGTCGACGCGGGGGCCGATTTGACGCCCATCCTGTCGGGGGCGCTGATGCGCGACAGCACGCGGTTCGGCACGCCGGAAGACTGGTGGGGCGCGGTGACCCGCATCACCGGCAAGGAGCCGCTGACGGCGATTCCCGAGGTGGAGCCGAGCGGGCCCGAGCACTGGTTCGATGTGCTGCTGGTCATGCCGTGTACGGGCAACACCTTAGCGAAGATTGCCAATGCCATTAATGACAGTGCCACCACCATGGCGGTGAAGGCCCAGCTGCGCAACGGCAACCCGGTTGTGCTGGCCATCACCACCAACGACGCCCTGGGCATGAATGCCATGAACCTGGGGCGGCTGCTGGCCTGCCGCAATATCTACTTTGTGCCGTTCGGCCAGGACAACCCGGCGTACAAGCCACGCTCGTTGGACGCCCATCTGGAGCTGGTGGCGCCAACATTGGAGCATGCGCTCCGCCACGAACAGATTCAACCCATTTTGCAGGAGTGGAGGCGAGCCTAGGGTGTCTGCAAAGCCCGTGGTGGCAGTCGTGGGAGCAACGGGACTGGTGGGTCAGATGATTCTGGAGGTGCTGGCCGAGCGGGCGGTGGCGGTGGGGGAGGTGCGGGCGCTGGCGCACGAGGCTCGGGGGCGTCAGGTGGCGTTCGGGTCCGCGGCCCTTCCGGTCGAGCCGCTGAACGAGACCACGCTGGCGGGCGCCGACGTGGCGTTTTTCGCCGCCACCACGGACATCTCCGCGGCGTGGGCGCCGCGAGCGGCCGCGGCCGGCACCCTCGTCATCGACAAGTCCAGCCGCTTTCGCCTCGATCCCGAGGTCCCTTTGGTGGTGCCCGAGGTCAACGGCCACCTCCTGGCGGACGGTGCGCGTCTCGTGGCCAGTCCCAACTGCTCCACGATCCAGTTGGTGCTGCCCTTGGCCGCCATCGCCCGCCACCGTCGCATCCGACGCGTCCTCGTCAGCACGTATCAGGCCGTTTCAGGGTCCGGCCGCGAGGCCGTTGAGGAATTGGACCGGCAGGTGCGGGCCGGGGAAGAGCACCGGACGGTGGAGCCCGGGCCGGTCTATCCGCACCCCATCGCGTTCAACGTCCTCCCCCAGTGCGACACGTTTGCCGAGCTTGACTTTACGGGCGAGGAGTGGAAGTTGATGCGCGAGAGCGAAAAGATCCTGGGGCGGCCCCTGAATCTGTCGGCCACCGCCGTGCGCGTGCCGGTACGCGTGGGGCATACCGAAACGGTCTATATCGAGCTGGACGCACCCGCGTCGGTCACCGAGGCGCGCCGCTGGTTTTCCGACATGCCGGGACTACGCCTGGAGGACGACCCGCGGAACGGCCGGTATCCCACGCCGCTTCTGGCGGCCGGCAACGACTGGGTGTGGGTGGGCCGGGTGCGCTCCGATCCGCACCGGGCGGAAGGTCTGCACTTTGTGGTGGCGGCGGACAATCTCCGCAAGGGAGCGGCCACCAACGCCGTGCAAATCATGGAACAGGCCCGGGAGGGAGCGGTACGCGGGTGAAGGTCATGGTGCAAAAATTCGGCGGCACCTCTCTGGTGTCGGTGGCGCAGCGCGAGCGCGCGGTGGAGTGGGTCGTCAAAGCCCGCGCCGACGGCTACCAGCCGGTGGTGGTCGTCTCGGCCATGGGCCGCCGCGGAGATCCGTACGCGACCGACACGCTGCTCGGGTTGGTGCCGAAAAACGATCTCGCCGCGCGTGAACGCGACCTCCTGATGAGCTGCGGCGAAATCATCAGCGCCGTAGTCTTCGCGTCCCGCCTGCAAGCGCGCGGCCTGCCGGCGCGGGCGCTGACGGGGGGCCAGGCGGGCATTGCCACCGACGAGCACTTCGGCGAAGCCCGCATCCAAGGATTGGATCCCGAGCCCCTCCAGCAGGTGCTGGCCACCGGAACGATTCCCGTGGTGGCCGGATTTCAAGGTCGGGGGCCCAACGATGAGGTGACCACGCTGGGTCGGGGCGGGTCAGACACGACGGCGGTGGCGCTCGGCGCCGCCCTGGGCGCGGAGGTGGTCGACATCTTCACGGACGTGGACGGAATCAAAACGGCCGATCCGGCTATCGTGCCGGGAGCGCGCACGCTGGCCACCATGGACTATGACGAGGTGTTTCAGATGGCCAACATGGGTGCCCGCATCATCCATCCGCGAGCGGTGGAGATTGCGCGTCAGTTTGCGGTGCCCCTGCGCATTCGCGGCACGTTCGCCAACTCCCAGGGCACGCTGGTGGCCATGGGGTCGCGCGGCTTGGATGAGTGGGCCCACCGCGATCCGGAACGCGCCATCACCGGCATCACCGCCCTGCCGGCCATTCTTCAGGTGCGACTGGAGCCGCCCGCCGGGACGGAGCCGGGGTGGATGTATCGGGTGTTCCAAGCGTTGGGTGCCGCCGAGGTGTCGGTGGACCTCATCAATATCTTCCCGGACCACGCCTACTTCTGCGTGGCACCCGACCTCCGGTCCCGAGTCGAGCCGATTCTGGAGCAGCTGGGAATGGATTACCAGTGCTTTGACGATCGGGCGAAGGTGTCCTGCGTGGGGACGGCCATCCACGGTCTGCCCGGGGTGATGGCGCGGTTCATGGCGGCGCTGACCACGGCCGGCATCGAAGTGCTGCAGACCGCGGACAGCCATTCCACCATATCCTGTCTGGTGAAGCGCGAGAGCATGGAGCGGGCCGTCTTGGCCCTGCACCGTCAGTTTCACCTGGGAGAGGAGGAGGGTTGATGAACCGCAGTGCGTGGCCATCCGTGTGGACGGCCATGGCCACACCGTTCGACGAGCAGGGCGAGCTGGATCGCGCGGGCGCCGCCCGGTTGGCGGAATGGCTGTTGGACCACGGCACGGAAGGACTCGTCCTGGCCGGCACCACCGGCGAAAGCCCGACGCTGACACCCGCTGAGCGGCGCGACCTCTGGCGGGCCGTGCGCGCTGCCGTGGGTCGGCGCGCACCCATCTTCGTGGGCACGGGCCACAACGACACCCGTCAAGCGGTGCAGCTGAGCCGGGACGCGGAGGCCTGGGGCGTGGACGGGATCATGGTGGTGACCCCCTATTACAACCGACCGACTCAGGTAGGGCTCAGCGCCCACTTCAGCGCCGTCGCCGACGCGGTCCGCTGTCCCATCATGATCTACAACGTGCCCTCGCGGACGGGGGTGCACCTCGAAGCCGGCGTCACGCTGGATTTGATGCGCCACTGGCCTCACGTCCGCCTGGTCAAGGACGCCTCGGGCCGGCTCGACGTCCTGACCGACTTGGCCGCGGGTCTGCCGCCCGACGCCGCGGTGCTGACTGGGGAAGATGCGCTGGTTCTGCCGGCCCTCTCAGTGGGCGCGCGGGGCGTGGTGAGCGTGATGGCGCATGTGGCCGGCCGGCCGCTGGCGGACCTGGTGGCGGCTCACCACGCCGGACGGTCGACCGAGGCGCTGGCCTGGCATCAACGGCTCGCGCCTCTGGCGCGCGAACTGTTTTCGCTGCCGAGCCCGCTGCCCTTGAAGTGGGCGCTGCGCCGACTGGGCTTGCCGGCCGGACACTGCCGGCTGCCGTTGATGGAACCCGCCAACCATGATTGGCGCCCCCTGGAGTTGGCGCTCGCGAGAGCCGGTGTGTGCACGGCCGGATGATGGTATAATACCGGCGACGATAGTGTGCGGCGGACGGTGATCAGGCTCGGGCTGGCGCGGACGGACCCATGGCCGGCTCTCTTGCGCGTGATATCCCCCCAGCACCGGAAGGGCTGGGGGACTATTCCTGTATGGACGAAATGACCCGGGAGGTGGTTTTCCTGGAAAATCCAGGGCATAACAAGCTGCGCTTCATTCCGTTGGGCGGCGTCGGCGAGATTGGGAAGAATCTGGGGCTTCTGTGGGTGGGCGATGACATCATCGTCATGGACTGTGGACTGGCGTTTCCGGAGGAAGACATGCCGGGCGTGGACTTGGTGCTCCCGGACATGAGTTTTTTGGTCGAACATCAAAGCCGCCTGCGGGGCATCTTTCTCACCCATGGCCACGAGGACCACATCGGCTCGTTGCCCTACTTGCTCCGCGACGTGCAGGCCCCGGTTTATGGCAGCCTCCTGACCATGGGCATCGTCGATCTGAAAATCGGCGAGCATCGTCTGAGCCTGCCGCCGGGATCGCGCGTGGTGGCACCGGGCGAGCAGGTGCAGGCAGGCGGGATGACGGTGGAGTTCTATCGGGTCAACCACTCCATTCCGGACGCCATGGGCCTCATTGTCCGCACCGCCGCCGGCACCGTGGTGCACACCGGCGACTTCAAGTTTGACCACACGCCCGTGGACGGGCGGGTGGCTCAGTTTGAGCGGCTGGCCCGGGCCGGTGACGAGGGCGTGCGGCTCCTGCTGGCCGACAGCACCAATGCGGAGCGTCCCGGCTTCACCCCCTCGGAGCGCATGGTGGGCCAGGCTTTGGAGCGCATCATCCGCCATGCCGAAGGGCGCGTGTTGGTGGCGTCGTTTGCGAGTCACGTGCACCGCATCGCCCAGACCGTGGAGATTGCCGCGCGCTACGGCCGGAGAGTGGCGGTCGTGGGCCGCAGCATGGAGAATGTGGTCGCCAAGGCCGTGGAGTTGGGATTTCTGACCTTCCCGCCCGGCGTCAAGCTGGAGGTGGAGGAGATTGCCCGGCAGCCTGCGGATCGGGTGCTGATCCTGACCACGGGGAGCCAGGGCGAGCCGATGTCCGCCTTGTCGCGCATGGCGTCGGCCGATCACCGCAAGGTAGAGATCATTCCCGGCGACACCGTGGTCGTGGCTGCGTCCCCCATCCCCGGCAATGAGAAGCTGGTGGCCCGCATGATTGACGATCTGTATCGCCGCGGCGCGCAGGTCATTTACGGAGCGCCGATGGGCGTTCACGTCTCCGGCCACGCGGCTCAGGAAGAGTTGAAACTGATGCTGAACCTGGTGCGGCCCCAGTTCTTCGTGCCGGTGCACGGCGAATACCGCCACTTGATTCACCACGCGCGGCTGGCCCGCGAGGTGGGGATTGAGAGTGACCATATCTTCGTGGGCGAGAACGGCACGGTCTTTGAGCTGGGAGAAGGACAGGGCCGCATCGCCGGCCGGGTCACCTGGGGCAAGGTCTTGGTGGACGGGGTCGGCGTCGGTGATGTCGGGCACATCGTGCTCCGAGACCGCCGGCAACTGTCGCAGGACGGTGTGCTGATCGTGGTGGTGGGCATCGACTCCCAGTCGGGCGAATTGGTGTCCGGACCGGACGTGGTGTCGCGCGGGTTTGTGTACGTGCGGGAGTCGGAATCGCTCATGGACGAGGCGCGCGAACGCGTGCGCAGCGTGATCCAAGGCCTCGGCGAAGGCTACACCGAGTGGGCCACGATCAAAGCGGCCGTCCGGGACGGGCTGGGAAAGCTCATGTACGAGCGAACCCGACGCCGACCGATGATTCTGCCCATTGTGATGGAAGTGTAGGCCCGCAGACCAAGGCCCGCGGGGATCCCGGGCCGGTGGCCCGGAGCCGGCTCCAGCGGCAGGAGGTCGATGCGCACGGCGGCATCGGCCTCCTGCTTCGTAGGCCACAGCGGATCCCCACTGGGCCCCTTGGCCCCGTCTCGACCCCTTTCACGCACCGCCCCGGCGGACCGCATGTGCTCTCGCGACCGCATCGGCGTGGGCGTCCTCGTCGGACGCGGCGCCCGCCAAAACCGTCGGCGGATCATTCCGGTCGGTCGGCGGGACGACAAAGGCGATCGTCCCGCCGGCCAGTCCGCGGTAGTCGCCGGGAGCCCTCTACCCGGAAGCCGCCGGGCCCGCGGGCCGGCGGTCCACCTGCCCGCCGGACGCACCCGGAAGGCGGCGCGCCCGGGTCAGCGCATCGCCCCGATTCTGCAGATCCCCAAGACGGGCCGGCGATCCGGACCCGCCACGTCCCCGGCGAAAGCCGACGGGCGGCTCCGTCGCGATGTTCCGCAGCTCACAGAGCCGGCGCGCCTGGGCACCCGAGACCGCCGGCCGGGGCGAGCCCGACAGCATGAAATCGCGCCCGGTTTCTCACACTACGGGGCACGAAGGAGGACCGCCGGTGAGCCAAAAGACGGCAGACCGTCCCGAATCGCGCGAGGCGGGAGCCAGCCGCTCCCGGGAGGACGATGGCGCCAGCAGCATCCACACGCTGGTGATTGTCGGCCAAATTGAGGGCCACATCATCCTGCCGTCGCAGAACAAGACCACAAAATATGAGCATGTGATTCCCCAGCTGGTGGCCATTGAGGAGGATCCGGCCATTGAGGGCCTACTGGTGATTCTCAATACGGTGGGCGGGGACGTGGAAGCCGGTTTGGCGCTGGCGGAGATGATTGCGAGCATGACCAAACCCACCGCTTCCTTGGTTCTGGGCGGTGGCCACTCCATCGGCGCCCCGGTGGCCGTCGCCGCCGACTACACATTCATCGCGCCCACCGCCACCATGACTATTCATCCCATTCGGATGAACGGCCTCGTCATCGGCGTTCCCCAGACCTATGAATATTTGGACAAAATGCAGGACCGGGTGGTGGATTTCGTCGTCAACCACTCCCATGTCTCCGAAGCGCACTTTCGAGAACTCATGCTGAGGACCGGCGAGCTCGCCCGCGACGTCGGCACGGTGCTGGTCGGTCAGGACGCTGTCGATGCGGGATTGATCGACGTCGTGGGCGGAGTGGGGCCGGCCTTGGAAACGCTGCACGACATGGTGGACGCAACCCGCCCGCTTCGCCGCCCGCGGCACCGTCAGCCGCGGCGCGGACGCCGTGTCAGCACGGCCGCCGCCTCCGGGTCCGGCGCGGCGCCCACCGCGACCGGGGAGCTTTCGTGATGCTGTATACGCCATTGCCCCCGGAAGACATTTGGGGCCCATTGATGGGGGATTTCGACAGCGTGCACTGGGACCGCCACGCCGACCGGCTGTGCCTCGCCCGATTGGGCCCCCGTGGCGAGCGTCGTCTGGAACGCCTATTCTCCACCAACCCCCGCGACTACCTGGACCCCCGGTTTCAACCGGGCACCTTGCTCTAGGAGGATTCTGCCGCGGCCATCGGGGCCACCACCCCGACCCGGAGATCCGCGCTCCCGGACGGACGTTCCGCCTCCACGTCGCCGACCACCCGGCCCATCGACTAACGCCTGCGGCCGCTCCTGGCGAACCCGCCGCCACGACCGGGAGGAGCCCACTCACAGGAATCGGGGCGCTCCGGCCGGCTGGCGCATACACATCCCCAGGAGGCATGCCAGTGGGTCGGCTTGTCGTCTTGGGATTGATCCAGGGGCTGGCGGAGTTTCTGCCGGTAAGCTCGAGCGGGCATCTGCTGCTGGTCCGCCAGCTTTGGCACTGGGGGCCGGAGGGCCCATCCCTGGAGGTGCTCCTGCACGGGGCCACCCTCATCTCCGTGCTGGTGGCGATGCGCCGACGCGTGATGAGCCTGGGGCGGCGTTGGTGGGCGGGCGAACCTCTGGCGCGACGCCTGGTGTGGGCGGTGGTCGTGGCCACCGCGCCGGCGGCGGTGGTGGGAGCGGCGGGCGGCCACGCGCTGGCGGCTTGGCTCTTCCGGCCTCCTGTCGCCGCGGCGGGTTTCCTCGGTACAACCGCGCTGCTGGCGACCGCGCCGGCTCCCAAGCGCGGTCGGCGCGCGCTCGACGACGTGCGTCTGGCTGACGCCCTGCTGGTGGGTCTGGCCCAAGCGGCGGCCCTCTGCCCCGGCCTGTCTCGTTCCGGAGCCACCATGGCGGCGGCGCGATGGTGTGGCCTGCTGCCCGAAGCGGCCGCCGAACTCTCGTTCCTGATGGCCATTCCCATCACGGCCGGCGTGGTGGCAGTCTCGCTGCCCGCGGTCACCGCGTTCGGACCGGGCCTGGCCCTGGCCGCAATTGCGGCAAGCACGGCGGGCGTGATGGCGGTACAATGGGCGTTGCGGGGCATCCGCACCCAGCGCTGGTGGCGGGGCTTTGCCGGGTACACGTTGCTGATGGCGGTGCTGGCGGCTTCGGTCGGCCGCTAGGGCACGGAGGGGGAAGAGGCGCGGGTGGCCCAGGGAACCCGACAGGAGATCCTCGGCATCATTCTGCTGGCGGCGGCCATCGTCGCTTATTTGGCTTTGGGCGGCCAGTCCGAGGGGGCCTTGGGCGGTCTTTTGGCTCACACGCTGTTTCACGCCTTCGGGTTCACGGCATGGTGGGTGCCGGCGCTGGTGGGCGGCTGGGGTCTGGAAAGCCTCTTGGGCCGTCCGGTCTGGATCACGCGCCCGCGCATCTGGGCGGTGCTGGGCGCGACGGCCCTGGTGGACGGGCTCGGCGGCTTGTACGGGCCCCGCGGCGCCGGCTATCTGGGCTATGGCGTGGGCCACGGGCTGGCGCTGCTGGTGGGAAGCCCCGGTGCGGCCGTCCTCTTGGTCGCCGCCCTGCTGGCGGCGCTTCTGGTCATGACCGGCGGGAGCCTGGCGACGGCGGCTCGCCTCCTGGGGCAAGGCGTCAGGACCGGGGGGGCCTACACGGGAACCGGTGGGCTCAGGGCCGCGCGGCAACTTCGTGACTGGGTGTTCCCGGCCGAAGACCCGGAGCCGTTGCCGGCCGGCCCGACGGTTCCCGCCCCGGTGGAGCCCGATCCCCTCCCCATGCCGACGCCGCTCGAGCCGCCGACGCCGCCGGTCCGGGAGCGGCGGTCGTCCGCGCCTCAACCGGTCGAATCCGACCCGGTTCCGACGCCTGTCCCCCCAGAACCGGGCGCCTATCGCCTACCCTCCCTGGACATTCTGACCCCGGCGGATCCGGCAGCCGCCGGGCGCGCGCCGGAGACGCGCGCGCGGGTGCTGCTGGAGACCCTCCGGCACTTCGGCATCGAGGCTCGACTGGCCGAGGTGAGCCAAGGGCCGGCCGTCACACGATTTGAGCTGGTGCCGCCCCCCGGTGTCAAGGTGGCCCGGATTGTGAGCCTGGCCGATGACATTGCGTTGAGTCTAGCGGCTCGTGGCGTCCGTATGGAGGCCCCCATTCCCGGGAAAAGCGCCATCGGCATCGAAGTGCCCAACGAGGATGTGGCGTTGGTGCGGCTCCGGGAGGTCTTGGAGTCGCCGGTGTTCGCGCGCAGCCGCTCCGTCTTGACGGTCGCCCTCGGCAAAGACATCAGCGGTCAGCCGGTGGTGGCCGAACTGGACGCCATGCCGCACCTGCTGGTGGCCGGCGCGACCGGATCCGGCAAGAGCGTCCTCATCAACGTCCTGATTGCGAGCCTGTTGTTTCGCGCCACCCCCGCCGAACTGCAGCTGCTGCTCATTGACCCGAAGGTGGTGGAACTGTCCAGCTTCAACGGCATTCCCCACTTGGTCACGCCGGTGGTGACCGATCCGAAGAAGGCCAGTCAGGCCCTTCGCTGGGCGGTGCGAGAAATGGAGCGCCGCTATCAGCTGTTTGCCGAAACCGGCGTCCGCGATCTGCGGCGCTACAATGCCGAGATGGGCCCGGAGGCCAGCCTGCCCTATGTGGTGGTGGTGATAGACGAGCTGGCGGACCTGATGATGGTGGCGCCGGTGGAGGTGGAGGAGTCGATTGCGCGTCTGGCCCAGATGGCCCGCGCGGCCGGCCTGCACCTGGTGGTGGCCACGCAGCGGCCGTCCGTCGACGTCATCACCGGCACCATCAAGGCCAACATTCCCAGCCGCATCGCTTTTGCCGTTTCAAGCCAAGTGGACTCCCGGACCATCCTGGACGGGGCGGGAGCCGAGAAGCTTCTGGGGCGGGGGGACATGCTGTTTCATCCGGTGGGGGCCTCCAAACCGGTGCGTCTGCAGGGAGCCTTCGTCCAGGAGCAGGAATTGGAGAAGCTGGTGGCCGCCGTCCGGCAGATCCCGCAGGACAATCTCCCGGGACTCGACTTCACCATGGAGGATGCGGGCCCGGCGGTGACCGATACGGACAGTCTGTTTCAGGATGCGCTGCGGCTCGTGGTGGAAAGTCGGCAGGCCTCGGCCTCTTTGCTGCAGAGGCGCTTGCGGGTGGGCTACACGCGCGCCGCCCGCATCATCGACCAAATGGCGGAACGCGGCTATGTGGGGCCGCCGGACGGCGCCCGTCCGCGCGACGTCTACCTCTCCCTCGACCAGTTTGACCGCCTCTTCAACAATCACGAGTCGGACATCCCTTAAAGAGCCGGCTTCCGGTCCCCGCCGGAGTCGTCCGCTGTCGGACCTTGTCCGGGGCACAAACTGCGCAAGTCCGGCGCTTGGGCGCATATCCTGTATCACTCTCTCTGCATGGGCTGGCAAGCCCCGACACGGGGGGACAGGAAGTGAAGGCCCAACACGCGGGCGCGCGGCCAGGGAGGTGGGACCATGGCGCCGGAACCTTTGGATTGGTCGCTGGAACGAAAAGGTTTGGTGGACCAGGCCCGGCATCTACGCCGGCTCCGGGAGGCCGTGCGCGAACGGCTGCCGGACCTGATCACCGAAGAGACGCTGATTGCGAGCGACGGGCGACAGGTTATCCGCGTGCCGCTCAAGAGCCTGGACGAGTACAAGTTTCGCTATCACCCCTACAAAGGGGACCATGTCGGACAGGGACCGGGAGGCACCCAGCCCGGCGATGTGCTGGGCCGCGTGCCCAAGAGCGGAGACGCCGCGGGACGGGGCAAGGAAGCCGGCGACCGTCCGGGCGAGGACGTGTTCGAGGTGGAGATCAATGTCGATGACGTGGCGGCCCTCCTGTTTGATGAATTGGGCCTGCCGTACCTGCAGCCGAAGACGGAAGCCCGGCATCGCGAGCATACGGAAAGCTTCCGGGACATCAGCAAAGTCGGGCTAATGGGCAACTTGGACAAGCGGCGCACCCTTCGGGCCAACCTGCTCAAAAATGCCATGCAGGGCCTGCCGGCCGTGGGCGGCATCGGCCAGGACGACCTCCGCTACAAAACCTGGGTGCTGCGGGAGGAGCCCTCTCACGACGCGGTGGTCATCGCCATGCGAGATGTGTCGGGGTCCATGGGCGACGCGAAGAAGTTCCTCGCCCGCACCTTCTTTTATTGGATGGTTCGGTTTCTGCGGACCCGCTACCGCCAGGTGGAGGTGGTCTACGTGGTGCACCACACCCATGCCCGCGAGGTGGACGAAGACACGTTCTTTCATCTCGGGGAGAGCGGCGGCACCAAAGTGTCCTCGGCGTACGAGCTGTGTCTCGACCTCATTCGACGCCGCTATCCCCCCCAGCACTGGAATATCTATCCTATCCACTTTTCTGACGGGGACAATTGGTCTGATGCCGACAACCGGCGCACGGTGGAGCTGTTAACCGCCATCCTGCCGCATGTCAACGTCTTCGGCTATGGCGAGATCCGAGAGGGAGGCTATCACTCGACGCTGATGGCGGCGTTCTCGAAGGTGCGCCATCCGCGCTTTGAAACGCTGCTGATTGCCAACCGGCAGGACGTGTACCCGGCGCTCAAACGCTTTTTCCGCAAGACGCCGGAGGTGACGGGGCGATGACCACCAGGCCTGATGCCAAGACGATCTGGGAGGCGGCTCGGGCGCTCGGCCTCGATCCGTGGCCGGTGCAGTTTGAGTCCGTGCCCGCGCCCGTTCTCTACGAGTTTGCGGCCTACCTGATCCCGGGCCGGATGAGCCACTGGACGTACGGCAAAGCCTTTTGGTCGCTCAAGCTCCGCTACGACTACGGCTTGTCCAAGCTGTACGAGATGGTCATCAACAGCAATCCGGCGCTCGCCTTTTTGTTGGAAACCAACACGCCGCTGGAAGACGTCTTCGTGATGTCGCACGTCATGGGCCATGTGGATTTCTTCGCGCACAACCGCTGTTTTCGCGACACCCCGGTCAATATGCCGGACTTGGTGACCCGGCACGCCGAGCGCATCCGCCAATATGAATTCACCTACGGTCAAGAGACGGTGGAGCGTCTGTTGGACGCCGCCCTGGCCCTGCAGGAGCATGTCGACCGGGACCCGGACCCCGAATCGGGCGGTTCGCGTCCCCAGGCGCTGCGGCCGGGAACCGGTCCGGACTTCTCCGATCTGGCCCCGGCGCGCGAGAGGCCCGGGACCCACCGGGTTGCTGCCCAGGAACCGCGCTGGGACGTGCTGCGCTTCCTCCAGGAGCATTCCACGGAGTTGGAGGACTGGCAGCGCGATGTCCTGGCCATGGTGCGGAGCGAGATGCTGTATCTGTGGCCCCAGATCCGCACGAAAATTATGAATGAAGGGTGGGCCACCTACTGGCACACCCGGCTGTTGCGCATTCTGGAACTGGATGACGCCGACAGCGTCAATTTCGCGCGGCTCCACAGCTCCGTGCTGCAGGCGCCGCGGTTCGGCATCAACCCGTACCTGCTCGGTTATCGGCTATTCGAACGCTTGGCGGAGGAAGGCGCCGACGCCCTGTTTCTGGCGCGCGAAGTGGATGACGACGTCTCCTTCATCCGCAACTATCTGGACGCCGACCTGGTTGACGAGCTGGACCTGTACACCTTCGGCCTGCACCAGGATCAGCTCGTGGTGGAAAGCACCGACTGGACGACGGTGCGGCAGCGGCTCGTGCAGGAACTGACCCATGGCGGCATCCCCGTCATCCATGTGGATGACGGGGACTACAACCGGCGGGGTGAACTGTATCTGGTCCACTGGCATGAGGGGCGGGACCTGGATCTGCCGTATGCCGAACACACGCTGCACCACGTGCACCGGCTGTGGGGACGGCCTGTGCACCTGGAGACCCAACAGGACGGGCATCGCCTGGTGCTCACCTACGACGGCCGGCTCAACAGCAAAGTTGTTCTCTGACGCGTCGGCGAGGCGGGCACCATCCGCCCCTCGTCAGGGTCATGCCGCCTCGCCGTTCGCAGAGCCGGTGTGCCCTCAACCACCAACCGAGCAAAGGAGGATCTCTCCATGGACTTGCGCGAGCGCTTGCTGCAGTTACGCCAGGACGAAGCCCTGCTCCACTGGCACGGTACCTTCTGGGAATACCTGGAGATGGTGCGGGAGAATCCGAAGCTGGCTCGGCTGTCTCACGCCCGGATCTACGACATGATCGCCGAGCAAGGGACCATCGGCGAGGGAGAGCAGCGTCGATTCCGGTTCTTTGAGGATGAGCTGTTTGGCCTGGACCACACGCTCGAGCAATTGGTCGACTATCTGCACTCCGCCGCCCGGCGCCTGGAGGTGCGAAAGCGCATCCTGCTCCTGATGGGGCCGGTGGGTGGGGGCAAGTCCACGATGGTGACGCTGTTGAAGCGGGGTCTGGAAGCCTACACCCGCACGTCCGGCGGAGCCCTGTACGCGCTCGAGGACTGCCCCATGCACGAAGAGCCGCTGCATTTGATCCCAGAGCCTCTTCGGGCCGAGTTGGAACAGGAATACGGCGTGTACGTGGAAGGGGAACTGTGTCCGGTCTGCCAACATCGCCTGGAACACGAGTGGGGCGGACGGATTGAAGAGGTCCCCGTCGAACGGCTGGTCTTCTCCGAAAAACATCGCGTGGGGATTGGCACCTTCGCACCCAGCGACCCCAAGTCACAGGACATTGCCGAGTTGACCGGAAGCATCGATCTGGCCACCATCGGCGCCTATGGCAGCGAGTCCGACCCGCGCGCATTCCGATTCGACGGGGAGCTGAACATTGCCAACCGAGGTTTGATGGAGTTCATCGAACTGTTGAAGAGCGACGAGAAGTTTCTATACGGGCTTCTCACGCTGTCTCAAGAGCAGCGCGCCACTAGTCCGCGGCAAGCGCGGCGCCATGGCGCGAAGCCCGCTCCGTCGTGCCGCCCGCACGTCGGCGGGCAGCCGTCCGTCTCGGTGCCCACCGGCCAGTCGACAGGCACCACGACGCCCGGCGTGAGCGTAGGGCTTCGATCCCACGCCGGCGCGTCCGCGCGCAGTCCAGGCCGTCGATCTCTGCCACCCCCGCGCGTCCCGATGGGACGAGGGACGCCGAGAGACCTCCGGCCGGCCCGCCCGCGACCCTCGCTGACCGACGTCTCCCGAGAGACGGCCACCATCCCCCGGAGTGTGGCCGGGAGAGGCGGGCGGCCGGCATCACGGACGGCGCTACCGACCCGATCCGGCCGGCTATCTGACATCTGTAAAAAACACGGGCGATCATGCGGAATGCGCGGCCTTCATAAGAGCCGGGAGATTTATGATAGGGGAGAGGATGGTGGCGACCGGACGACGCCCGCGCGAGTCCGACCAGGTCGTCCCGCACCGGCGGCCGTCGAGCGGGCGATTCCGGGCAGACCCCGGTACGGCCGACTTTCCTCCGGTTGGATTGGTCACGTGCCGTCGCAGCGCTGACCGTCGGTCTCGGAGAGGAGGGGTATCGATGTCTGATGCCCAAGCGGATGCATGGGCCTTGATTTCCCAGAGTTACTTGGTTCCGCCGCCCGCGCCCCCGTCTGGCCGCCTGCCCGTGAAGACTCTCCCGGAATTCCTCGCCCTGTACCGTCGCTCCGTGCAGAATCCTGGCGCTTATTGGGCCGAGGTGGCTCGGGAACTCACCTGGTTCGAGCCTTGGGAGCAGGACTTGGTCGGCGGCTTTCCCGAGTTTCAGTTCTTCGTCGGCGGACGCGGCAATGTCAGTGTGAATTGCATCGACCGCCACCTGCCCGGCGGCCGCGACCGTCCCGCGCTGGTCCACATCCAAGAAGAGGGTGGGGAGCGGGTGTGGACGTGGGGCGAGTTTCATGACGCCACGGCCACGTTCGCGCACGTCCTGTCCGACCTGGGTGTGCGGACCGGCGACACCGTGGCGCTCTATCTGCCGAATCTGCTGGAGACCTTTGCCGCGACGCACGCCTGCTATCGCTTGGGTGCCGTCTACAACATCATCTTCTCCGGATTTTCGGCCGACGCCCTCTATGACCGGCTGGTGGACACCCAGCCCCGGGTGGTAGTCACGGCCGATGAGGCCGTTCGGCGGGGACGCCGCCTCCCCCTCAAACAAACGCTGGATCAGGCGTTGACTCGCCTGCCCGGTGTCGAACATGTCGTGGTGGTACGGCGCACCGGCGCCGATGTACCCATGACGCCCGGACGCGACGCCTATTGGGACGACCTCGTGGGCCGCACGCACGGCCACCTGGCGCCTGTGTCCCTGGAGGCCAACGACCCTGGCTTCATCATCGTCACCTCGGGCACCACCTCCAAGCCCAAGGGGCTGGTGCACGCGGGGCTCGGCTTTTTGGTGGGCGCGTATCACAACGTCAAATGGGCGTTGGACCTGGGACCGGAGGACGTGTACTGGTGCACGGCCGACGTCGGCTGGCTCACGTTCCCCATTTTCGAACTCGTCGGCGGCCTGCCGTTCGGTGCGACGTATGTGTTTTACGACGGGGCTCTTGACTATCCGGAGCCCGACCGGTTCTACCGCATTGTGGCAGAACACCGCGTGACCAAGGTGTTTACGGCACCGACCGCGCTCCGCATGCTGGCCCGATACGGCGGGCAGTGGCGGGAGGGCCACGATCTGTCCTCCCTGCGTCTCATTTCGCTCGTGGGCGAGCCCCTGGATCAAACTACATGGGAATGGGTGTTCCGGGACATGGGTCACGGTCGCATCGAGATCAACAACACCTATGGTCAAAGCGAGACGGGCAGCGCCTGGACCTCCTCCGCCGTCGGCGTGACGCCGGCGAAGCCGGGGTCCTGCGGCATGGCCCTGCCCGGCCATGCGTTTGCCGTGGTCGATGAGGACGGTCGGGAGCAGCCGGCGGGTCAAGTGGGCCAGCTTGTCATCCGCGAGCCGTTTCCCACCCTGGCCCGCACCATTTGGCAGGATCCGGACCGATACCGCCGCGAGTATTTCCGACTGCCGGGCCTCTATGGATCGTACGACAGCGCCGTCCTGGACCAAGACGCACAGATCTGGGTGCTGGGCCGGATCGACGATGTCATCAACGTCGCGGCGCATCGGCTGTCCACGATGGAGATGGAAAGCGCGCTCTTGACACTGCCCGAGGTAGCGGAGGCGGCCGTCGTGGGCGTGCCGGACCCGATTCGGGGTCAGGTGCCGGTGGCCTTCGTGACCGTGCGCGCCGGAGCCGGGGCAGATGCCGCCTTCGCCGAGCGGGTGCGCACGCATGTCGCCGACACCATTGGGCCCATCGCGCGGCCGGCGAAGGTGTACGTCATCGACGCCATGCCGAAAACGCGGAGCGGCAAAATTGTCCGGCGTCTTCTCCGGGAGCTGGTGGTGAACGGCACCGCCAGCGGCGACATCACGGGCCTGGAGGATCCGGAAGTGCTGGAGCGGCTTGAGGCCCAATTGGGATCGTCCTCCTCATAACCGGCGCCCATGCCATCGGTGGTCGCAGCGCGCCGGGCAGCCTGCCGGGCGGGGCACTTACGGGATGGCGCTCACGCGCCGGCGGCCGGAGGGGAGCGGACCGCCGAACGGGGGCGCGCCCTGACGGTTACGCCATGACCGTGACTCGGGGACACAGTCCGGTGAACCGCCTATTCGCCGATGCTCGGCAGTCGCGCGGGTGGTGGGGGAGGCGGGTGCGCGTGCCGCCCCCGGGGGGGATAACCCCCCGGATGTCTCCCCGACGTCCCTGGCCGGTGTGAGCGCGGGATCTGTCCGGACATCTGGGACCGCCCGGCTACGGGTGCCGCCGGAGCCAATGGAGGAGGTTTAGGGCCAGGGGCGTGCCCAGTCCCGTGACGGCATTCCAGCCCGCATGCGCACTGTAAACGCCGTTGCTCCCTTGATCGATTTCCGTAAAGGCGGGCGCATCCGCTGCGTACGCTTGGTACAGGAGTGGTGACGGGAATCCGGGCGGATGCTTCTCGAGAGCGGATCGAAGATCGGCCCAGAGGGCCGCCCAGCCGGGCGCCCCGATGGAGGTTCCCTCGACGGACACCCATTGATGCTGCCAGTACACGGAGACTCCGGGCGATCCGGCCAGGAAGGCGACGTCGGGTACCCACCGCTGACCGTTCGGAACGATGCCGCGCTGCCAACGGGGGGCCGCAAATTCGGGCGACTGACCCCCGCCGCCATATCGCCAGGCCACCTGATGCCCGGCCGCCGTCAAGGCGGTGCCGCCGACCGCCACCACCCAGGGGCTCGACGCGGGGAAGTTGACCGTGTACTGCGCCGCCGACGTCGACTCGAGCCCATAGGGTCCCCAGTCGCCGGCCGCGACAAAAACGGCCGCGCCCTCGTCTGCCGCCTGTTGAAGGACGCGGTTGATGGCGAGGCCGCCCCCGGGATACGCATCGGGAGCAAGTGTGGCGAACGACAGACTGAAGATCCGAATCCCTTGCATGAGACCCTGGTCGATGGCGGCGGCAAGATCATCCGGGCTGGCGGTGTCAAACAGCCAAATCGGGCTTCGCGGCGCCAGGGCATGAACCCACTCCACATCGAGCGTCGCTTCGAGGCCGGGAGCGGTGTCGGGCAAACCCAGAGTCTCCCGGTGGAGCCTGAGCGGGGGGTAGTGGTAAGAAGCCGTGAAGCGTGCGATGTCAGAGGACGCCACACCCGTGAACTCGATGAGGGCAATCGGTTGATTCTGCCCTTGGGCCCCGTCATGCCACAGCGCGCTCACCTGATAGAGAGACGCCACTTGGGCCGGAGTCAGCCCGGCCCCCGCGGGGCCGCTGCCCCACTGGGACGACCCCGCCGAAGGCTTGATCGTCGGGTTCGAACGAGGGACCGTCAAAGTATTGGGCAGCGGACGGGGTGCCGGCGGGGCATGATAACTGAGGACGCGACCACCCACGAACGCCCCGGCACCCAGCAGCAAGCCGGCCAGGACCCAGCCCGCCGACTTAATAGCCGGCATTTTGCAAGACGGTCAGATAGTTTTGGGCCTGCGTATCGGACGGGTCGGCGTTGACCGCAGCCTGAAACGCGGTGGCCGCATCAGGGTAGTCGTTGGTGTTGTAGTACGCGAGGCCCAGATCATAGTCCGCGATGGATTCGTTGGCGTAATCGCCCGCCTGACTCAGCATTTGCGCCGCATTTTGGAAGTAGGTGATGGATGTGGCGACGTTGCCGCTCTGGTAGTATGCGAGTCCCAGATCGAGCGTGGCTTCTGCGTCGTTGGGATTGATGGCCAACGCGTTATTGAAGTCGTCCTCGGCGGCGTAGTCATTTCCCGCACCCAGTTGGCGGTCGCCGGCTTGCACGTCGGCCGCCACGAGGCCACTTTCCACTTGGGCTTTCAAACCTTGCGCCGTCGAATCGCCCGGGAAGATCTGCAGCAGAACGGTCACCTTGGCCAACGCTTGATTGTAGCTGCTGGAGGCAATGTCCGCCTGAACATCCGCGACCAGCGTGGTCTGAATGTAGGTCAACCGTTCCTGGGCCGCAACGTAGCTGGGGCTGCCCCGAATGACTTGACGCAACTCGGATGCTGCGGTGACCCACTGCTGCTGCTGGATGGCCTGGAGCGCCAGCGCATAGTGCTGGGCTGAGGTTTCCAGCGCTTGCGCCCGATGCTCCAATTGAACCGCGGTCTGAGCCTGGCCGAAGGTGGCCGCCTTCTCGGCCGCTTGAATGGCCGCCGCGTAGCGGTTCGAAGCCAGCAACGAACGCGCCGAGCTCAAATACCGGGCGGCTTGCACGGCATTTTCCAGGCGAGGAGCCCCGGACGCGCCGAAGCCGGCCGCTTTCTCGGCCGCGGACAAAGCGGCCTGGTATTGGCCCGACGCCAACAGCGCACGCGCTGCGGCCATGTCATGCTGCGCCTCGTAAGGTCGGTACTCTATCCCGGCGGCCGCTCCGATAGCCATCACGAGTCCCACGCTCACTATTCCGATGATGAATTTCGCCCGCACCTCGCCGCCTCCCCATCAATGGGTTCGGATGCGCCCATCCAGGCCCGGTCCGCCTTAGAAGCCCTCGCGGGACCATTCCACAGACGGCGGCGATCGTCCTGCCGCGACCGGGAATCCGGTCACGTTTGTTCGACGGCGGGGAGGGGTGGCCATCGCCCGGACCCCGAACGACAGCCCGGGATCGGCGCGAGCACAAAACGTCCTCGGGCCTGAGCGATTGTCGGGACCCGAGCCCGCCCCACGCGTCGGTTGCACCGCCATGCTGGCTATCTCGCGCTCGGGCCATCGGATCAGCGCACCACCGCCAATCCGGCAAACAGGAGCGTGATGGCCGCGATGGCGAAGGTGGCCGTGGAGGTGCGAAGACGCCGGGCCAGGTTCAGAACCGTGCCAATGGCCACAAACGAGACGACGGTGGCTACGCCAATCATGACGAGCGTGGTGCCCAAGCCCAGCTGGGCGATGGCCGCCTGACCCCCGTGGCCAATGACGAGGGGCACCACGCCGGCTCCCACCAAGGCGAGCACATCCAGCATGAAAGACAGGCGAATCGCCTCCTCGGCCGGAAACCCCAGCCACAGGAGAGGCGTGATGGTCATGCCGCTCCGACTGATGCCGGGCAGGGCCGCGAGGCCCTGTAGGGCGCCGGCCAGCAGCGCCGCACGACCGTCCGGCTGCTTCACCTCGGTGGCGGCCGTCGGCGCCTGCATCAGGCGCTCCTTGCGCCGCGCCACCATCCCGGTCACCAGCAGCAGCGCCCCGATAATCAGCATGGCCACTGAGCCGCCCACCAGCGTAAAGGTGTGGCGCACGGTGACATAGAGCGGGATGCCCACCACGCCGGTGGCAAGGGTCGCCACCACCAGGAAGCGGAGCAGGCGCGCATAGGGCGTATCGGCAAACGGGTGGGCCAGGGATTTGACGGTGGCCCACGCTTCACGGCGAAAGTAGTAGAGGGCGGCGAAGAACGAGCCGAAGTTCGCAATCAGTCCCAGATCGTACGCGTTCTGCGCCTTGATCCCCAGCACGGTGAAGTACAAGGTGATCATCGTCTTGCTGCTGACCGGCAGCCATTCCACGATACCTTGCAGCAGGCCCGCCACCAACGCCGGACCCAAGTATGTCGCGGTCACGCGAAGCCTCCTTCTTAGTCGTCAGTCGCCCCGGATGGGCATTGAGACGCCGGAGTCTCGTCTTCCTCCGAATCCCGGAGGAACGACGGCCCGAGAGCCGGAAGAATCCGTCGCCGTCGAAAGGCGGGGGCACGTCTGCCCTGCCCGGGGCGTCTGCCCGTCCCGGATCATCCCCGTGGCCGGGACAAGGAGACCCGAGCGCCGCCGGGCTGCTGGATCCAAGCCGCGGGCTTAGTCACCCGCTTTCGATGGTTCGGTGGGGGGACAAGGCCCGCCCTCCCTGGCTTGGCGCCCCAGGGGCAAGGGTTGACGGGCGCCCGCCCGGCGCCCGCGTCCGGTCAGTTCTCGTCATTCCGGTGATGGGAGGGCGGATGCGACGGCGATCCGTCTTCACCCATCGCCTGCCGCCACGCCCGCGCAATGTCACGAACCGCCTCCGTGTGTCCGGAACGGTCAAACGCCAACACCTTCAGGTGGCCCTCCGACACGTCGCCGCCCTCCAAGACCGTGTCGATGTCGAGCCCGCCGAACACGCCTGGGCAGCAGTGTTCCTCCACGGCACCGAGGGCGTAGGCCAGGGCTGTCCACAGGTAGTCGTCGGTCGATTGGCGGACCGCGACCGGCGGCTCGCGCCCGTCGAAACCCCAGAGGAGATGGGACGCGGAGTCAAAGTTGGTGGTAGCCTCGGCGAAATACAGCTGCGCCGACTTCACCGCCGGCCCGTCCGCCAGCGTCACTTCCACCCACTCCATCACCTGTTTGACCGCCTGGCCATAGACGGAGAGGCCCGGCCGCGCGTCGTGCTGGCCGAGGATGACGCGGCCCTTCAACACCCACGGCAGTTCCACATCTCGATCCCCCTCAGGGTCGATGGCTTCCTGCTTCGCCGCGGTCACCAATTCCGGGATGGGGCGGTAGAGATTCATGGCCAGCGCCCGAATCCAACCCGGCATCGCCTCCGGGGGACGCGCGTCAAGGTAGGGCCCCACCAATCCGTCGGCGGCCAGTTCCAAGCCGCGGGCGACGAAAATGTACGCGAGGGCCGTGGGCGGCGTGTCGGGCGTGTCCAGTTTCTGCACAACGTCCAACACCTGACCCCCGATGTGTCGATAACCGTCCAATTCCGCCGTGGCCTCCGATTCCGGTCCCAGCATGTGGTGCAGCGACTCCCAAAGCCGCATGGAACAGCCCCCCTCTCTCACGTCTCCGGCATGCACAGGTCTCCGGGGCGACACGAGACATCTTCCCAAACTCCGGCCCGGTTCTCAATGCCAGGACAGTCTTTCTCCGCTCCGCACAGTCGGGGAGCGCCCAGGTGCCACTCCGTCACTCCCCGTATGGGGCACGGTCTTTTGCCGGCACCCCAAACGATACAACCTGGCGCTGCTCCTATCCCGCGGAAGCCTCCCAACGCCGGTTCCGTCGAGCTCTCTGGCCCTGCGCCGGGCCGTGACACGATACAATCAGGAAGGTCCGAACCCAAAACCGGGGCGGCATCGCCCCGCTAGTCCGGATCGCCCACGAGGCGCAACGAGTGCGGCGGCCAAGCGAAGGTCGAAACGTGACAATGACAGGAGACGGTCGGAGTTATGCGTACGGTGGACCGGGTGACGGTGGCGGTCGTGCAGGCGGCCTCCGTGCTCATGGACTTGGAGGCCAGCGTGGACAAGGCTTGCCGTCTGATTGAAGAGGCGGCGGCCCATGGAGCGCAGTTGATGCTGTTTCCGGAAGCCTTTTTGTCCGGCTACCCGCGAGCGCTCGCCTTTGGCAGCTTCGTGGGGCGTCGCGAACCCGAGGGGCGGACCGACTGGGGCCGTTACTGGCGCAGTGCGGTGAGCATCCCCAGCGCGCCGATGACGCGACTGGCCGACGCAATCGGCCGCGCCCACGCGTTCGTGGCCATGGGCGTCATTGAGCGATCGGATCACGGGAGTGGGGGAACCCTGTATGGGACCACCCTCTATTTCGGGCCGGACGGTGCGCTGATGGGTAAACATCGAAAGCTGAAGCCGACCGGCTCCGAACGCCTCATCTGGGGAGAGGGAGACGGCAGTACATTGACCGTCGTGGACACGCCGTTCGGTGGCGTGGGCGGCCTGATTTGCTGGGAGAACTACATGCCCTTGGCCCGAGCGGCCCTCTACGACAAGGGGGTGGCAATCTATGTGGCGCCCACGGCCGACGCTCGGGACACCTGGCAGGCCACACTGCGTCACATCGCCTGTGAAGGCCGATGTTTCGTGCTGGCCGCCAACCAATATGTGCACAAAAGCATGTATCCCCAAAACCTCGCGTGCTACCGCGACCTGACCTTGGCACCGGACGAACTTTGCCGGGGCGGCAGTGCCATTGTGGACCCCTTGGGCAACTACATCGCCGGGCCCCTGTATCATGAGGAAGGCATCCTCTATGCCGATTTGCTCCTGTCGCAGTTGGAAGAGGCCCGCTTCGACTTCGACGTGACCGGGCACTACGCGCGCCCCGATGTCTTCACGCTGCGCGTGAACGAGGAGCCGCAAACCACTGTGCGACGAGTCTGACCGAGCCCCCGCACCGCGCCACGCGGCAAAGGGTGTCGGGCCCGAGTCCGTCCGGTCTTCCCTTCGGCACCGCGCCGAGGGCCCTCCCCCAGGCGGCCGGGCTCCAGCCCTAGCGGCAATGCCTCGCCGGGCGTGGCGCGCCGACCCGGCGCCCGGAGGAAGGCCGGGCCGACCGCGCCACGTCCACCATAACGGGACCGGATTCGGCGGCGCCCCAGCCCGGCCCCTCAGCCGGATTCGCCGGCCGGCAAGCCGGGTTGTCCTCGGGATGCATGGCGCACCAGCCACAGCGCAGCCGCCGCCAGTGTGACGCCGAGAGCCAGGTAAGCGGCTTGGGGTCCGTAGCGCTGCATCGCCCAGCCCTCCGCCGGAAAACAGACGATCATGCCCAAGCTGAACAGCATGTCCGGCGCGGACAGAACTGTGGCGCGCAGAACGTCCGGACTGGCCTGACTGAGCTCGGCCACATACAGGACATCCACCCCGCCGTCCAGCAGCCCCGACGCCATGAACGCCCCAACGGACTGCGCCGCGGGAAGAACCCCCACCGCCGCCACCAACGCCGCCAGCACCAAGGTGCCCCGTCTCAACGCCCCGGATGACACCGGCCCTGGTGGCAGGTGTCGGCTCAGCAAACTGCCCAGCGCGGCCAGGAGGCCGCCTACGGCAATGATCGCGGTGACGGCCACAATCGTCTCCCCCTTGACGCTCAGCGTGGTCTGGGCATAGAGGTGGTTGCTGGTGGCCACCACACCGAGCACGGCTCCGAACACCACCAGGGCCAAGACCCCGGGCAGACGCCGCACAGCGCTCTTGGTGGTGCGCAGCGTGTCCATCCAGGTTCCCCCGGCGGTGAACGCCGCCGCCGGCGTCGGTTCGCGGCGGGGTTCCGGCAGCAGCAACACACAGGGAATGGCCAGTGCTTCCGCACCTGCCGCCAAGACGTAGGGCCATGCCCATCCCCAATGCACAGCCAGCCATCCGCCGGCTACAGCCGCCGCCGCCCCGCTGAGCAGGGAGAGCGCGTTGACCCGTGCCAACACATTCCGATAGGCGCGGCGAGCATCGGGCCGTGAACGGGTCAGGTCGTACAGGAGCGCCTGATCGGCGCCCCCAATGAAGCTCCAGGAGAGCGAACTGAGCCCCATGGCCCCGATGCCCGCCAGAACGCTGACCGGCGCGGTGAGATAAATGGCGAGGCCGGCGATCACGGCGGTGATCAGTCCCACCAGCAAAGATCGGCGCCTGCCCATCCGGTCGGCGTAGACGCCGGTCGGCACAGCGGCCAGGAAGCCGACCACGTGAAAAAAACCTTCGGCCGCACCCACCTGCCAAAGCATCCAACCCACATGCAGGAGGTACAGCATCCAAATCGCGCCGGTCAGGCGAAACCAGCGCAGCCCCGTAAACAAGTAAAAGGCGGAGACACTTCGGCGGACAACCATGAGGACACTCCCTCGCTTCCAAGGCCGGGGCGCCGGGGAGGATCGACCCGGGGCAGGCCGTGCCACGACCTGACATACGGGACGGTCCAGAGCCAAAAGGGCAGACGAATCCCTAGACGCTCCGGACGAGGAAGCCGATGTGATGGGCGATGGCGATGCCGCCGCGGATAATCAAGCCCATCACCTCCGGGGGTTTGCGCATCACGCACGAGTGGAGCCACTGTATCACGATGCGGGCCATGGCGGCAAGCCGAGCCAGCCGTCTGGAGCGCGCGGACGGGGTTCGGCCGCCCGGCGTCCTCCGGTTAACGCAAGCCGGTGGCCGGCGGGCGCGGCCGCCCCGCGGACGACGAGCCGGACGGCGGCCGCCGCCGTCCGGCTCATGGCGAGACTCGCCGCCCACGGACGCTTACCCTCCGGTGCCGTCGCGGCGCCACGCCGGGGCCCAGCGGCCGTCCTCCCACCCGACCGGCGGATGACCCCGGAGCGGTCCTGCGACGTCCCCACATGATACGATTGCGGGTACGGACCGACAGCGGGCGTGATGCGCTGCCAGAATCCGGTCGGACCCGGCCCGAGAATCGTCTGGAAGCTTAATGAGCCAGGGTCAATCTGGTCTGGGGGGAATGCGCTGCAGCCGGACCCCAAAGCCCTCGGCCGTAACCTGCAGGCAGGGAAGCGGCAGCGGGACCGCGCTCAGGGCATGAACGTGCCCGCACGAAGAGGCAATCACCTGCGGATCACGGCATATAGCGGCGCGACAAGGTCGGGGATGAAGTCACCCGCTCCGAATTGCCGGAGCGGGTCCGCGTTCGCGAATACCGGGAATCCTGAACCGAAGAGTCAGCGGGAACCTCGGGCGTCATCGGCCCGCAGCGGCAGTGGACAGGCCACCCGCTCGGGATCCAATCCGCCCGTGTCTTCGAGACGCCAATAGATGATCCACTGGATAACCCGCACCAGCACCTCCGGGGGCGGATCCGGGACCGGAATCGGGGGGAGCGGGCCATCCGACGAAGTCGCCCGCCCCCGCTCCGCCATGCTCCCCAGCTCCTTTCGCACGCCGGATGGCGCGGTACCGGAGTGTTCCGGAACCGGGACCGGCCTCAGATCGTATGCGGAAAACCTGACCGACAGCCGCCCTCGGCCCCCGCGTGGGGACAACCGGATTCGAGGCCCGTGGACGCCGTCCGGGGGCTCGCTCGAGGGGCGGGTTTTGTCCGGCGCATTCTCCCGCGTCTTGAAGGCTCCGGGACTCCGGGCCATTCGCACCGCCGAACACCGGCCTCCGCAATGCCTTCAGCTTTTTGTCCCGTCGTATCCCGCCGTCCCGGCCGTGTGCCGGCTCGGGTGCGGCGGACCCTTGCCCGTTCAGCGGCACAATCCGAGGCCTTTCCTGGTGCTCCGTCTTGGTGTAGCCGAATAGGGGAGGAGGGATGCCCGACGACCGGGATCGGACGGATGCAGGCGGCCGCGAGTGGGCGCGCGAGCCTTGGGCCCCGGTCATCTCGATGGAATGGGGTCCTGCCCCCGCCCATCCGCTTCTCGCGACCCCACACGACGCTGGCCAGTCGGCGACAGTACGGGCAACCTCTTGGTCCTATCGGCGTCACCGCCCGCCCTGGACCCCGGTGCCCTCCGCTGCTCGGCGGCGCCCCGGGTCCATCCGCCGCTCCGTCCGATACGGGACCCGGCATCCTGGCGATGTACCGACGGAGGGGGCCTCCCCCCGCCGACAGAATTGTTGCGGCATCCGTCTCTGCCTGACCCGGAGTGATGCGGCGATCCGGATGCGGCATCCGGGGACCGGGCGAACTTTCCGCCCGCGCTTTCCCCGGGCGGTGAGTGGCGACGGCTTCGGGACGACGCGAAGCCACTGCCGTGTCCTGTGCACAGGGACCGAGGGGATGGCGGCGTCCGGCTCTGCCTCGGCATGACGCACGGTTAGTCGCCGCGCCCTCGCCCGTCCCCGTCGGTGGGAGGCCCTGCACGGGGCGGTATTGGCACCGGCCGGCCTGGGCCTCGCCGGACCGCGTTCCGACCCCCAGGGGACGGTGGTGCGGGCGGAGCCGCCCGCGGGCGAACGCCCCGCCCGCACACCAGTGGGGTCTCGCCAAGGGATCCCGGCGCCGTTCCGACTTGTCCTCTGCGCTGGATGGACGCCGGAGCCGGCGACCGCCGGTCCAAGCGCGCCATCGTCCGTCGCCGACGCTCACCCCGCCATCTGGCCAAGGGCGGCACGGCGGTGCAAACTGAGGAGGGGGGAGAGATCATGTGCGGCCGCTTCACGCTGGCCACGGAATGGGATGTGCTGCAAGAATATTTTCCCTTTGAGGTGCCCCCGGGGCTGGAGCCGTTGGCCCCGCGCTACAATATCGCGCCCGCTGAGCCGATTTGGACGCTGAGGGGACGCGCGGACGGCATCGCCCAATTGCAATCGATGCGATGGGGTCTCGTGCCGGCCTGGGCCAAAGACCTCTCCACCGCCTTTATCAATGCCCGCGTCGAGACGGTGGCGACCAAGCCCGCCTTTCGGCACGCCTTTGCCAGCGGGCGGGTGATCGTCCCGGCGGACGGCTACTACGAATGGGCCGAGGAGGCCGGAGGCAAGCAGCCCTACCGGGTCGTGGACGCCAACGGCCATCCGCTGCTGCTGGCCGGCGTGAGCAGCCGATGGCACGGGCCCGACGGCCCGCTGAGCACCGTTGCGATTGTCACCCGTTCGGCGGCTCCCAATCTGACGGCGCTCCATCCCCGCATGCCTCTCATCTTGGACCCGGATTTCGCTCGAGAGTGGCTGTACGGCGAGGCGGCCGCATGGCTGCCCCGGCTGGTGACTCCTCCGGATCCGCCGCCGCTGCGAGCCTATCCGGTCAGTCGGCGGGTGAATCGCGCGGGCACCAACGATCCGACCTTCATTGAGCCGGTGGGGGCTTGAGTCCGGCGGCCTCGAGGTCTCGGGCGGGGTCCTGAGCGGGTTGCGCAGGCCGGGCGACATCCTTCGGGCCGGGCGGCCGCCGAGTGCCGACATCAGCCGAAGCGAGGGTCCGTCTTCGCGTTTGGGCGGTTGGCCCGCGGGGCTCGAGGATCGCCATCCTGTCCAAAGATCCCGGCCCGCCCAGCGTGGAGCTTCCGCCGATCGACGCCCCGCACGCGGCGAGAACCGCCGACAAGCACACCGAGACGGCCGGGTATCGATGGCCCGGGCGGTCCGTCCGCCGATGGTGAGCGCCCTGGCCGCGTGTGGGCGTCGCCCCTCCTCCGATCGGGGCGATGGGTGTCCAACAGCCCTCCGCTCTTTGCCGGCGGCGGCCATGGACGGGGCATCAGCGCCAGGCGGGGGGGAGGACGGCTCTCCTCTCTTAGCCCTTCACCCACATCAGCAGCAAAGCGGCGGGCACCAACCCGAGGAGGATCCGGCCCCCGATCCCGTCTTTCGGATAGCGCAGGTTGGCCAGCATGAAGACGGCGCCCAGGACAAAGTCGGCCGCAAACAAGGCCGGGACGACGGGCCGGGACAGGCCCGCCCAGAGCGCGCCCAGCACGGTGAACCAGGCGGCGGCCTCCGTGGTGGGAATCCCGGTAAAGTACCGGGCGGCGCCCACGGTGCTCATCCCGTGCACATTGAAGTAGGCCAGCCGCCAGAGACCCGCCAGCGCATAGACGGCACCGGCGGCCACGCCCAGCCCCCTCAGCAGATGAAGCTGCAGGGCCAGCACGGCCGGCGCGGCGACAAACGAGACGGCGTCGGCGAGACTGTCCAGCTGCGCGCCGAAAGGGGAGGACTCCCCGCGCCGGCGGGCCACAGGACCGTCCAGGCGGTCGCAGAGCAGGGCACCGCCGAGCAAGGTGAACGCCAAGCGGGGGGCCTCTATACTGCCGGCCGCCATGCTTCCCAGACCGGCGACGGCTCCGAGCGACGTCACCAGATTGGCTGCGCTGAGAAAGCGCAGCGCCGGAAACCATCGACGCATCCTTATCACCGTCCCACCCCCACGGGCAGCGTCACGCACAGCAGAAAAAACCAAGGCGCTGTGAACACGTAGTTGTCAAAACGGTCCAGCACGCCTCCGTGTCCGGGAAGCGCCGCGCCAAAGTCTTTGACCCCAAAGATGCGTTTCAGCCAGGAAAAGAACAGGTCGCCCAGGTTGGCCGACAACAGCATAAAGGCCACAATCACCCCCAGACGCCACCCGGTTCCGGTCAGCGCGCCCACCCATACATGCAGGAGCAAGACGGTGAGCAGGATGCCGGCCAGACTTCCTGCATACCCCTCCAGGGTCTTATGGGGCGACAAGCGGGGAAACGGATGGTGACGGCCCCAGAGCTTGCCCGCGAAGTATCCTGAACTGTCGTTGACTTGCAGGGTCATGGCTAAAGACACTACCGCGCCCGCGCCGAGGGTGCCCAGGCGAATGAAAAAGCCAAAACCCAGGCCCAGGACGGCAAAGCTGACCCAGAGGGGAAACCAGGGGCGGGTCCGCCCGCGCCGAATGCCCGCCGTGCCCGCCAGCAGGCCCAGACCGAACAGCGCCAGCAGCAGAAACAGCGGCAGCGCCCGTACTTGCGCGGCCACCACGCCGAGCAGGGCAAAGAGCGTCATGATCGGCCAGCGCACACCAAATCCCCGCGCCAATTCGTAAGCCGCAGACACGGCCAGCACCGAGCCCAAGAGCCCAAAAGCGACTCGCCCCAGACCGAGGGCGAGAGAGAGCGCGCCCAACAGCCCCATGACCGTCAGACTCCGCAGCACCAGCTCGCGGTCACGACTCCGCCAGCCAATGCCCATCGCGAGCCCTATGAGGGCCAGTGCCACCAGGTCGAACCGCATGATCACGCCCACGGGGACCGCTCCTCGCCGACCTGCACCAACCGCTCACCCATCCGCAGGCGCGTGTCGAGGGCCGGTGCCGTATGAGCCAAGACGACCGCGGGCGGCAGCAGAACGATGACGGTCGAACCGATGGCGAACCGAGCCACTTCGGAGCCACGGGTCACAGGAACGTCCTGGACTGTGCGCTGGACCCGTCGGACATGTCGGGGCGCGGGGGGAGCCGCGGGGAATGACAGCCGCACGGAACCGGCCCGATAAGCGCCCACCAAGACCAGTGCCCAGGGCCCGAAGGAGGCCCGCCCCAGAAGAACCACGCGCTCGTTGGCGATGTAAAGGGCCGGGACCCGGCGCCGCGCCGCCGCGTTAACGGGATAGAGCGTCCCCGGGATCCGCGTCCACGCGGTCACCGATCCGGTGCAGGGAGCGTGCACGCGGTGATAGTCTCCGGGAGCCAAGTACAGCGTGGCGTACCATCCGCCCTCAAAATGCGCGGACCAACCCGGGTCGCCCAGCAGCTGGTCCAGACGGTAGGAGACTCCCTTGGCCTGGATCAACGTCTGCCGAACGATGGCGCCGCTGGCAACCAGGGTCCCGTCACAGGGACTCAACACCACGTCCGACCGGGGGTCCAAAGGACGGACACCGGACCGCAGGGGGCGGGTAAAAAAATCGCCCAATGTACGATAGTGGCGCCAGTCGCCCTCCGTCTCTTCCAGAGCGACGTGATGACGCGCGATGAAGCGGGGGATCGCGAGGCGACTCAGGCTCCAGGCCGCCCAGACGCGGGCGGCCCACGTCACGAGCCGCCGGGGATACCCGCGATGGAGAGGCGTGATCGGCACAGACCCCCTTATGACTCCTTCTGCCGATCGGTGCTCGCACGGGCCGCACAGACCGGCGGAGGCTGAATAATGACAGAGCCCTTCGCCGCGTATGGACAAGATCCTGCTGCCGCCACGGATGCGCCGCTGAGCCCCGGTCCTCCTGTCAGCCTGGCGTCCGCACACTGTGCCGACGGGCAACACACGGCGGCGGCGTGCCCTGCGCCGTCAGACGGGCATGGGCAGGCCGCGACCGGAAAACCGGCGATGAAGCCGCTCAGAGTGGCACAACGACCCCGCCCGGCTGCCGTGGAAGCGCCTCAACCGAGAGACCGACGGCTGGTTGCGGATCCGCCGATGTCCACCGGGACCGCCACCCGGGTCAGGGACCGAGCCCCGGCCCACCGGAGGCGAGCCGACATAGACGCGCCGGCCCCGACTCTACCCGGGCGACGTGCGGACTCCGGCCGCAGGGCGCGGCGGGATGGGACGTCACGGCGCGAACACGGCCAGCAGTTCAGCCGCCACCTGCCTGCGGCGTCCGTTGCAGCTAATGAAGCGCTGCACGCCGAATCGTTCCACCTGAGCGTGTCGGTACAGCGTGACCGTGATGGGTGTATCGTGGTTGGAAATAACCACCGGAACGCCGCGGGCGCACAGATGGGCGGCCCATCGGGCCAAGTCTTCCTGATCGCGCGCTCCAAACCCTCCCGCCGCGTAGTCCGAAAAATTGGCGGTAGCGGTCAGGGGGACGTAGGGCGGGTCGCAGTACACCACGTCACCTGTGTGGACACCGGACAGCACGGTTCGAAAATCGGCGCACTCAAACACGACGCCCTGCGAGCGCTCGTGGAAGGCGCGCAACTCCGCAGCCGGGAAATACGGGTGGGTGTAGCGCCCAAACGGCACATTGAAGCCGCCTGCCGCGTTGTACCGGCAGAGGCCGTTGTACCCGTGACGGTTCAAATACAAGAAGAGGAGCGCCTTCGTCCACGGGTCGGCCGTGGAGTTGAACTGGTCCCGGAAGGCATAGTAACGTTCCGGGCAATTGTTGAGGGGCGTGAAGAGAGTCCGCGCCGCCTCGATGAAGGCCGGACCATGATGCTGCACCATGCGGTAGAGCGCGATGAGATCCGCATTGACGTCCGCCAACAGGGCGTGGGGGTAGGCGGTGTTGAGAAACACCGCCGCCGACCCCGCGAACGGCTCGACCAGTCGGTCGCCCGCCGGAAGGTGCGTGCGGATCCGGTCCACCAATCGATACTTCCCTCCGGCCCACTTGAGAAAGGGCTTCATATAGGGACTATTCGCAAGTCCGGCCGGCGAATCCTGCCGCAACCGGCAACGGCCGCCGGCCGGAGTGAACGCCGGGAGGCGGTCGTGGGCCACCGGACGCGGCCCCCGGTCCGGGCACAGGGCGCCGTTCGCCGTCCTCCGATGCCGGCCTAAAGCTAACCAACGCGCTGGTTGCTCCATCCGTAGGGCCGCTTGGCACCGGATCGCAAAGAGGCGGCCTACCGACGACCGTGGGCCATGCGCAGTGATTCCGGCCGCTGCCGCAGGCGCACCATGGCCCAGATGCCGACCGCCGGCCCGATGGCCAGGATGGCCAAAATGTGCGTCCAGCCGACGGTGGGTTCCAACCACCCAACCAGGTTGATGGACCCGATCGTGAGCAGAAAGCCCACCGCCATCTGCAGGGTCAGCGCGCTCCCCTGGAGTTCCTGAGGGCTCAGTTCCGTCACTGCCGCCGAAAACTGGGCCGAATCCGCAATGACGCTGAACCCCCAGATCAGGCTGACAACGGTGGTGATCCACAGGGCGGCGTGGTAGGTGAACCCGATGACCACGGCCATCGCGCCGCTGACGGCCATCGCACCGATGGTCGCGCGCGTGCGGCCCCACCGGTCGGCGGCCCACCCGCCGGCGAGGGCGCCGGCCACACCGGCCAAGCCAATGGCCCCGAAGGCGGTCCAGCCCGCCCGACGGACCAAGGTTGCTCCGGTCCAGTGGGGAGCGGCCGCGGCCAACAGAAAGACCGGCAACCAGGTCCACATGGCATACAGCTCCCACATATGCCCCCAATAGCCTAGGTTGGCCCACATGACCGGTCCATCCCGCAGCACGGCGCCGACGCGGTCCCATCGAAACGCCGGTGGCCGGAACGGTCCGGGATGCTCAGGCACCACCCAGAGCACGAGCGCCCACGACACCACCGCGAGCGCGGCGCTTCCCGCCAGAACGGCCGGCCACAAGTGTAAAAAGGGCAGGCCGACCAAAAGACGCGGCAGGGCCGAACCGACGGTCAGACCCCCGATGAGAATGCCGACGGCCAGTCCGCGTTGCCGCGGGAACCACGCCGCCACCCATTGCACGGCCACCGGGTAAACGACCGCGAGGCACACGCCGGTCAGCGTGCGCAGGGCAAAGGGTGCCCATCCGCCATCGGGAAACGCCAGGATGGCGACAGTGGTGGCCGCCGCACCCAGAGCCCCCCAAGCCATCAGCTGGCGAGGCCGCACGCGGTCGGCAAGGCCCAGCGTCGCACTAATCAGGGCCCCCACCACGAAACCCACCTGAACCACCGCGGTCAGGCCGGTAATCGCCAAACCGGACAGATGCCACTGCTGCGCCAGGGCCCCGGTGACCGCGGACGCACTGAACCACACACTCATGGCCAGTAATTCG
>DAHVOH010000040.1 GCA_027318915.1 Clostridiales bacterium
CCGGCCGCGCCCCTTCCTTCATCCTGTTCTCAACACGGTCCGGGACGCGTTACTGAAAGATTTGGACTAGCGCCCCGCCCCCTCGGCATAAACCGCTCGAGTCGGCGCTGGCGCCGCTGCGTCTGTGCACGGGCTGGGCGACTCATCCAGGCAGCATCCCCGCTGCGGGAAGCCGGGGCCCCGGACCCCTCGTCGTGTCCGAACAGGGGGAGGGGTGGTCATGAAGGCACCGGCACCTGACTGCTGGCCGTTGGTGCCGAGACGCCTCGCTTTTTGTACGATCGCGTTTTCCTCTGGGAGATCACGGACCGGGCGTTCCAGGTTCCGGGCGTGCGGGCCGGCGGCCCGGAGGTGTCCGCTGCCCACCAAGGGTTCGGTCGGATTCCGCCGCCTGGTCTCCCGCCATCGATACAGCGTCTAACGGGGCACGCCGAACTCGTCGGCCCTCACGCGGGCAGGCTTAATCTGTCGCCACACCAACTCCACGGCTCGAGCCTTGCGGCCGCATCATCGCGTCGAGTCGTCATGGTGCACCTCGATGCGAGTAGATGGTCGGTCGATGCCCGATTCGAGCTGTCCATGATTTGAACCCAACTCCAGTCCTCGTTCAAGAGGCCGCCACCCTTACGGCAAACGGGGCCTGTGTGCCCGCCAGCTCTGCCACAGTGTCCATCGGCGCGGCGGGAATGGCAGGTTTCCGTTGCATTCGGCATGAGCGTGCGGACCCGCGCACAGAATAAACTGGTCGGGCACGTACACCGCGTACGCCACGCCGCGCTGGCGATAGTAGATGATCACGCCTTGAACGGTAAACACACCAGGCGTCTGGGCCCTCACTTCGACCAGCGGCTCCCACGTTTCCCCGCGGTGGATGACAATCGGTGGCGCCAACGCCTGCACCCATCCCAGAGCAGCCCCGATAGCCTGCCCGTCCACCACCCGGTAGATCGTCGTGTGCATAGTCAGGGAAGGCGGGACATTGGTCGGATCGACGGCTTCCACGGTGTAGGGCGCGTGCGTCTGGTTCACAAACACGAAACCACCGAAGGTGAACGGCTGCTGCACGTGTCCGCCATACGTTGTTTGCGTGGCGTCATTCGCCGCAGTGCCAGCAAGGGGCCCAGGGGGAGACAAGGAGGACGGGAGCTGCGACACTCCCGCCCCCAGCATGAGCAACGCGACGAGTCCGGCCAGCGCCCACCATACGGCCTTTGTAGGCACGATCCGTCTCCTCCTAGTACGCGTAGATACTCTGCGAATAAGGGGATAGTTGTTATTTCCGTACAACGCCTGATTGTATCCGGCCGAGGAGGCAAAAGACCAGTGTAACTCAACGTACTGACTGTAGCCGCTTTGAGCCGTCAGACTGGCGCCCCACGGCGTGGTGACCGCAACGTCGTACCGCCAGGTGGAATACCGGGTTCACCAGGCGCGGGCTTTGGACATTACACACGTGTTAGTGAATCTAGACTCTTGTAGGACACCGTCTCATGTGAGATAATAGCCGTGAACCAAATGTCTCTGGGAGGTGCGAGCAATGGCCTTACAGCCCACACGAATTGAGATTCCGGAACCCGTACGCGAGAGCCTGGTGGATCTGCTCAACGATGCGGTGGTGCAGTTGACGGACTTGGGCATCCAAACCAAACTGGCGCATTGGAACGTGCGCGGACCGCACTTCATTGCATACCACGAACTGTTTGACGAGGTGGCGGGGCATGTCGTCGAGGCGACGGATGCCGTGGCCGAACGGGCCGTCATGTTGGGCGGACATGCCGGGGCACCCGTGGGGCAGATCGCGCAGGAGACCATCCTGCCTCCCTGGCCGTTGGAACAGCGTCAGGATCGGGAAGTCATCCGACTGCTGCGGGAGCGCGTGGCTCTCGTCGCCAATCGGATACGCCGGGCCATTGACACGGCGGCCGAGGCTTCTGACGCGGACACGGCCGACCTGTTCACCGAGGTGTCGCGGCAGATGGACAAGGACCTCTGGTTCCTCGAGGCGCATCTCGCGGACTAGTGGCGTTGCGCTACGGATCGAGAATGTCGGCGCCGCCGTCGCCGGATCGTGTCACCATTGGGCCGCGCACGAGGACCGTCGTCCTGTGTCGGCGGCTCACGATTCCCGGAACCGCCGACACGAGGCGAAGGCCAGAGCCGGCCACAATCGGCGAGAGGCCCCACGCTCATCAGGGGAACGGCGCGTGGCATGGGGTCGCCGCGCGACGGCGAGCGGACGGCCCAGGTCGGTCGTGTCAACGAGCCGGCGGAGCGGTTGCAAATGGCGCCCGGCTGAGAAAGGGACACGGTTCTCCCGGGTGACGGGGATGCCCCTTGCGTCACGCGCCTGCGAGATTTCGTGTTGAGCGAAAAGGTCGGTGGTGGTTCGGTCGGGCGCCGCGCGACGGGCATATGGGTCGGCCGTGGCCGGGGGGTTGGGGCTTGCCGTCGCGATCTGCGTGGACCCCATGGGGACGTGCCGGGAAGGCATTTCTCCCGCCGTTTTGGTAGGATACCGGTCAGAGTGCCAAGTGGGGGTGGCGGCCATGGCGAGTCGGACAGGGTTGGGCGAGGGCTCCCGCCTGAACGCGGAACAGCTGCTGCGCGACCGGGGCATGCGCGTCACCCCGCAGCGGCGGGCCGTGTTGCGGTGCTTTCTGGATCATTCGGGGCAACATTGGACAGCCGACGAAGTGCGGGAGCGCCTGCTGCCGATCTTGCCCGAACTGGCCCGGGGCACTACCTACAAGACCCTAAATGAACTGGTGCGCCGGCATATTTTGGAGGAGATCGCCACCGCCGACGGGTCGGTGCGCTTCGGACTGAGGCTGACGCCCCATCATCATTTCTACTGTGTCCGCTGCCGGCGGTGGTATGACGTGCAGGTGACCGGCGTGGACGGGCTTCTGTTGGATCCGGACCAGGCACCGGGGCGGGTCGAGGACGTTGACGTCACCTTTCGCGGAATCTGCCGGGCGTGCGCCGAGGAGGCCAGGCAAGCTCCGCTCTGAGTCCCCCGGACGGTTGACCTATACGCGGCGCAGCAAATCGGCCAGACGCCGGCGGACATCGTCGGGATTCGGCCACGTGGACCACGCGTCCAAGCCTTCCAGCAGGTTGCAGGCGGCGACGATTCGATGCACCTGGCCCAGAGCGCCCTCGGCGGCGGACATCTGGGTCAGGATGGCCTGGCAGCTTTCCCGCCGGCGAATCATTCCCTGCACCCCGCGAATTTGCCCCTCGATCCTTCGCAGCCGGTTCACCAGCTCCTCCTCGTCCCAGAGGATGGGCCGAGCCGCAGGGTCGGATCCCTTCGCCGATATGGGCTCCGGGCCGGGATGTTCCTCTTCTGACATCAATCAAAGCGCCTCCATCGTAAAACAACCGTAAGAGACATACGGAGAAGCAATCGTGGCGGCCCGCCGCCCTCCGGGACCTTCTACCCGCACCCGCGTTAATGATATACCAAGTGGGGTATCTTTCTATACGGGCAGGAGAGGCGGTCGGCCGGATCGGGTCCCGCCGATGCGGCCGCGTTGACGGGGCGTTCGGCGAAGGAGGAGCGGCAAGGTGGGGGCGCGTGGGCCGGTCGGAGACACTCGCCGGCGCAGTCCGGATGGCGGTGAGACGGCCCGTCCGGCCGAGGTCGGCATCGTCCTCGGCGGCGGACCGGAACGGCTGGCGGCGGCCGTCGTCCTGTGGCGGCGAGGTCGCGTGCACACGCTGCTGTTGTCGGGAGGATTGGCGACAGAGGGCAGGGAGTCCCAGGCGCAAACCATGGCGAGACAGGCCGTGGCGATGGGGGTGCCCGCCACCGCGCTGTGGATGGACACGACGTCGCGATCGACGTGGGAGAACGCCTGGCAGACCCGCGAGAACCTTGTCTCCCGCGGGGTGCGGTCGGCGCTGGTCATTTCGTCCGACTACCACCTGCCGCGAGTGCGCTACGTGTTTGACCAGGTCTATCGGGGCTCTGGCATCGCCTTGGCTTACGCGGGTACCGGGACACCTGTGGGGGGGCCGGGCACGAGGGCGCGTCGGTGGCTCGTCGAAGCCTTAAAGTACCGCATCAACGCGATGCAGGTGCGATGCGCCCGTCGGGGCCGTCGGGACGGCCCCCGGGATATGCTGCCGCCAGACCCGTGAGCAGGACGGCAACCCGAGCTATGATCGCCGAAGAGGGCACGCGGGCGGAGGGGGCCGCCGTGTCCGCTTGAGCAGGGTCCATACCGGCACGGACCCCGCCGAGGATGGGGAGGATCTCGGCGTGGGTCGGAGCCTGGCCAGGGTGACGGGAGAACGTCGCTGGCGTGGGAAGGAGCGAGGGGATGTCAGGGGCGCGGGAGATCCGTCGTTGGCGGACGGAGGAGGCCGTGCCATGGGATCTGCTGCTGGACGCGGATCCGAGCACGGAAGAGATTCAGCGCTACTGGGGTCGCGGCCCCGTCTGGGTGGTGGACACGGGTCAAGGTGTGGCCGGCATTGTGGTGGTGGTGGAGACCGGACCGGGTACCGCTGAGGTGATGAATTTGGCGGTGCGGGAAACGCAGCGGCGGCGGGGATATGCGGTGGCGCTTCTGGAGACGGTCATCGCCTGGGGCCGGGAACGAGGACTGACCCACCTGGAGGTCGGCACCGGAAACTCCAGTTTCGCAGCGCTGCATCTCTATCAGCGGATGGGATTTCGCATCGTGGGGGTGGACCCGGACTACTTCATCCGCCACTATCCCGGGCCGATCATGGAGAACGGGCTGGTCTGCCGGGATATGGTGCGGCTCAGCCTGGCGCTGTAAGGAACCCCGCCCGGTGGACGGCAGGCGTTGGGCCGAGACTGTCGGCCCCACGCCCGGCGCGGAGCCGCTGAGGACCGGTGGCCGGGCATCGGTCGGCGAATCGTACCTGGCGGAGGGCGGACGGATGCTTTGGGACGGCCGAGGCGGCGCGGGTGGCGCCGATGGTCATAGCGAGGGGGAGGGCGGGGGAGAAACCGGCTCTGATCCGGGAAGCTCGACTGGCGATGTTCCGGATCCCCGTCCCACCCTCATCGGTATCAGCCTGCCGGGACCTCGCCGGTTATTGTGCCGGTATGCCGCCATCTGGGCGGACCGCCGGCACCCATGGTGGTCTCGCACGACGACATCGATCGCATCGGGCACCTGCGGGCGCCGCTGTGTGGAGTGCCGGTTTCATGCTCCCGACGTCGTCGGGACACCCCCCCGGTCCGGGCTCAAGCGGGCTCTCGAAACGGGGATCGGAGCGCCGCCTCGGAGGCTCGGCATGATCGCGGTTCCAGGTGAGGCCGGCGTCCTGACGGCAGTTCCGGCGCATGGGTACACGCCGGGACACCTGCTCTATGCAGGTGCGGGGTTTAGGGCGGGAGGAGATGCGCTCAGCCACGGTCGAGCCGGCGCTTGCCCGCGGACGCCGAACCGCTGCTGCTGCCGGGGGCGGGCGAGGCAGAAAGGGTGTACGGTGGGGATAGGGGAGAGGAACCCGGCAGACTCGCCAAAGGTTTTCTCACATAACCGGGGAAGGCAGGGCGTGAGGCCAATGAGTTCGGACGACGTTTCGCCCAGGGACGCGCTGATGTCCGGCGCGATTTTCGCCGGCACTATGATGGAGTCGCTGGGCATTGTGGTGGTGGAAGCGACGCGTGAGCAGGTGGTGATGACGATGCCGGTGACCGATCGCAGCCGGCAGCCCTTCGGACTCCTCCATGGGGGAGCATCCGTGGCGCTGGCGGAGTCAGCCGCCAGTTTGGGCACCTGGCTCTACTGTGATCCGGAGCGGCAACGTGCCGTGGGCATCGAGATCAACGCCAATCATATTCGCGCCAAACGAGACGGCCTCATCACGGCGACCGCCGTTCCCCTGCATCGCGGGCGGACGACCATGGTGTGGGATATCCGTCTCAAGGACGAGGAAGACCGCCTAGTCTCCGTGGCGCGCTGCACGGTGGGCATCGTCCCGAACAGCCCGCGCGAGTCGTGACCGCCGAAACGGGGGTGGCCGTCGCCATGATGCCCGCGCGGTCGGCGCTGATGCCCCAACGGGGCGGGTTTCTGAGCGAGGGACCGCACCCGTTTACGCACAGCCTATCGCCGTATGTGGGCTGCGGCTTCGGCCGGTCGGCATGCGGGCGTTTCTGCTATGCACGGTGGCTCCCCGCTTGGCAGGTGCGCGCGGACGGCACGGCCTGGGGGGAGCGGGTCTGGGTTAAACAGGGCCTGGACCGCGTGCTGGCCGACGAACTGGGGCAGATGAGCCCGGACCGACGGGCTCATCTGCGCATCTTTTTGTCCCCGGCCACCGATCCCTACCAGCCACTGGAAGCGCGATGGCGCGTGACCCGCCGCCTGTTGGAGGTTTTCGCCGCCGTGGCCGAGCCCGACCTCTTGGTGGTGCAGACAAGAAGTCCCCTGGCGCGCCGGGATCTGGACCTCCTGTCGGCGATTCCCTACGCTCTGCTCTCGATCACCCTGGAAACGGATGCGCCGCAATGGATGCGGGCCAGCGGCGGAGGTCCCCCGGTAGCGGCGCGCTTGGCGCTCATTCGTCAAGCGTGCCGGGCGGGCATAGCCACCCAGGTGGCGGTCAGTCCCTGCCTCCCCTACACCCCTGCCTTTGCCGCTCAGCTGGCGGACCTGGGCGTGCTGCGGGTGGTGGTGGACACCGTGGTGGATGGCGACGGCTCCGGCGGCCGCCGAACGGCGCGCGCGCCGTTCGGGCGGGAGGCGGGATGGAACCGCCGCGACCACGCGCTCGCTTTGTACGAGGCGCTCCGCCGCCGGGGCGTGCCGGTGGGTTGGAGTGCCGCCGGATTTGCCGGCGTCGCTCCCGGCGTCGTGCGCGTGCTCAATGGAATGCCTGCTGCACCTGCAGCCCCACTACCACCACCATCCCCAGCACATACACCCGTAGACCCCAAATCAGGATCCGCTGTGCCGGACTGAGCCGGGCCAGGGGCAGCTGTTGGGTCCGTCGCCGGGCGGCGTGGTGATAGGCGAGAACGGTCGCCGTCGCATCCGGCGCCTCGATGGGTTGCATAAGGGACTCTCCTTTCCGGCCGTCCCGGTCGTCGCCCGCGGGCGGCCTCTTCAAAACCGGAATCCCGGCCACAAAACCGTCAGCGCATACACAATCCCGGCCGCGGAGATGAAGACGCCCACGCCGATGCCGAGGCTGTTCAGTCCGCGTGTGTTGACATGGGGCCCCATGACTTCCCGATCGTTTACCAGCAGCAGGAGAAACCCGATGGCGGGCGGCATCGTCAGTACCGCAATGACGTTGACCAGGATGACGACCGCTTCCAGGGGAAAGTGGGGCAACAGCAAGAGGCCGCCGGCCAGGACCAGCATCCCGACCAAGGCCCCGTAGAAAGCCGGTGCCTCGGACAGGCGGCGATTGAGGCTGTGGCCCCAGCCCGTCACTTCGCCCAGCGCATACGCCGAGGAGGTGCTGATGGTCAGCGACGCCACCAGTCCCGCTTCAAAGATGCCCAGGGCAAAGAGCGCGGCGGGCCACTGGCCGAGGAGTGGCCGCAGCGCCTGGGCGAACTGGGCCGCGCCGTATTGGCCCGCGTTCATGTGGCGCAGAAAGAGCGGAGCGGTGGCGATCATCGCCGCCAGAGCCGCCAGGGCGGCGAGCAGCGCGCCCAGGAGGGTGTCCAGTCGACCGTGGGAGACATCTGCCGGCGTAAGCCCCTTGTCGCTGACGGCTCCTTGTTGGAAGAACAACATCCAAGGAGTCACCGTGGCTCCGATGTCCGCCAGCAGAAGGGTGATGGTGCCGCTGTTGAACCCACCGGCGGGGAGCGGCCGCCATGACCAAAGCGCGGTGCCCACTTGGCCCCAAGCGGGATGCGCCACCAGAGCCACGGGCACAAACACCAGATTCAGCACCGCCATGGCCAGGGCCAGGCGCTCCCACCGCCAGTAGCGCTGCTGGGTCAAGACGAGGAGATTGACGCCCACCCCCATCGTGACCGCCGCCCAGGCCGGGACCCCGAAGAAACTGGCGCCGGCCACCATGCCCACAAACTCGGTCACCAGGGTCAGGAAGTTGGTCCACATCAGGTCGATCATCGCGAAGTGACCCCAGAAACGGCCGAAACGCCGGTAGATCAACTCGGCGTGCCCGGTTTGCGAAACGGCCCCCAGTCGCACGGTGATTTCCTGCGCCACAAACGCCATGGCAAACGTGACGACGACGAACGGCAAGAAGAATCCGACGCCGAACTTCGCGCCCGAGGCGGCGTAGGAAAGCATGCTGGGCGCGTCGTTTTCGCCCAGCATGACCAGCACACCGGGACCGAGAATCAGCCAGAAGAGCCGCGCCCGTCGCAAGCGCCGCCGCGCCTGCTCCACAGCCAGGCGATCGTGAGCGCGCTGACGCGTTTCCGAATGGGACGAAACACTGGCTGGCGGCATGATGACGCCCCTTTCCCCGCTGTGCGCATCTTGCGGCCCACCGACTTTGTTAGCCGCAGGCAATACACGTTACGGGGCGAGGACGGCAGGAGTGCGTTGTCCGAGAGCGCTCGCGGCGGGAAAAGGTCGGGAGCCCGCACCGAAGAACATGGCCGGATCCGAAGAATCGCGCCGGATGGCGGGAACTCAGGCTAGGCTATCGGGGCGCTTCCGACCAGAACTGGGCCTCGAAGGCCACGACCTGGATGACGCGGCTCTCCACCAAGGCTTCCTCCGTCCCGGAGAGCGCCAGCGCATCCAGTTCGTCGCGCATCCAGTCGACGAATCCTTGGAAACGCGCGGTGGCGTGAAGGTCGACCCAGCGCCGGTAGACGGGATCAGGCGGCGGCACGGCCGCCGATGCCCAATCCCGATAGACCCATTCGCCGGCCAGAAGGGTCGCCAAGCGGGGCCCGTAAGGGTCGGAGGCTCCTTCGACCAATAAAAACTGACAGAAGCGTTCCGTGACCGGTGTGCGGCGGGGAGGATTCCAAGCTGCCGCCGGGATGCCCCACGCGACGAAGCCCTCCTGAAAACACCGATCGTCGTCGCTCAAGAGGTCTAGGAAAAAGTCCGAAACCGTCGCCGAGCGGACCACGACGGGGCCCCGGACAGCAGGTGGGCGGCATCGGGCACCAGCACCCGGACGAACAGCTAGTCCTGGATCAGAGAGTCGGCCAAGGCCGACCGGGCCAACGTGCCGTCGAGGATGCGCCGAATGAAGGGATGACGCGTCGCGGCCTCCCAGTCCGATAGCGAACGCAGGCGCTCGCTGCACGCCATCAGGCTTGATGCACTTCAACCCAGCGATCGGCCCAGGCGTGCACCTGGTCCATGACCGGCGCCAGCGCACGGCCCTTGTCGGTGAGGCTGTATTCGATTCGCACCGGCGTCTCCGGAAAGACACGGCGTTGGACGATGTCTTCCGCCTCCAGTTCGCGCAGGCGTTCGGCCAGCATACGGTCGCTCATCTCCGGTATGCGGGCGGCCATCTCCGAAAAACGGGTGGGCCCGTCCAGCATGACCCGGATGATGAGACCCGTCCAGCGCTTGCCCAGGATCTTCATCGCGGCCTCAAAGTGCGGGCACAAAGTACGGTCGTCCCCCACTCCCACTCCCCCCAAACATGCTACCATGAATCATTGCAAACGTGACCGTTTCCGATGCGGACCCGGCGCGTTTTGCGCGGATCGGCGGGCGTCGGCCCGAACGGAGACAAAGGGCGCGCCCTCCCGGCGGACGCGCGATGGGCGGCCGAGTGGCCCGGTCGGTGGCGGCCCGGCGGCGCATACTGGAGGGGATGAGGCGACATGGAGACGGAAGTGGCATTGGTGGTGGATGCGCGCGGGCTGAGTTGCCCGCTTCCGGTCATCCGCGCCAAAAAGGGCTTGGCCGAGGTGCGGGTCGGCGAACTCATTGAAGTCCTCGCCACCGATCCGGGGTCCATGGCCGATTTTCGGGCCTGGTCGCGCAGCACCGGCCACGAACTTGTGCGCGCCCAGGACGACGGGGACCGGTTCAGCTTCTGGATTCGGCGAGCCAAATAGCAAACGGTCAAGCAGGACAGATTCAGACAGCATTCAGCCGGGGCGGGACCCCGGCCGGTATACTGTTCTTCGGAGGAGGCGCAGAGGTGGCCGCTTCGTGGCAGAAGGCTGTAACGGCGGCGGTGTTGGCGGCGGCGGCCGGCTATGCCGGGTTCCTGCTGGCCCCCATGGTGGGACCCAAGCCGGTGATTCGGCCCACCGCGGTGGCTGCGGCCGCGAATCGATCCATTCCGGTGGGGCTTCAGGTCGGGGACTACCCGCCCAATTTCACGCTGGAGGATGTCCACGGCCAGATGGTGACGCTCAGTGCCTTGCGGGGGCATGCGGTCTGGCTCAACTTCTGGGCGACATGGTGTCCCTGGTGTCGCACCGAGATGCCCGACATGGAGAAGATCCACCAAATGTACGGGAGCCGTATCGACATCTACGGGATAGACATTCAGCAACCCCAGTCGACGGTGGAGCCGTGGCTGGTCCAGCACGGCATCCGCTACGACGTGCTGCTGGACACGACCGGCCAGGTGGCCACGAATTTCGATGTGTCGCAGCTGCCCACGTCGGTCTTCATCGCGCCCGACGGCCGCATCACGGCGGTGCACATCGGCGCTCTGCTGTCAGTGCAGAATATGCTGCCGCTGGTCAATCAAGCCATCGCGCAATAGGACCGGCAGCATGGCCAGCGTGGCCAGAGTTTGTCGATCGCTTTCGCCAAGGAGGTTCCGGGCCGTGCCGATGAGAAGGGAGCGGCCTGGAAGGCCGCTGGGGAACACGGCGTAATATCCAATGCCCGCCTGCGTCAGGCGGGTTTCCGGCGCCGCGACGCTTCGCTGATAAGCGCGTCCTTCGCGAATGGCGTCCGCCAAACGGTCGCCGCGGATGCCGCGCATCTGCGCCACGGCCGCAAGGGGTGAGGCGGCGCGCCGAGGTGCCAGGACAACCCGTCCGTCCTCGACACGCGCCCAGGCCGCCCAGAGATGGGGTGCATGTTCCACGACCAGGTCGAGGAGGACGGAGGTGCGCCGTCCGGGCTTGGCCGCCGCCAGCTGGGGCACCGCCTGATGGAGCAGTCGAAGACTGCTGCCCAGTTCATTGGTCCGCTCTTGCGCTTTGACGGAGTAAGCCACCATGGCGGCGGTCCGGCCCAGTTGGAGCAGGCTTCGCTGCAATCCGGGGTCCAGGGCCGTCTCCCCGCCCCAAACGGCCAGCAGGCCCACCGGTTGCCCGTACGCCTCCAGCGGTATGGCCCCAAACCACCGAAACCCCCAGCGTTTGATGGTCGTCCAGGACACACGCTCCCGCAACCGCTCCAAACCGGGCGTCTCCGCCGTCAGCCACAACGGCTCGACGCGCCGGCGCATGCCGGCCAGCAGGCGAACGGGATTCTCGGCCGAATCGTCGGCGACCTCGTCCAGGTAAGGTTGAGCCGGTCCCGCTTGAGCCAGTATATGCAGCGGCTCGTCGCTCATGGGCCCCGTCATCACGCTCAGCCGCGCGCGGGCCATGCCGACGGCGGCTTCGGCCACTTGACGGGCGGCGGCCACCGGATCGGATTCATGCAGGATGCGCGCGTAGCTGTCCAGAATCTTCTGCCGACGCTCGGCCCCCATCCGCTGCGCCGCCGCCGCCTTTTCGCGGGCCAGCAGTGCGCTGCCCAAGCCGGCCAAGCCCTCCAGGCGCTGCCGGCGCGCCGTGTCTCGAAAGGCGTTGACCGCGCCGTGATAGACTTTCAGCAGGCCCAGCACCTGCTGCTCCGCCAAGAGGGGGACCGCCGCGGCGGACAAGATGCCTTCTGCCAGCATCGCCGCTCGCCAAGGCTCCACACGGGCGTCAACCCTGACATCATCCACAAAGGCCGGCCGTTTGGTGCGGAACGCCTCACCGTTCGTGGACCGCCCGTCACCCGAGGTGGGGTCGCGAAGCTGCTCGAGCGGGATGACGAAGGGGGCACCATCGGCATCCACGGCCGTCAGGCCCTCTTCGCCGATGAGACCGATGAATCCGGCATGTCCGCCCGTAACAGTCAAGGCGGCGCGGAGAATGTGCTGCAGCAGGCGGGGGAGGTCCACCTCATCGCTGACCAAGCCGCGAGCCGCCTCCAGAAGTCCCTGGCTCGAGAGCGTTAAGTCGGCCGCGGCCGGATCCGCCGTCAGCAGCAGACCGAACAATCCGGCCAATCCACTGATGAGGTCGACCGTGGCGGGACGCACCTGCTGCGGAGCGTTGAAACCCACGATCAAGTGGCCCCAACAGCGATCGTGCGCCAAGATGGGCAGCGCGATCAAGGAGCCGGCCTGGTCCCGGGGGCGCAGCAGCCGGTCGTCCGGTTCTTGGATCACCAGAGGTTCCAGGGTGGCAGCCTGTTCGGCCAGTCGCTTCTGCTGAACCGGAGACAAGTGCGCGGGAGCCGCAAGCCCATGCTGAGCCTCCACGACCACCGTTCCGTCGGGTCCCCGGCGCAGCAACACAGCCAGATCCGCGTTGGCGGCCTGCGTGGTCAACAGGGCCAGCGCGTCGGCCTGGGCCGTACCTTGACCCATGCCCCGCCCGGCGTGGCGCAACAGCCGCACCAGAGCCGCGGCGGTGCGCGTCGGGTCCTCCGCCGGCGAGGGACCGCCGGGCGCGTAGGGTACGGAGAGCCGGCGCTGCACCCGACGACGGGGCTTGCCCAGATAATAGCCTTGCGCCATTTCCACGCCCAGTTCCCGAATCGCCGCCAATTCGGCCGCCGTCTCCACACCCTCGGCAATCAAGCTGACGCCGCTGCGGCGGGCAAAGCGAGCCACGGCGTCCACCAGACTGTACTTGGGCTGATTCTGATCCACGCCGCGCACCAAACCGATGTCGACTTTGGCGAAATCGGGACTGGTCTCGACAATGCGGTTCAAATTGGAGTAGCCCTCACCGACATCGTCCAGCGCGATGCGGTAGCCGACGCGGCGCAGACGGTGCAGCGCCCCTTGAACGTCGCTCGTTCCGGCTGCCGATTCCACCAGCTCCAAGACGACGGCGGACGCCGGAAAGATGGTCTGCGTCTCCAGAAACCCGAGCACCGCCGTCAGCGACGAGGGCAGAACATTGGCGAACAGCAGGTGGGGCACGTGCTGCCGGGATCCCTCGCGAAACACGGTTTCCAGCACCAGTCGGTCCAGCGCCTCCGCGTCGCCCGACGCGAGAGCCCGCTGAAACAGGGGGCCCGGGGCCATCGTGCGGCCCTGACGGTCCAGCGGACGCGCCAGCGCCTCGTAACCGAAGATGGTTCCGGTGCCCAGGGCGACAATGGGCTGGAACGCAATCGCCATCCGGCTCACCTCGAAGCGCTGCCAGACGGACACGTCGGGAGCACGCCCCGCGTCAGCCCGTATCTCTGCCATGCCCTCGCCTCGATTCTGCCATTGCCGGCCTGGGCTTTCAGCGTAGACCCAAGAGCTTGCGGTCAACAAATTTTTAGCGCCAAAATAGCCCGATGGGGCAACCGCGGATAACATCCAGGGGAGAAGGGCGGGGCCATGAGCCGAACCGTGTGGGTGGAGTGTGTGCCCAACTTCAGCGAGGGCCGGCGGCCGGATGTGCTCCGGCGGCTGGCGGTCGCGGCCGCCAGGGAAGGGGTCCGTGTCCTGGGCCTGTCCGCCGACGCCGACCATAATCGGGCGGTGTTGACGCTGGCGGGAGACGGCGAAGCCGTCGGTGAAGCTGTCTTTCGAGCCGCAGCCGAGGCGGTGGCGCACATTGACATGAGGGTCCATCGGGGGACCCACCCACGCATGGGAGCCGTGGATGTCATTCCCTTCGTCCCGCTCGGAGACACGTCCATGAATGTCTGCGTGCAGTTGGCGCGGACTCTGGGCGAGCGCCTCGGTCGCGAACTTCACCTGCCGGTCTACTTGTACGAACGGGCGGCCACGCGGCCGGAACGCAGGAACCTGGCCGACGTTCGCCGCCCGCAGTTCGAAGGGTTGAGCGCGTGGCTCAAGGAGCCGATACACCGGCCCGATTTTGGCCCGGTGGAGGCTCATCCGACGGCGGGTGCGGTGGCGGTGGGGGCGCGGGCCCCGCTCATTGCGTTCAACGTGTTTTTGAATTCCCGCGATATGGGCGTGGCGGAGCGCGTGGCGCGGGCCGTGCGAGGGTCCAGCGGGGGATTGCGCGGCGTCAAGGCGCTGGCCATGGATACCGCCAGCCGGGGACAGGTGCAGGTGTCTTTAAACCTGACGGACCCCCGCCGCACGTCGATGGCCGCCGCGCTGGAGATGGTGCGACGCGAGGCGGCTCGCTACGGCGCCAGCGTGACCCAAACCGAGTTGGTGGGCTTTACGCCGCTGGACGCCGTCGTCGACTCGGCCCGCTACTACCTGCAGCTGCAGGCGTTGGACAAGAACCAGATTCTGGAATGGGTGTTGAGTCAGCCGCCCCCCGAGGATCTCCCCGGCTTTGACGCGCGGTGAAGGCATGGGGGCGGGATGGCGGGAAACGGAAGGAGCAGCGGAGTCATGCCTGACGGTGCCCCCGGAGAGGTCGACCTCATCTTGGACCGCATTGCCCAGCTGGTGCTGCCGACCCGGGCGCATCAGTCCGCCGGTGCGCCCCAGGCTGCTCGATTCCGGGTCGAGACGCACCAGGCCCTGGCGGTGCGGGATGGGCTGATCGTCGCGCAGGGACCGCGCGACCGAATTCTGGCGGCGTACCGGGCGCCTCGCATCCACGATGCTGGCGGCCGTTTGGTGACGCCGGGTTTGGTGGATGCCCACACCCATCTTCTGTACTATGGGCAGCGGGCCCACGAGGTGGCGCTGAAGGCGCGCGGCGCCACTTACCTGGAGATTTTGGCGGCGGGCGGCGGCATATTGGCCACGGTGGCGGCGACGCGCGCCGCTTCCGATGCGGACCTGCTGCGGGCCACCCGGGCACGTCTTGGTGTGGCGGTCGCTCACGGCACGACGACCCTGGAAATGAAGACCGGATACGCGTTGACCGTGGCCGGAGAGTTGCATCACCTCGACCTCCTGCAGGAACTTGACCGGGAGGGCCCGTGGCGGTTGGTGAAGACGTTTCTGGGCGCGCATGCCGTGCCGGAGGCGTACCGGGGACGCCCCGCCGCCTATCTCGCGGAGCTCCGCCAGGCCCATTCCAGCCTGCCGGGGCGCGCCGACTTCGTGGATATCTTCCTGGAGCCCGGCGTGTTTGACGCGGAGGATGCGGTCGCCTACTTGACCGATGCCCGGGCGCACGGCTTGGCGCTCAAGCTCCATGTCGACGAGCTGCAGGACGGTGGTGGGGCAGAGGTGGGGGCACGTCTCGGCGCGGTGTCCGTCGACCACCTGGCGCACACCGGTCCCGAAGGCGTCCGGGCCCTGGCGGCATCGGGCACCGTGGCCGTTCTGCTGCCGGGAACCAGTGCCTATTTGAACCAGGGGGCCTTTGCCCCGGCCCGGATGCTGCTCGAGCACGGCGTTCCGGTGGCGGTTGCCTCGGACGGCAATCCGGGGTCCTCGCCGACGGCGGCGCTGGGGAGTTTGCTGCCCTGGGCGGCGGCGTGGCTCCGCATGACGCCCGAAGAGCTGTGGCCGGCGGTCACCACGGTGGCCGGTCAGGCGGTGCGACGACCCTGGGCGGGGAGCCTCGATCCCGGAGCGCCGGCCGATTTCGCGGTGTGGAATACGGACGACTACCGGGTGCCTTGCTATGAATACGGGGCCAACCTGGTCAAGGAAACATGGATTGGGGGGCGGCAGGCGACGCCCGATGGTCTGTCGGCCTGAGCCGACGCCAACGAGAGAGAGAGCCGGCCGGATGCGTCCGACCGGCTCTCTCCGGGCATCGGCGCTCTCAGGGACTCAACGAGGGCGTGCCCGACGGCGCCACCACGAGCGTGTCCCACATCCCCAAGAGTTCGTGGCCGGGGACCAGGCAGGCGATGCGATAGTGGCCGGCGGTCGTGGGCGTGAACGAGAAGGTGGCCGACTGTCCCGGCGCCAGGCCGGTCTGAAGCTCACTGGCCGGCAGGCCGGCCCCCGGCATCGCCGGCGTGAGGGCGGTGGCCGTGGTCACAATGGCCGCCGAGTGGGGGAGCTGCCCCTTGTTGCTGAAGTCTACGGTCACCGTCCAACCGACAGGGACCGTAACCGTCATTTGGCCGTCGGCATACCCGTTGAAGTTGAATCCGGACTTGGTGGCGTTGTACCCGGCAATCAGATCCAAGGTGACCGTCTTTTTGGCTGCGCTGTATGAAAGCCACTGACTGGGCGAGGTGCTCCCGGTCGGCGGCGTCACCGTCGCGCGCGGCAGGAGGGCTACCAGCTGCTGCTGTTGGGCGGTGCCCAGCTTGCCGTTCAAACCAAACAGGAATGAGGCCAAATCGGCCGACTGCTGGCGCGTCAGAGACCCCGGGTTGCTCTTGGGCATGTATCGGTAAATGAATTCAGCCAGCTGCCACTGGGCGGGATACAGAACAAAAAGAGCCTTGCGGCCGTTCAGGGACGGGGCCAGACCGGGCGTTCCCGCGGCCGTGGGCCCATGGCAGGCGGTACAGGTGGTCGCGAACAATTTGGCGCCCGCAACCGGGTCGCCGGGAGGAAACGTGGGATGACTCGCGGTGGGCGCTTGGGCTCCGCACCCAACGACCAGAGCGGCCACGGCCGCAGCCAGGACCGCCCAGCGGATCCGCATATTGACCCCTCCTGAATCCGTCCTCGCACGTGTGTTAGGGACAGCGGATCCGGGCCTTCCGTCCGGGAGCCGAAGCTTCCCGAGGGGCGCCGTGCCGCGCACGCCGGGGTGTTGCCGGACACCTAAATCCCACACGGATTATACCGAACCCGCCCGCCCCGGGCAAACGCAAGCGGGGCCGAGCCGCCGGGACGTATAATGGCAACCAGAGGAGGCCCCGACAGTGAGTCACGAGGGAAAGTCCCACCACCACGGAGAGGGGACCGGCGGCAACCGCTGGGACGATTATGAACGGTTGAAGCACTTGGCCCATCCGGACCGCGAGCTTTGGATGCCCCGAGCGCCGGTGTTGGCCTTGCTGCGTTTGGGCGAGGGCATGCGGGTGGCGGATGTGGGCGCCGGCAGCGGATACCTGGTGGGGGCGCTGGCGGCCGGCGTGGGGGTGGCCGGAAAGGTCTTCGCCATCGACCCGGCGCCGGCGGCGCGCCAGCATCTGCACGAGCAGTTTGGTGAAACGTTTCCCCAGGTGGCGGTGGTGGAGGGGACCGGCGAGCAGATTCCTCTTCCCGACGCGCTCCTGGACCGGATGCTGTGGCACTGCGTCTACCACGAGTTGGATGACCCCGTGCGGGGCCTCCAAGAGGCGCACCGGCTCCTAAAGCCGGGTGGGCAGCTGGTGATTGTGGACTGGGATCCGGCCTATGCCGGCATGGGACCACCGCCCGAGGAGCGAGTGAGCCGGTCCACGGCGGAAGAGGCCGCCCGGGCCCTGGGATTCGAGGTGGAGGCGGGCGCGGGCACGGGACCCGCCACCTGGTCCTTGGTGCTGACGCGGCCGTGATCTACGGGGTGGGCGTGGACGTGGTGCAGATGGAGCGCCTGGAGCAGGCGCTGGGGCGCCGCCCGCGACTTTTGCAGCGAGTGTTCGCGCCGGTGGAGATCGCCTACGCGGAGGGCCCTCATTATATGGCCCGACTGGCCGGACGTTTTGCCGCCAAGGAAGCCATCGTCAAGGCGTGCCATGGGTTTCGCGGATCCGGCTGGAGCCAGTTGGTGATTGAGGGCACGCTGAACAGACCACCCCGCGTGGTCGTGGAAGGGCCGCTCGGGCAGTGGATTGAGCAGCATGGGGGATCGCTCTTCGTCAGTTTGAGCCATGAGAAGTCTATGGCGGTGGCGGTGGCGGTATTGGAGATGCGTGATGCCGGCGATTTGGACGGCGAGTGAGGCCCGACGGGCCGACGCGCGCGCGCGGGAGCGCGGCATCGACCCAGCGTGGCTCATGGAGGCCGCCGGCGCAGCAGTGGCGGACGCGTTGCAGTCCCTGGGCGCTCGCCGCGTTTTGATTCTGGCCGGTCCGGGTCAAAACGGCGGAGATGGCTGGGTGGCCGCCCGCCGGTTGGCCACGCGCGGGGTGCGCGTCGCGGTGTGGGCGCCCGCCGGGGGCAACGAGGTTTTGGCGCGGGCCGCCCGGGCGGTGGGCGCGGTGGCGGTCGAGCGTCCCGGGTCCGCGGCCGTGCGGTGCGACTGGTCCGTCGACGCCCTGTTTGGGACCGGCCTGAATCGTCCGGTCGGCGATCCTTGGCAGCGCGGGCTGGACGAGCTGCGGGACAGCGGGTGCCCCGTGCTGGCGGTGGACGTTTGTTCCGGACTGGAGGCGGACACCGGGCGGTTGTTGGGAAGGCCGGTGCCGGCGCGTCTGACCGTAACCTTTCAAGCGTTGAAGCCGGCGCATCTGTTGGACCCGGGCGCCGCTATGAGCGGGTCGGTGCGCGTGGCGGACATCGGCCTTTTGGCCGCACCCGGGCGCCACTTCGCACTGATTGACCCGGGAGCGTTTCGATGGGAGAGTCTGGAGCGCCCGGCGGGAGCGAACAAATACGACCGCGGCCGCGTGCTGGTCGTGGGGGGATCGCGAAATTACGGGGGCGCTCCGGTTCTGGCTGCTCTGGGGGCGCTCAAAGCGGGAGCCGGCTACGTGGAGATGATCGCGCCCCCGTCCCAAGGCCGGGGCCTATCGGCTCTGGAGATGCTTCCGCTGGTCGTTCTTCCCGGTCGCGAGGGGGACGACGGCCGTCTCGTGGCGGATGCGGTGTTGGAGGAGGCGCTTGCCCGATCCCGGGCGGTGGTGCTGGGACCGGGCCTGACGCCGGCGGACGCCGATCTGGTCCACCGGGTCGCCGCCCAGGGCCTGCCCACGGTGGTGGACGCGGGAGCGATGACAGCCTGGGCGCGGTCGGGACGATGGCCGTGGGCCCTCTCGGTCTTTACGCCGCACGCGGGTGAGGCGGCGCGCGTGTTGGACCAGTCGATCGAGTGGATCGCGGGCCACCGGCCGGAGGCGGTCAGGCGCTTGGCTCGGGAAACGGGGGGATGCGCGGTGCTGAAGGGCCGTCATACCTTGGTGGCAGAGGGAGGGCGGACCCCCGTCGGGATCAACCTGGCCGGCGGCGCGGAATTGGCGACGGCCGGTACTGGCGACGTGCTGGCCGGCGTCATCGGTTTCCTGCTGGGGGCGGGTTGGCCCGGGGCCCAGGCCGCGCGCGCCGCGGTGCTCTGGCATGGGCTGGCGGGCGAGTTGGCGCGTCAGGACCGAGGACAGCTCTCGGTCACCGCCGTCGATGTGGCCGAGCATCTAGGACCGGCATGGCAACGACTGTGCCAGGGGATGCGCCCGGCGGATTGGCCGGAGGGGGACGCGTGAGGGACGATCGCAGTTCGCAAGAGTTGACCGGTGGGCGGCCGACCGTGGCCGAGGTCAATCTGGACGCGCTGGCGTACAATGTGCGCCGCGTCCGGGCCCGGCTCGCTCCCCGCACCCGGCTCTGGGCGGTGGTGAAGGCGGATGCCTACGGGCATGGGGCGTTGCCCGTGGCCCGCGCGGCGTTGCACTGCGGGGCGGATGGGTTGGCGGTGGCGCTGGCCGAAGAGGGCGCGGCGCTTCGGGACGCGGGGGTGGAGGCTCCCATTTTGGTGTTGGGCGCCACCTTCCCGGACCAAATGGACGCGGTCGCCAGCCGCCAGCTGGATTGCATGGTGTTTGACGCCGCGACGGCTCGGGATTTGGGACGACACGCGCGCCGCCACAACACCCGCGTTCGGGTGCATCTCAAGGTGGACACCGGCATGGCCCGCCTCGGCATCCCGTGGGACGGCGCGGTCGTGGAAACGGCTTCCGCGATAGTCGCCGAGCCTGGGTTGGAGCTTTATGGGCTGGCCACGCACTTTGCCTCGGCCGATGCGGCCGATGGATCGGACACGCGGGTGCAGTGGGAGCGATTTTTGGAGGTGGCCGAGCGGCTCAGACGGGCGGGCATGGAGGTGGCGGTGCGCCACGCCGCCAATTCCGCAGCCGCGTGGCGTTGGCCCGGGATGCAGGCCGATGCCGTGCGGGTCGGCATAGCCCTCTACGGCGTCGCCCCGGTGCCCGAAGCCGACGATTTGCGGCCCGTCCTCACCGTGACCACCCGGGTGGCCCAGGTCAAGCGGGTCACCGGCGGCGTGCGCGTCGGCTACGGGGGAACCTTCGTGACGCCGGGACCGCTGTGCCTGGCCACGATACCCATCGGGTATGCGGACGGATACCGGCGCGGCCTCTCGAACCGGGGCGACGCCTTGGTCCTGGGGCAGCGGGCTCGCGTGGCCGGCCGGGTATCCATGGATCAGACGGTGTTGGCGCTGCCGGCAGCGGCGGCGGTCGAGCCCGGAGACCCGGTGGTGCTGCTCGGTTCGATGGGAACGGAGGCTGTTTGGGCCGAGGATTGGGCCCAATGGCTGGACACCATTCCCTACGAGGTGCTGACCGGACTGTCGGCGCGCGTGCCCCGGGTGTACCGGGTCGGGGACGAGATAAGACGGGCGGCGGCGGTTGACGCCGATTTTTTGCGCAGCCTATAATAATTTGCGCGAGAAACGGGGTGTGGCATGGCTCAGGGAGACGCCCGGGTGATGGTGCGGCTGTCGCCGGAACTATTGGAGGCGTTGGACGCCTTGGGGCAGGACCTCAAACGGCCGCGAAGCCAGTTGATTCGCGAGAGTGTGGCCCGTTACGTGGAGGAATCTCAAAAGCAGCGGTTGCGCCAAGCCTTGATTCAGGGATACCAAGAATGGAGCCAGGTCAACGTCGCACTGGCCGAGGAATCGTGGAGTCCGCCCGCCCTGTCCGGGGAGTAGACGCTCCCATCCGGCGGGGCGACATCTTTTTTGCGGACCTGTCGCCGGTGGTGGGATCGGAGCAGGGCGGCACCCGCCCGGTGCTCATCCTGCAGAATGACATCGGCAACAAATACAGCCCCACGGTGATTGTGGCCGCTATCACCGCCCAGCGGGACAAGACCCGGCTGCCCATCCATGTGGCGGTGGCCGCGGCCGAATCGGCGTTGGGACGGGACTGCCTCGTCCTGCTGGAACAGATTCGCACGGTGGACAAGAGGCGGCTTAGGGACCGGGTGGGTCGGTTGCCGGACTTCATCATGGAGCGGGTGGACCGGGCGGTGGCCATCAGTCTCGGGTTGACGGACCTCTGAAAGGCCGCCCGAGCGGCGTGGGACGGGATTAAGAAGCAGGAGGGATGGCGTGGGCAAGCCGGTCATTGGGGTGACGGTGTCCAGGCTGCAGGAAGGCAGCATGGGCTACGATCGTTTGGCGGTCTCGTACATCGATGCCATCCGGCAGGCGGGTGGCATTCCGGTGCTGCTGGCCAATATGGAGGAGCCCGAGGTGTTGGGGGCGCTACATGGGCTGGTGCTGTCCGGTGGCAGCGACTTCCATCCCGATCTGTATGGGGCACAGCCGCAGGGAACCCACATGCCCGGCGTGTCTCCGGAGCGGGACCGGGCCGAGATGGCCCTGCTGCATGCCGTGGCCGCGGACTTTCCGGTGTTGGGCATTTGTCGGGGCATTCAAGCCTTGGCGGTGGCTTTCGGCGGATCGCTGATTCAAGATGTGCCGAGTCAGCGGCCGAGTCCGATTCGCCACGCACAGGACGCGCCCCGCCACGAACGGACTCACGGGGTGCGGGTGGAGGAGCAGTCCCAGTTGGGCCGGATCTTGGGAGCGGGCAGCGTGCGGGTGAATTCCTTCCACCATCAGGCCGTGGATCGGGTGCCGGAAGGATTCGTCCCCGTGGCGTGGGCCGAGGACGGGCTGTTGGAAGGCATTGAACATCCGGCCCGCCGTTTTTGGATCGGGGTGCAGTGGCACCCCGAAAACCTCGTCGGCCACGAGGAGCATGCCCGGCGGCTCTTTCGTGCGCTGGTCACGGCGGCCGGAAGGCGGGACAGCCGGGAGGCGATGTAGTGGCCGTGCCGGCGGTCGAAATCCGCCGGGGTGACCGCGTCGAAAGCGTGGCGGGGGCAGACGCCGCGGTGGTGGACTCCAGCGGTCGGCTGGTGGCCTGGGTGGGAGACCCGCGGCGGGAGACGTTCTGGCGCTCCGGGGCCAAGCCGTTCCAGGCCATTCCGGTGGTGGCCAGCGGGGCCATGGCGGCATGGGACATGGGCGTGGAGGAATTGGCCGTGATAGCGGGCTCCCACCATGGCGAGCCGGCGCATGTCCAGATCGTGCGCGGACTGCTGGCGCGGCTGGGGGCGTCGCCCACCGACCTGGTTTCGGGCCCCGGGTGGCCGCTCAGCCACTCGGCTCGGGAGACGTTGCGGCGGCGGGGAGAAGTGCCCGATGCCGTCTACGGAGCGTGCTCCGGCAAGCATGCGGGCATGCTGGCCCTGGCCTCTCAGCTCGGTTCCCCGCGAACGGGGTACGACCAGTCGAGTCACCCCGTGCAGGCCGCCATCGCTCGGGTCGTGGCGCTGTACTGTGGATACCGGGAAACGGCACGGATACCGCAGGCGCTGGATGGCTGCGGGGTGCCCACGTTCTTTCTGCCGCTGAGCCGTATGGCGTGGGCCTATGCTCGGCTGGGCGACCCGCGGGGCGTCCCCGATCTAGAGGGCCGGGCCGGGTTGATGGTGGCGGAGGCGATGCGGCGACATCCGCACCTGACGGCGGGCGCGGATGCCCTGGAAGTTCGGCTGGCGCACGCCAGCGGCGGGCGCGTGGTGGCTAAGACGGCGGCGGAGGCTGTGTTCTGCGCGACGATTCCGGAGCGGGGATGGGGGCTGGCGTTCAAAATGGAGGATGGCGGCGGGCGGACCGTGCAGTCGATGGCCGCGGCGCTGCTGGCCTTGGTGGGGCCGGCAGAGGATGAGGCGCGCGATCAGTTGATGGGCCTGGCCCGTCATGGCATTCACACGGCGGATGGGCGCGAGGCCGGAGAAATGGCTCCGGTGTTCCAACTCCAGCGAGGACAGGTGGGCTGACCATGTGGGCCATCGTAAATGCACGGGTGCGAGACGGTGTCGGCGGCTCCTGGGACGGCGCGGGCGTCTTGGTGGACGACGACGGACGGATTGCGGCGCTGGACCGAAACCTTGGCATCCCGGCGGGCATTCCCGTCGTTGACGCCCATGGACTCTGGCTGTTGCCGGGCTTTCTGGATGCGCATACGCACTTGGGCGTCAGCACCAGTGGAGAAGCGGCGGACAGTCAAGACGGCAACGAGACGACCGAGGCGGTGACGCCCGACGTGAGGGCGATGGATGGCATCAATCCGCACGACCCGGCCATCACCGACGCGCTCCGTGCCGGCGTCACGGCGGCGTTCATCACCATGGGCTCCGGCAACGTCATCGGCGGCGTGGGCTGCACGGTGCATTGCACCGGAGACACCGTGGAGGAGATGGTGCTGGTCCCGGCCGCCGGCATGAAGGTGGCCCTGGGAGAGAATCCCAAGCGCGTCCACGGCCAAGGGCAGAAGCGGCGGCCCGCCACACGTCCCGGCGTGGCCGCTGTGCTGCGGGAATGGTTGGAGCGGGCGCGCCGTTATGCGAGCGACCCACCCGCCAAGGCCCGCGAGTGGGACCCCAAGCTGGAGGCGCTGGCCATGGTGGTGCGCGGAGACGTTCCGCTTCGGGTGCACTGCCATCGCAGCGACGACATCATGACGGCCCACCGAATCGCCTCGGAGTTTGGCCTGAAGTGGGTCATCGACCACGGCACCGAGGCGCACGTGATTGTGGAATATGTGGCACGCTGGGGAGTGGCGGCTGTTATCGGCCCTTCGATGGGAGCGCGGACCAAGCCCGAGATCCGGCACAAAACCTTTGCCACACCGGGAATTCTAGCGCGAGCCGGGGTGCCGGTGGCCATCGCCTCCGATCATCCGGTGACGTCCAGCGAATATCTGCGGATCTTTGCGGGTCTGGCCGTTGCCGCCGGCATGCCGGAGACGGCCGCGCTGGCCGCCTTGACGACGGTTCCCGCCGACATTCTGGGGGTGGGCGATCGGCTGGGGCGTATCGCCCTCGGCTATGAAGCCGACTTGGTGCTGTGGGAGGGCGACCCGCTCACTCAGATTGCCGCGCGGGCCCGCAGCGTCTATGTCGGCGGCCGGATGGTCTACCAGGGCTGACCGGGAAGGGGCGAACGATGGGCTCCGACTCGCTGGAACGGGTGGCGCAGGAGGTGCAGGCTTGTCAGGCCTGCGGCCTCTATCGGGGGCGGCGGCACACGGTGCCGGGCGAGGGAGCGGCGCCGGCTCGTTTGATGTTGATCGGGGAAGGACCCGGCAAGCAGGAGGATGAGGAGGGCAGGCCCTTTGTCGGGTCTGCCGGTCAACTCTTGGACCGAATGCTGGCTGCGATCCGTCTCGATCGAAGCCAGGTCTACATTGCCAACGTGGTGAAGTGCCGCCCTCCGCAGAACCGCACGCCCAGCGATGAGGAGGCGCTGGCCTGCTTGCCGTTTCTGTCACGTCAAATCGCGTTGGTGGACCCGGAAGTGATCGTGACGCTCGGCGCGACCGCCACCCGGGCCGTGCTGGGTGCGGACATGCGCATCACCCGCGTGCGGGGACAGTGGCAGAGGCTCGGCGCCCGGGCGGTGATGCCGACCTATCATCCTGCCTTTCTTCTCCGCGACCCGCGCCAGAAGCCGCTGGTGTGGGAGGATCTGCGGCAGGTGGCGGCCCGCCTCGACATTTCCTTGGTGTCCGAAGAGTCCTGAGGGCGGAGCTCGGCCCGTCTCGGCCGCGGTTCGAGTCCAGATTGAATCGAGATTGAATTGCGATGGAAGGCATCACGGAGCAGCGCCCACGCCTCATCGATGCGGGACAGACTGGTGGGTCTGACCCAACCGTGTTGTCCCAGCGTTCTTTGCCCGCGGCCCCAGACCCCTGCTCTTTTGCCCGTGTCATCGACCGGCTTGCCGGTCCCCGTGGGCGTAGGGGCCATGCGCTCAACCGGGAGGGTCCCCGGAACGTGCCCTGCCGGCGGTGAGCTGTTCGGTCACGGATACGACGGCGCTCGGACGTCGCCCTCCGGTCGGGGGTCCGACTCAGAGGGAAGTTGAGCCGGGCCAGTGGCAGGCGATACCCGGGCGGCTGGGGACGACGAAGGCGTTAAAACGTGCGGCGACGCAGGGACTTCCACAGCGCGCGCAGCAATGGGTGTGGCCGACCGTAGTCGGTCGGCCGCGCAGCGCGGATTTTCCGCCGGTGGTGACGGACACTCGCACTCGGGGTTGCGCCGAACGGCCGTTGACACGCTGCGGCATTCCCCGCGATGCTGGATCCATGAATTCCAGCGGCGAAGGTAACAGTCCGGCGGGGGGCGCGGCCCGCCCGGCCATTGAGGAAACTTTTGCCGGGTTGCATGCCGGCGTGGATGGTCTGACCAGCACCGAGGTCCAGACCCGCCTGCTGACGTATGGCACCAATACGCTGCAGGAGAAGACGGTCAGCCCGTTGGGCCGCCTTGTGCATTATTTTTGGGGTCCCATCCCCTGGATGATCGAGGTCGCGGCTCTCCTGTCCGCGGTCGTCCGGCACTGGGCGGATCTTGTCATCATTTCGCTGCTGCTGGTGTTCAACGCGGCGGTCGGCTTTTGGCAGGAGTTCAAGGCGAGCAGCGCGCTGGACGCGTTGAAGAGACAGTTGGCCCTGAAGGCGCGGGTCCTGCGCGATGGCCAGTGGCGCGAGATTCCGGCCGCGCAGTTGGTCCCGGGAGACATCATTCGGATTCGGTTGGGCGACATCATCCCGGCTGATGTGCAGCTGGTGGACGGGGACTATCTCAGCGTTGACCAATCGGCGTTGACGGGAGAGTCGCTGCCGGTGGGTAAGCGAAGGGGGGATGGCGCCTACTCCGGGACCATCGTCAAGCAGGGAGAAATGCGGGCGGTTGTGACGGCGATCGGCATGAGCACCTTTTTTGGACGGACGGCTGGCCTCGTGCAGAAGGCCGGCTCCGTATCCCACTTCCAAAAGGCCGTCCTGCGCATTGGCGACTATTTGATTTACATAGCCCTGGGCTTGGTCGCGCTGCTCATTTCGGTGGAGCTGTTCCGAGGCCAGCCGTTCCTGGGGGTTCTGCAGTTCGCTCTCATCCTGACCGTGGCGTCGATTCCCGTCGCCATGCCGGCGGTGTTGTCGGTCACGATGGCACTGGGCGCCTTGAAACTGTCGCGCATGCGCGCCATCGTCACGCGGCTGGAATCCATCGAGGAAATGGCGGGCGTCGAAGTACTATGCTCGGACAAGACGGGCACATTGACGCAAAACAGGCTGACGGTGGGCGCGGTGGAACCGGCCTCGGGTCTGGGACGGGATGACTGTATCCGAGCGGCAGCCCTTGCCTCCAAGGCCGAAAACGAAGACAGCATTGACTTGGCCGTGCTGGGAGCGGTCTCCGAGCCCGAGCTGTTGGCCGGGTGGAAACAGGACACGTTTGTCCCGTTTGACCCGGTGAGCAAGCGCACCGAGGCGCATGTGACGGATCCGGCCGGGCACGGGTGGACCGTCACCAAGGGAGCTCCGCAAGTGGTCCTCAACCTGTGCCTGGTCGGAGAGGTCGCCCTGCGGCAGGTGCAGGATCGGATAACGGCCCTGGCGGCCACAGGGTATCGAACCCTGGGGGTGGCGAGCAAGCCCGATGGGGGGACGTGGCAGTTGGCGGGGTTGATTCCCCTCTTTGATCCGCCCCGCGAGGACTCGCGGGAGACGATTGCGCAAGCTCATGCGCATGGCATCGAAGTCAAGATGGTGACGGGCGACAATGTGGCGATCGCCAAGGAAGTCGCCGGCCAGCTGGGCCTCGGGACACAGATCCTTGCCGCCGACACGGTGTTCCGCCAGAACGCCGACAGTGCAAACCTCAGCGCCCAAACACGCCAAGAAATCGTCCAGGCAGATGGATTTGCCGAGGTGTATCCGGAACACAAATATGGCATCGTCAAGGCACTGCAGCAGAGCGGCAATCTGGTGGCGATGACCGGGGACGGGGTTAACGACGCGCCGGCGCTCAAACAGGCCGATGTCGGCATTGCCGTTTCCGGGGCCACCGATGCCGCGCGGGCGGCGGCAGCGCTGGTGCTCACGGCGCCTGGGTTGAAGGTCATCATCAGCGCCATCGAAGAGGCTCGGCGGATTTTCGAGCGGATGAACAGTTACGCGATTTATCGGATCGTGGAGACCATCCGCATCATGGTGTTCGTGGTCTTGGCCATGCTCGTGTTCAATTTTTACCCGATCACCGCCATCATGATTATTCTGTTGGCGTTTTTCAACGACGTTCCCATCATGGCCATCGCTACCGACAACACGCCGCTCGATCCCCGGCCGGTGCGCTGGAACATGCATCGGGTGTTGACGGTCTCGACGATTCTGGGTCTCATCGGGGTGGTCGAAACGTTTGGCATGCTGCTCATCGCCAAAGAATATCTGCACCTCGACATCGCCCACATCCAAACGTTGATCTTTCTCAAACTCGCGGTGGCCGGCCATCTGACGCTGTTCATCGCGCGAACGCGCAAGCGGTTCTGGCAACAACCGCGGCCGTCGTCCGCCTTGCTCTGGTCCGCCGTCGTCACCAAGGCGTTGGCCACACTATTTGTGGTGTATCCCCTGGGCTTGGTGGCCTCCATCACATGGGCACAGGCGGGTCTGGTCTGGGCGTATTGCCTGGGGTGGATGTTTGTCGAGGACTGGGTGAAATTGCGCGTGTACGACCATCTGGAGTTCAGCACCCCGCGGCATCGGAGCTTTCTGGCCCAGATGAAGAGGAGGTTGGGTCCCGGGATACTCTGAGCGGCGCATGGGAGAGATGCCCGGTCGGAGGAGGGCCGGGGCGCAGAGTGGCAATGGGTGCGAACCGGGAACGGGTAGACGGGACCGGACCTCGGCCCGGGAGAACAGCTCGCCGGCGTGACGGTGCCAGGATTGCGGGTCTCCGCGGGGCGGAGTCGGCCCGGCGGTTATTCTTGGTAGGCGTGCCGCGGCCGGCGGCAGGCGCGGGATGCGGCTTGCCATGCTCGATGGTGCGGTCGGTCCGCATGCGCGTCACGGCTCAGCGGCGCGGTTTCTCCGCCACAATCCACAGCGTGAAGCGGCGCATGCCGTCGGTGTCGCAGACCGCGTCGATGAGGGGCTCCGGGACAGCGGCCAGATGTTCCAGGGCCCGGCGTCCACTGGCGATGGCCGGCTCCACGCCGCCGAGCCAGACGGCCAGCCCGACATGTTCGACCGTCAGGCCGAGCCGGCGGGGTCCAAGACCCGCCTGAGCGAGAAGCGTCCACCACTCCTCGGGCGTGAGGAGGCGAACCAACTGCGGATCGCGGGACCGTTCGACCGCGGCTGCGGCGGCCCGCAAACCGCTGGGAGCCGTGATGTCCAAGAGGCCGAGCCGGCCACCGGGTTTCAATACACGGACCCATTCGGCCACCGACGTCGACAGGCGAGTCAGGTGGTGGGCTCCGTACCGGCAGACGACCCGATCAGCACTGGCGTCCGACAGGGGGATGGCGTCCGCCTCGGCCCGGACCCAGGAGACGCCGGCCATGGACGGATCATTCCGAGGGGGCGGCGCGGGGTCCACGGCCACGACCGAGACGCCCCATCGAGTCAGGGCCGCAGCCATGGTGCCGCGGCCGCTGGCCACGTCCACGACGGTCAGCCCGGGACGCAACGCGAGACTGCGGAGAAAATTCTCCAGCACCCGGGCGGGCTCCAGGCCGGTCATCTTCGCCCCCTCTTTCGAGTCTGCAGGTCATATCTGACCGTGAGCCACGGAGCAGGCTTTGGGCCTCCGCCGTCGTGGACGGCGAACCCCGTGCCGCTGCGGAGATTCAAGCCCATGGCAACCGGCGTACGGCGAAGCAGCATGGGTGCGATCCCCGGACGGAGCCATCGTAGCACACCACGATAAGGCCGTTCCGCCGACAGCGACGGGCGTCGGCCACCCCACGGCGGATGGCTGGCTGCCCGGTGTCCGGCCAGGCGAGCGTTTGTCCGAGACGTTTCTGTCGGCGTCCGCAAGGGGCGTCGGAGAAGGCCTTCCCTGAGGGCCCGGGACTCGCCGGTCTGCTCATCCGACGAGCGTGGCGGGGCAGGGAACAACACGTCGGGACGCGACAACCCGGGCAGCGGCCGCCGTCGTGCCACGCCGGGCCCAAAGGGCCTGCATGGCCGCGCGTCCGCCGCTGGGATCGGCGTCGAGGTCCTACACGGCGGAGACGGGATGCCGGTCGAGGAAATCGGCGATGAGGTGAGTGACCAACTCGGCCGCTTCGATGTGCGGCAGATGGCCGGTGTTTTCCAAGACCACCAACTCCGCCTGCGGCATCTGGGCGGCCAACGCGCGCCCGTAGGCCAAGGGGACGATTTGGTCATGACGCCCCCAGATCAACAAAGTCGGCATGGCTGCTCGATGGAGTTCCGGCCCCCGGTCGGGGCCGATGGCGGAGCCGGCCAGATAGCGGGCGAAGGAGGCCCGTCCGCGATTCAGCTCCTGGGCATCCTCCAGCGTTCGGTACGGCGTGATGCGGCGATAGTGATCGGGATCGTAGACGAGGGAACGCATGTAGCGATCGGCCGGGATCAACAGAGGATTTTGGGGCGGCAGTTCCGGTATCACCACGCCCACGGCATCCAGCAGAACGAGATGGCTGATGCGGTCCGGCGCCCCGATGGCGGCGGCCAAGGCCACCCTCCCACCCATGGAATTGCCGCCGAGAGCCCAACGCCGGATGTCGAGGGCCTCCATCCATTCCAGCAACACAGGCCACAATTCATCCACCCGTTCGACTCCCGGCACCCAATCGGAGCGCCCAAATCCGGGAAGGTCGGGGGCAATGACGCGATAGCGTGACGCCAGTCCCTCCAGTTGGTGGGCAAACGCTTTGCCCGTTCCCCCGCCCCCGTGCAGCAGGACGACGGGGTAGCCGCTGCCGGCCTCTCGGTGCCAGAGGGTGGCGCCCCGCACGGTGGTGGACGCGGTGGTAATCTGCATGCCGCGGGCTCCTTAATGGCTCAATGGACGGGAAAGGCC